>CANRIG010000037.1 GCA_947630595.1 uncultured Lachnospiraceae bacterium | reverse complement strand
GACAAAAAGCACGGGAAGATGACGGTCATCGCCTTAAGCCGCGATACCATGACGGAAATCCACAGATATTCCCTGGACGGCCACGATCTGGGAACCTATGTCAGCCACCTCGGCTACGCGTTCAGCTACGGCGACGGCGGAGAGGGGAGCTGTCAGAATCTTGTGGAGGCGGTGTCCGGCCTGCTGGGCGGCATTCCTATCAATGAATACGTGGTCACAAACATGTCGTCCATGCCCTGTATCAACCGGCTGGCGGGCGGGGTGACCGTGACGGTGCCGAACGGCGACGTCGCCGCGCTGCACCCGGAGCTGCAGGAGGGCGCGACGGTGACGCTTGACGATTCCAATGTGACGGATTACCTGCGCTACAGGGATACGAATGCCGATTTCAGCAACGAGGGGCGGCTGGAGCGCCAGAGGGCGTTCATCGACGCGTTTGTCGAAACGCTCCGCGGCCGGCTGCAGAGCGAGCCCGGGGCCGTGTGGGATCAGATTGAAGAAATGGACAGCTACATGCTTACGAGCATTACCAAAAATAAATACCTTGACTTTGTAAACCTTTCACAGGCTGTGGAGTATTCGCATGACTGTTACTACCGGCCGGAGGGAGAGAATGCCGCAGGCAGCCTCCATGATGAGTTCCATGTGGACCGGAACGCCCTCATGGAAAAGGTGGTTGAACTCTTTTATGAGGAAATCTGACCCGCAGCGGCCAACGGGAAGCGGACCTGGTTTGAACCCCGAAAGGGGTTTGAACATAAATCAATTTCCCTTTGCGGGAAAAATCATGGAGGAAAGGAGGAGAGGACAATGAAAAAGTTAACTGCGATTTTCGCTGCGGCAGCGCTGGCTCTCAGCATGGCCGGCACTGTTATGGCTCAGGGAAGCATCGGCCAGCCGACCGTCCCGGAGCGGCCGAAGGTTGAGGGCGTTCCGAATGGCTACAGCGCGAAAGTGAAGGAAGTCGACAAGGAGATGATCAGTAAGATCAAGAGCGAGGCTCCCGACGTCGCCGAGCTTTACGAGGCGCTGACAGACGGCAAGAGCTTTGCCAAAGAGCTGACCACCGTGCTCGCGTCGGATCTTGATTCGAACGGAGAGTACACCATGTCCAACGATGTGAAGGTGAATCCGGCGAACCTGATTCAGCTTTCGACGCCGGTGGAATTCAGCATCGAAAACGACGACGGCGTCATGTACACACCGGACGGCGACATCGAGATGTCCATGGTGGTCGAAGCGGCGAAAGATCTCGGGGAAGACGTTACGGCAGAAAATCTGGTGATCGTGCTGACCGATCCAGAGAGCGGCGAGACGGTTCTGGTGCCTGTGGATTCCTATGATCCGGCAACCGGCGAGATTTCAGCAAAGCTTCCGTTCCCGGGAATCATCACGCTTATGCTGAATCCTGATACAGCGGAAACAGAGACGGAGACAGAGACAGAGGCATAAATGCCGTGCGCTACTGTCCCGCAGGGAGGGAAGGGACCGGCGGCCTGCCGTCTGTCCTTTCCCGGCCCGGTTATTTGGGGTACGGGGGAGTTTGTTCCCGGACAGAAATTTATTTTACTGAGGGATGAGAGGACTTTTGACATGTCCACTGGAAAAAACGACAACAGGAAAACAAGTTCATTGCATACAGTGATTTACATAGCGGCGGTGTTGATTCTGGCCGGCTGCATTGCCTTCCTGATCTGGAATTCCAAGAAAAAGAATGAGGAATTTGTGCGCAGGGTGGAGGAGATTGCCCAGGGCGAGACGGAATATGTTCTCACGGGACGGTCGCGCGAGACTGAGACGGAAACTGTGACAGAGGCACAGGACGGCTCCGGGAACGGGGCCGCAGGACAGGCCAATACGGGAACGCCGCAGTCCGGGGCGGAAGCGCAGAAAGAAAACGGGCCGGTATCCCAGACGGAAAGCGGTGCAGAACCGCAGGCTGACAGCGGGGTGGAAGTGACCGCCGGGGATCTGCAGTCTTCCATTCTGGTTCTGAACGGCACCAGAAAGCCGGGCGTGGCAGCCTACTGGCAGTCTGTGCTTTTGGCGGACGGGTATTCCAATGTCTCGATGGCGACCTACAGCCAGGAGGCGTCGGACCGCACGGTCATCTATTACAGCGGGGAGGCAGCCATGCACGCGGCGCTGACCCTGCAGGCGTATTTCCCGGATACCGATATCATTTACGGCGCCCCGGCGGAGGGAATCGAGCCGGGCGAGGACACTCAGCTCCCGGCGCAGGTCGATGTCTATATTGTGGTCGGGCTCCTGGATGCGGAGGCGGCGGAGACAGAAGAAACGGCGACGGAACAGCAGACGCTGCCGGAAGGGCAGGCGGCGGAGCAGCCGCAGACAGCATCGGATGGACAACTGACAGGACAGCAGACGTCGTTGGATGGGCAGCAGACGGGACAGCTGAGGGGACAGTAAATGCTGTCGGATGGGCAGTTGACAGGACAGCAGATGCCGTCGGATGGACAGCAGACAGGACAGCAGAGGCTGTTGGATGGACAGCAGATGCCGTCGGATGGACAGACGACGAGGGCGCAGGAACCGAGGATGCTGGACAGACACATGACAGGAACGCGGGAACCGGCGGGAACGTTGATCTAAGGGCAGAATAAATCGGGTACGTACTTTCGTTTAAACTATAACGGTTTCAAAATTGGGTATGCATTTTAAAATATATCCTTGTAGCAGGCGATGAAAATATTTTTCGTTTGCTATTTTTTTAGCACAAATTCACGTCAAAAATAATAAAGAAATTTTATAAAGTTTATGTTGCATTATATAAACGATAATGATACACTAAAGGGCAAAGCAGGAATTCCAGTCTGTTTTCTGCATGTTATGCCGCATCGGGAGCAATTTCTATTGTCGGACGTTTGATTTGGAAACTTTCATGCTTTTGGAACCAGAAAACCGTCAAAGAGCATGGAGGTGTGTAATGCCAAAATCGAGAAGAAGAGCCGGGAAGAAGGCCGGTAAGAAAGCTGGTAAGCAGAGAGATATCGGGAGAAATGTTGAGAAAAATGTAGAAGAAAGTGTGGAGAAAAAAGCAAAGAAAGAGGATGGAAGTACTATACAGAGGGTCGTCCGAAAATCCGCTCAAGGAACGACACAGAAAGCTGCCTCAAAAACTACTCAAAGTACAGCCGCCAGGAAGGCTGCTCAAAAGGGTACTCAAAGAAGTACTAGGGAAACTGTTCATAACACTGGGAAAAACACAGAGAAAGAGGTTGGAAGTACTGCGCAGAGAGCTGCACAAAATTCTGCTCAGAGAACTGACATCAAAACTGTCCATGGAACTGCTCAAAAGGATATCCGGAAAGATACCCAGAGAACGCCCGCAGAACCTCCCAGTGCCGACCGTACCTACAAGGCCAGGCTGTTTGCCATGATTTTCAGCGAGAAAGAAAACCTGTTGGAGCTGTATAATGCCGTAAACGGGACACATTATGAGGATACGGAACTGCTGGAGGTCAATACTTTGGAGAACGCGATTTACATGTCCATGCGCAACGACCTGTCGTTTGTCATCGATTCGCGTCTTTCCCTTTATGAGCACCAGTCAACCCGCAACCCGAATCTTCCGCTGCGTTTCTTGTTTTACATTGCGGATTTGTATTCCGGGATGCTGCGGGGCGCGGACTTGTATGGCCGAAAACGGATTCCATTGGATACTCCGCATTTCCTGATCTTTTATAACGGTCAGGAAGCGATGCCGGAGCGGATGACGCTGCGGTTATCGGACTCCTTTAAGATCGCGGAGGAAACTCCGCAGTTGGAGTTGACAGCGACGATGTGGAATATTAATATTGGGAATAACAGGAGGCTGATGGAAGCCAGCCGGACGCTGCGGGATTATGCGGAATATACCAGTCGTGTGCGGAAGTACGCGCGAAAAATGCCGCTTGAGAAAGCGGTGGAATATGCGGTGGATGAGTGCATCCGGAAGGGTGTGCTGGCTGACTTCCTGCGAAAGAACAGGGCGGAGGCGATCAAGATGAGTATCTATGAATACGACGAAGAGGACCATAAGCGGATTCTAAGAGAGGAAGGACGGGAAGAAGGCAGAGAAGAAGGTTGGGAGGAAGGCAAAAAAGAGGGCAGAAGAGAAGGCAAAATTGAGGGGAGAATGGAGGGTAAAATAGAAGGTAAAGCGGAGGCTGTTCTGGAACTGCTTGAAGAGTTTGGACCAGTGCCTGCAGGTCTGCGGGAACGTATTATGCGGGAACGGGATCTTGACGTGCTGCGTCGCCTGCACAAATTGGCTGCCCGCGCTGAAAATCTGGAGGAATTTGTGCAGCTTTCCGAAGAATCAGATCAGAAATGAGGGCAATCCTGTCTGTCTGAAAGCTTACATTGTGGATACGACGCAGGAATGGCTTTCCGGGCGGGTTGGTCAGCGCTAGCAAAGAAAAGACAGAGAAGTAAAGAAAGCCTATAGACATATAGTAAGCGGCAGATTTATTTGTCGGTTACTATATTTTTTACCTGAACAAAATATAAAAACAATAAAGATATTTTATAAAGTTTATGTTGCAATATAGAAACGATGATGATACAATAGAGAGCAAAGCAAGAATTCCAATCTGTTTTCAGAATGATATGTCGCATCTGAAGCAATTTCTATTGTCGGACGTTTGATTTGGAAACTTTCATGCTTTTGGAACCGGGAAATTGTCAAAGAGCATGGAGGTGTGCAATGCCAAAATCGAGAAGAAAAGTCAGGAAGAATGCAGGTTCTCAGGGCGATAACAGGAGAAATGTTGAGAAGAACGCTGGAAAGACTACGCGGAAAGCTGTTCAAAAGTCCACTCAAAGAACAACTCAGAAAGCTGCTCAAAAGTCCACTCAAAAAACGCCTGCAGAACATCCCAGCGCCGACCGTACTTACAAGGCCAGATTGTTTGCCATGATTTTCAGCGAGAAAGAGAATCTGCTGGAACTGTACAACGCTGTGAACGGGACGCATTATGAGGACGCGGAACTGCTGGAAGTCAATACTTTGGAGAACGCGATTTACATGTCCATGCGCAACGACCTGTCGTTTGTCATCGACTCGCGTCTTTCCCTTTATGAGCATCAGTCAACCCGCAACCCGAATCTTCCGCTGCGTTTCTTGTTTTACATTGCGGATTTGTATTCCGGGATGCTGCGGGGCGCGGACTTGTATGGCCGAAAACGGATTCCATTGGATACTCCGCATTTCCTGATCTTTTATAACGGTCAGGAAGCGATGCCGGAGCGGATGACGCTGCGGTTATCGGACTCCTTTAAGATCGCGGAGGAAACTCCGCAGTTGGAGTTGACAGCGACGATGTGGAATATTAATATTGGGAATAACAGGAGGCTGATGGAAGCCAGTCGGACGCTGCGGGATTACGCTGAGTATACCAGTCGTGTGCGGGAGTATGCGCGAAAAATGCCGCTTGAAAAAGCGGTGAAATATGCGGTGGATGAGTGCATCCGGGAGGGCGTGCTGGCTGACTTCCTGCGAAAGAACAGGGCGGAGGCGATCAAGATGAGTATCTATGAATACGACGAGGAGGACCATAAGCGGATTTTGAGAGAAGAGGGCAGGGAAGAAGGTTGGGAGGAAGGCAGAAAAGAGGGCAGAAGAGAAGGCAAAATTGAGGGGAGAATGGAGGGAAAAATAGAAGGTAAAATTGAGGGTAAAATAGAAGGTAAAGCAGAGGCTGTACTGGAACTGCTCGAAGAGCTTGGATCAGTGCCTCCGGGCCTGCGTGAACGTATTATGCGGGAACGGGATCTTGATGTGCTGCGCCGCCTGCACAAGTTGGCTGCCCGCGCTGAGAATCTGGAGGAATTTGTGCGGCTTTCCGGGCTGGAGGATTCGTGAAATTTCGGACAAAAGTAAAGCCGGAGGAAAAATGTAATTGCCTTTTTGCTTACAGAATGCTATAATATTCCCACATTATTGTATAATTTTCCCAGTTTGGTGGAGAAATATCAGAAAAACAGATGAGAAAAACGATTTCTGCGCCGGACGGGATGATTGGGAAGGAGTGACAGTGATGGCGAAATATGTAATGGGCCTGGACAACGGCGGGACGTCGACCAAGGCGGCGGTGTTTGACCTTGACGGCAGAGAAATTGCGACTGCCGGGAAGCAGACGAAAGTCATTACTCCGAAATCCGGTTACACGGAGCGCGACATGGAGGAACTGTGGCTGGCGAACTGCGATTGCGTGAAGCGCGCGCTGGAAAAAGCCGGAATTGACGGAAAGGACGTTCTCGGCCTTGCTGTCTGCGGACATGGCAAGGGGCTGTATCCGTGGGGCAAGGACGGTAGGCCCGCTTACAACGGAATCATTTCCACGGACAGCCGTGCCTGGAAGTATCCGGAGCAATGGAAAGAGAGCGGCGTGTACGACGAAGTGCATGACCAGCTTTGCCAGGAGTTTATGGCGTGTCAGCAGGTGTCGCTGCTGGCGTGGTTCAAGGAGCATCACAGAGAGATTTACGATAACATTCAGTATGTGTTTTCGGTAAAGGACTATATCCGTTTCCGTCTGACCGGCGAGGCCTACTGCGAGGCGACCGACATCTCCGGCTCCGGCCTGATGGACGTGAAGAATGCGCGGTTTGACCGGGAAATCCTGGAGAAGCTTGGTATCGGCGAGGTCTACGATATGCTGGCTCCGATCAAATATTCCTATGACCTGTGCGGCACGATCACGAAGGAGGCTGCTGAGCTGACTGGCCTGCCGGAGGGAACGCCGGTGGCGGGCGGCATGTTCGACATTGACGCCTGCGCGGTGGCGGTGGACGTGACCTCGACGGAGGAGCTGTGTACAATCGCCGGCACCTGGAGCATGAACGAATACATTGCCAAAGCCCCGGTCATGGACGGCAGCATCGCCATGAACTCGCTGTTTGCAATTCCCGGTTACTATCTGGTGGAGGAGAGCAGTGCGACGTCCTCCGGCAACCTGGAATGGTTCCTGGAGAACTGTATGAAAAACGAACCGATTCCCGAGGGCAGCAATCTCTACAGCCTGGTAAACGAAATGGTGGCGAGCGTGAAGCCTGAGAAATGCGACGTTTATTTCCTGCCGTTCCTTTACGGTTCCAACGCGCACCCGCTGGGCAAGGGCGCGTTTGTTGGACTGACGACCTACCACAACAAAGCGCATATGCTGCGCGCGATTTTTGAGGGCGTGGTTTACTCTCACAAGACTCATATTGATAAGCTGCTGATTTCCCGCAAGCCGCCGGAGGCGATCCGCATGGCGGGCGGCGCGGTAAATTCCAGGGTCTGGGTGCAGATGTTTGCGGATGTGCTCGGATTCCCGATCGAGACGGTGGACGCGAAAGAACTGGGCGCGCTGGGCTGCGGCATGGCGGCGGCGATTGCGGCCGGCGTATACAAGGATTACAAGGAAGCGGCGGAGCACATGGTGCACGTATCCGACCGCATTTATCCGAATCCGGAGATGACGGCGATCTATCAGAAGAAATACGCGAAATACCGTGCGGTCAGCAAAGCGCTTGACACCGTGTGGGGACAGTTTGAGGTCTGACTGCGAGGGGTGCCGTATTCTGCGGCATTCTCATTACGGCTCTACAGTTTTGCACAGATGAATCACTACAGCTGAATCACAATGGAAAGGTGGAATAAATTATGGCAAACAAAGGAAGCACACCCAAGACAATGAAAGCGCTGGTGGCGTACAGCAAGGACGATTATCGTTTTGAGCCGGAATATCCGGCGCCGGTCTGCGGCCCGGATGACATCATCATCAAGACCGAGGCCTGCGGCATCTGTGCCGGCGACCTCAAGTGCAGCCACGGCGCGGCGATGTTCTGGGGCGACGACGTACAGCCGTCGTGGGTAAAGCCGCCCTTCATTCCGGGCCACGAGTTCTTTGGCCGCATTGTGGAGATGGGCGAGAACGTAGAGGGCTATGAGCTGGGCGACCGCATTATCGCAGACCAGATCGTGCCCTGCGGCAAATGCAAATTCTGTAAGAACGGACATTACTGGATGTGCCAGCCGCACGATATGCTGGGTTTCCAGTCTTACAACAACGGCGGTATGGCGGAGTACGTGCGGTATCCGAAGAACTGCGTGCTCAGCAGAGTGCCTGAGAACATGAGCATCGAGCAGGCGCTGCTGATCGAGCCGTACGGCTGCTCCAAGCACGCGGTGGACCGCGGCAGCATCACGAACGAGGACGTTGTGGTGATCTCCGGCGCGGGCACGCTGGGCCTGGGCATGATTACCTATGCGAGAATGAAAAATCCGAAACTGCTGATTTCGCTCGATATGCAGGACAAGCGTCTGGAGAAGGCGAAAGAGTTCGGTGCAGACCTTGTGTTCAACCCGGGCAAATGCGATGTTGACAAGGAGATCAAAGCCCTGACCGAGGATTACGGCTGCGACGTTTACATCGAGGCGACCGGGCACCCGTCAAGCGTAATCCAGGGCCTGACCGTTACCCGCAAGCTGGGTCGCTTCGTTGAGTTCAGCGTGTTCGGTTCCGAGACCACAGTTGACTGGTCCATCATCGGCGACCGCAAAGAGCTGGATATCCTTGGCTCGCACCTGAGCCCGTACGCATATCCGTTCGTCATCGAAAACATGGTCAAGGGCAACCTGAAGACCGACGGCGTGGTTTCCAGCATCTTCGAGCTGGAGGACTGGAAGAAAGCGTTTGAGTATGCGACCGGCAAGTACGGCGATTTCAAGGTAGCATTCAAGTTCTGAGAGAACATTTAAGGACGGCGCTGCGTTTGAAACAGTCCGGAAATTTTGAACGACAGTAAAACAGTGCAAAATATATGTGCCGGGACACCCGGGGCGAATACTGCTGCAGACCTCTGCAGATTTCTGCTCCCGGATGTTCCGGCACTTTTATGCCTATACCTTTTACTCCTTATACTTCCGGAACACCCTCCCGAACAGCACCGAAATCGCGTACGCCATCAGCGCCTGCCCGAACAGCACGATCAGCCCGCGCACAAGGTAAAAGCGCAGGAACAGGAAAACCAGCACCCCGTAGAGCACGACGGCGATGAGGGTGACGGGCGCGTACATGAAAGCGAAGACGAAGGAGTTGAAGATGATTTCGCGCAGCGTGCCGCGGAAATTAAGCATGACCGGGAAAAACCACAGCATAACCATAAACAGGGACACGAAGGCCAGCGCGGAGATCACGCTCAGCGCCTGGCGGCCGGGCATCTCCGTGATGGAGAGCGTGTAGCTGGTCATAGCGAAAGCGGCGCAGAGCGCCGCCAGGAAAATCCAGACGGCGGTGGCGCGCTTCCAGTGCAGCCGGAACCCTGCGCGGAAATTTTTAAAGACGGCCGCGTCTCCGTCGATCAGCCGCGAGACCGCGTAGTACTGGGCCGCGGTCGCCGCCCCGGCGGTAACGACCGGGATGCAGCAGACGAGCCACAGCAGGTTGAGAATCGTCAGGCGGCTCAGCAGCAGCATGAACCTCATAAACGGGCCTTCATAATTAAACAGCTTCATCGAATGTCCCTCCAATCTTAAATAATCATACACTAAAACCCCCGTATTTTCAAGCGATTCCCGTTCTCCTGACAGGTAAAAGCGACTAAAAAATCGGGCGTTTTCGCGGAGGCACAAGGCAAAAGAACGAAGGATTTAAAAAATAAGCGTGGACAAATGCAAAAAAACTTGACAATTGTAATACCCGATACTATAATAATCATAACACTTTGCATAAAACGTATTCAGGCAGGTAAACTGGACACGGGGGTTTTTAATTATGCAAAGAGCGTTGACTAAAAATTAAACAAGGGAGGCAAAGAAAAAGTATGAAGAAACGCGTTTTAAGTGTACTGCTCAGCACGGCAATGGTAGCAACGATGCTGACCGGCTTCACCGCATCCGCTGACGAAGGCTCTGATTTCGACTGGAAGGCATATGACGGCACGACCATCAACGTAGCTTTCAACGAGCACAACTATTCAAAGGCAGTCATCGAGAAACTGCCTGAGTTCGAGGAGCTGACCGGTATCCATGTGGAATATTCCTCCACACCGGAAGCAAACTACTTCGACGTGCTGAACGTTTCACTGAGCAGCCGTTCCGGCAATCCGGACGTTTTCATGACCGGCGCATATCAGGTTTGGGAGTATTCCACCGCTGGTTACATGGAGCCGCTTGATGACTACATCAATGATCCGACCAAGACCGCTCCGGATTATAACTTCGACGATTTCATTCCTGCAGTTGTAGGCGCTCTGCGTTGGGATATGGTTCCCGGCCATGCAGTAGGCGAGGGTTCCCAGTGGGCTCTTCCGATGGGCTGGGAGATGAACAACCTGGCTTACAACAAGAGAGTCTTCGAGGAGAAGGGCATCGCAGTTCCGACGACCACGGATGAACTGCTTCAGGCTGCTACCGATCTTCAGGAGTTCGCAGGCTCCGGTTCCTATGGTATCGCTCTCCGCGGCACGCGTGACTGGGCTACCATCCATCCGGGCTACATGTCCCTGTTCGCAACATGGGGCGCTCAGGACTTCGCGATCGAGGACGGCAAGCTTGTCTGCAAACTTGACTCTCCGGAAGCAATCGCTATGACCGATTACTGGGTACAGCTGATCAAGGCTGGCGGCTCACCGCAGTGGTCCACCTACACCTGGTATGAGGCTGGTTCCGACCTCGGCGCAGGCAAGGCGGCTATGCTGTTCGACGCTACCTGCAACGGCTACTTCCAGAACTATCCGGCAGACGCATCCGCAGAGGCTGGCAACCTGGCTTGGACGACCATTCCGCTTCCGGAAGGCAAGACCGAAGCTGATATGAAGGCTAACGTTTGGGTATGGTCCATGGCTATGAACGCTGACTCCAAGAACAAAGACGCTGCTTGGTATTTCCTGCAGTACTTCACCAGCCCGGACTACATGCAGTGGGCAGGCACCGAGGGCGCTAGCCCGGATACTCCGCGTCAGTCCGTTATGGACAGCGACGAGTACAAAGAGGTTGTAGGCGCATCCGAGGGCTACCTTGAGGCAATCGAGGCTCTGGCTCCGAACGCAACGATTCAGTTCACACCGCAGCCGTACTTCTTCGAGTGCACAACCGAGTGGGCAGCTGTTCTTCAGGACCTTGTGCTGACAGATACCTATTCCTCCACCGAGGAAGCGATGCAGCAGCTGAAAGCGAACCTCGACACCGTCGTATCTGACCTGGTTGTTGAATAATGACCCTTACCGAATACTGATTGATTCATATATCATGGTTTGTATGGGTTAGTTAAAGGCAAGGAGGGGTTACCTGACCCTCCTTGCTTTTTTAAAAAGAGAAATCAGAATTGGAGGAAACAGAATGAAAGAGCAGAAAACAAACAGCGCTGCGGCCAGTGAACTGAATGTAGTGCCGTTTAAGACCAGAGTGCGTCCCTATCTGATCGTAGCTCCGGCCCTGATCATCACCATCGGAATCATGATTCCGTTCGTGATGTCCATTTACTTTTCGCTGACGAGTTATTCGTTCCGCATGCCGGTCTACAAGTTTGTGGGCTTGAACAACTGGGTTACGACCCTGCAGTCGTCGACGTTCTGGCAGGCCCTCTGGGTGACGGTCCGGTACGCGTTCTTCAGTACGGTGATCGAAATGCTGCTTGGCCTGGGCGTGGCTATGATGCTGAATAATCTCAACAACAAGTTTTCCAAGATCCTCAGAGTGGCGCTGATCTTCCCGCTGATGGTGGCTCCGATTACGGCGACTATTATCTGGCAGCTGATGCTGAACAACTCCGTGGGTATCGTGGAAAAGTTCCTGAACATTTTCGGCGTCTACAATTTCCCGTGGGCAGCCGGCGCATCCACCGCAATGCTGACGGTGGTCATGATCGACGTCTGGATCAACACGTCTTTCTGCATGCTGCTGGTGCTGGCAGGACTGCAGTCCCTGCCGAAGTCCCCGTTTGAGTCGGCTAAGATCGACGGCGGCAGCCCCTGGTTCAATTTCGTCAATCTGACGCTGCCCATGCTGAAACCCAGCCTCTACATCGCGCTTCTGTTCCGTCTGATGGCGGCTCTGCAGGAGTATGCGGTTATTTTTGGTCTTACGAAAGGCGGCCCGGGCAACACGCTGATGAACCTGTCCCTGACGGCTTATCAGACCGGTTTCCATTTCCAGAAATTCGGCGCGGCCCTTCCGTACATCCTGGTGCTCTGGCTGTTCATCAATCTGGTGGCAAAACAGATTGTAAAGAGACAGCGCGCGGCACAGCGTCAGGCTCTGGGTCTGGAAGAATGATTCCGGCGCAGACGCCCTCACGAATAATAAGTCAGAAAGGATGTAAAGCATGAAAACGAATAAAAGCTTACTGGGTTCCATTGTCCAGAATGTTCTGCTGGTGATCTATGCGGTCTTCGCACTGTTCCCGCTGATCTGGATGGTGATCTTGACGTTTAAGCCGGATGCGGAGATCTACACGACCACGTTTGTCTTCCACCCGACGCTGAACAACTATAGAGTCGTATTGTTTGAGACGGACTATCTCCGGTATCTGCGGGACAGTCTGATCGTATCGGCAGGCGCAGTCGCCGTGTCCGTGCTGGCGGGCGTTCCGGCTGCATACGCGCTGGCGAGATACAATTTCAAGAAAAAAGAGGATATCGCATTCCAGATCCTCTCCTTCAAATTTGCTCCTGAGATCCTGGTGGTGCTGCCGCTGTTCATGATCTTCCAGAAGCTGCATATTTACGACAGTTATTTCGGACTGATCTGGGTATACCAGCTGATCTCCATGCCGCTGCTGATCTGGGTGGTCAGAGGCTACTTCGAGGATATCTCGGTGGAAATCGAGCATGCCGCGGAGGTGGACGGTTATTCCTGGTATCAGATCTTCTTCAAGATGCTGCTCCCGCTGATCAAGCCGGGCCTTGTGTCTGCGGCCCTGCTGGCGTTCATCTTTGCATGGAACAGCTTCACGTTCCCGCTGATTCTGGCCGGCACAAACGTTCAGCCGATCACGGTTGCCATCACCAAATTCCTTGGCACCGGCAGCGCCCACTACGGACAGCTGGCGGTAGCGGCGACTCTGTCGGCATTACCGGCGATTGTATTTGCACTCTGCATTCAGAAACACCTTGTGCGTGGTCTGAGCTTCGGTGCAGTGAAGGGATGATAGGAGAGAGAATATGGCGAGAATACAACTTGAAAATATCACAAAAAAATTCGGGAAAGTTACAGCGCTTGACGGAATCAGCCTGGATATCAAGGAAAATGAATTCTTTGTGCTGTTCGGACCGGCCGGCGCCGGCAAGACGACCATCCTCAACTGCATCGCCGGCATTCAGATGCCGGATGAGGGCGTGGTGAAGTTCGACGGCGAGATCATGAACCTTGTGGACGCGGCGCACCGCGACACGGCAATGGTATTCGAGAACTACGCGCTGTACCCGCAGATGACGGTGTACGACAATATGGCTTCCCCGCTGCGCAGCAAGCTCTATAAGCGCGACGAAGCCTACATAAAACAGAAAATCGAAGAAGTTTCCAAGATGATGAAAATGGATCATCTTTTGCAGCGTCTGCCGAGCCAGCTCTCCAACGGCCAGAAGCAGCGTGTGGCGATGGGACGCGCGCTGGTGCGTTCCCCGCGCGTGTTCCTGATGGACGAGCCGCTGGCGCATCTGGACGCGAAGCTGCGCAACGCGATGCGTACCGAGCTCAAGGAAATCCAGGTCAACTTCGGCACCACCAGTATCTATGTCACACATGATTTCATGGAGGCGATGTCGCTGGGCGACCGCATCGGCATCATCAACAAGGGCAAGGTGGTGCAGATCGGCACCGGCGATGCGATTTACTACATGCCGTGCAACGAATTTGTGGCACAGCTGATGGGCGACCCGGAGATCAACCTGATTCCGGGCAGACTGGAGAAGAAGGACGGCGGCTACACGTTCACGATGCAGGAAGGCGGCAGGACCTATGTGCTTCCGAAGGACAAAGACCTGTTCGCGAAGTTCGACCAGCTCGGCGCTTCCGCAGTGGACATGGGACTTCGCCCGCAGAACCTGAAATACTCCTTTACTCCGCAGGAAGGCTACCTGAAGTGCACGGTGTACAGCTATGAGAGCATCGGCAACAAGTCGGTGATCGTGGCCGAGATGGGCGGCCAGCAGCTGCGCATGATCGCGCCGAACGGCCTGCATGTCAAGATCGACCAGGATGTCTATGTGGATCTGATGCTGGATCACTCCATGTTCTTTGACGCTGGCACCAAGGTGTATCAGTCCAGATACAACGAAGCAGAGATCAAAGCGGTTGCGAAGTGGGAGGATTAGGATATGGCAGGATTGACAATAAAAAATCTCTATAAACGTTATGACAATTCCGGCAAAAAGAAAAATGTGCAGAACGATTACGCGGTAAAGGACCTGAACCTCGTGGCGGAGCAGGGCGAGTTCATCGCGCTGCTGGGCCCGTCGGGCTGCGGCAAGACCACGACCCTGCGCATGACCGCCGGTCTTGAGGAGATCACGAAGGGCGAGATTTACATCGGCGATGTGCTGGTAAACAACCTGCATCCGAAGGATCGTCATATCGGCCTCGCATTCGAGGATTACGCGATGTATCCGCCGCTTACGGTGTACGACAATATCGCTTTCAACTTAAAGGCAAAGGGCGTGGACAAGGCGGAGATCGACCGCCGCGTGCGCGAGATCGCTCCGCTGATGCAGTGCGACGACCTGCTGGACAAGATGCCGGTGAAGCTCTCCGGCGGCCAGAAGCAGCGCGTCAACATCGCCCGCGCCATCATCCGCCGTCCGGAGCTACTGCTCATGGACGAGCCGCTGTCCCACCTGGACGGCAAAGCGCGTCAGGCGATGCGTACCGAGATCAAGCGTCTGATCAACGAGATCAAATGCACCACCGTGTACGTCACCCATGACCAGCTGGAGGCAATGTCCCTGGCGGATAAGATCGCGATCATCGACCTCGGCGTGCTGCAGCAGTTCGGCACACCGGCCGAGGTGTACGACGACCCGGTCAACGAGTTCGTGGCGTCGTTTATCGGCGAGCCGCCGATGAACATCCTCGAGACGACGATCGTCGGCGAGTCGGATCATTTCCTGTTCACGTTTGAGAACAGTAATCTGAGAATCGTGGTGCCGGAGCGCTACAACAACGTCGTCAGCAACGGCTTCAAGTGCAAGGTCGGCGTGCGCCCGATGGACGTCCTCATCGGCGGGGCGGATTCCAAGGGCAGCCCGGAGAAGGTGGCGACCTTCGAGAACCTGGGCGACGAGCGCCGCATCGGTATCCACGTGGGCGAGACGCTGCTGATGCTGATCACCGACGACGAGACCAGATACAAAGCAGGCGACATCATCAAGCTGGAGGTGCGCGGAGAGAAGACGCACCTGTTCGACCTGAAGACCGGCGAGCGCATCCGCGAGCGGTAAACACAGGTAATCGGGGGATAAGAGACTGTCCGGATTTCAGGAGGGACCGGCACAATCCCCGGTATTATATATTAAATTTTAAATTTGCAGGAGGGAATTATTATGAGCAATTTACCAGAGAAAATGAAAGCAATCGTTGCATACGCACCGGGCGACTACAGATTTGAGCTGGTCGACACGCCGAGAGCAGGCGAGGGCGAGATGATCCTGAAGGTAGAAGCGTGCGGCATCTGCGCAGGCGACGTCAAGGCATTTGCAGGCGCGGCGAGCTTCTGGGGCTTCGACGGACAGCCGAAATACATCAAGGAGCCGATGATCCCGGGCCATGAGTTCGTAGGCAAGGTTGTGGAGATGGGCCCGAACGTAAAGGGCAACTGGAAACTGGGCGACCGCATCTGCCCGGAGCAGATCGTTCCCTGCGGCGAGTGCATGTTCTGTAAGACCGGCCGTCACTGGATGTGCGAGAAGCACGACCTGTTCGGCTTCCAGAACAACGTCAACGGCGGTATGGCGGAATATGTAAAGCTGACCAAGGAAGCAATCCCGTACCTGGTACCGGACGACATGCCGATCGAGCAGGCAGCTCTGATCGAGCCGTACGGCTGCTCCTTCCACTGCGTAGACCGCGCACAGGTAAAGACCACGGACGTTGTGGTACAGTCCGGCGTCGGCACGCTCGGCCTCGGCATGGTGGGCGCGCTCAGACAGGCGAACCCGAAGCTTTTGATCGTGCTCGACATGAACGACGCGCGTCTGCAGAAGGCGAAAGAGTTCGGCGCTGACCTGGTTATGAACCCGGGCAAAGAGGACGTTGTGGCGAAGATCAAAGAGCTGACCGGCGGCTACGGCTGCGATATCTATATCGAGGCAAGCGGACATCCGTCAAGCGTACAGCAGGGTCTGGACTGCATCCGCAAGCTCGGCCGTTTCGTTGAGTTCTCCGTATTCGGCGCACCGGTAACGGTAGACTGGAGCATCATCTCCGACCGCAAAGAGCTGGATCTGCTGGGCGTGCACCTGAGTCCGTTCACCTATCCGACCGTGATCGAGTGGATTGCCAACGGCAAGCTCCCGACCGAGGGCGTCGTTACGCACAAGTTCCCGCTTGAGAAATGGGAAGAGGGCTTCCACATTGCAAAGACCGGCGAAAACGGCGCGCTGAAGGTAGTGCTGGTGCCGGATATGGAGGCATAAGATTTTAGGCAGTATTGCAGCGATATAACGTCTGAGGAGGAAATAAGATTATGCAGCGTATTTTAAACGATCCGGATAATATTGTAGACGAGATGCTCAAGGGCTTTCTGAAAACGCATAGCGACATCGTGGAGGCGACAGAGAATCCGCGCGTGATCAAGGCGAAAAACATCCCGGAGGGCAAGGTCGGCGTGATCACCGGCGGCGGTTCCGGCCACAAGCCGGCGTTTGTCGGCTACTGCGGCGTCAATCTCTGCGACGCGGTGGCGGTCGGCGAAATCTGCTCGTCCCCGACGGCGGCGGCGTTCCTGGACGCAGCCAAGGCGGTTGACCAGGGCAATGGCGTTGCCTGCCTGTACGGCAATTATTCCGGCGACAACATGAACGTCAAAATGGCGGTGAAGATGGCGAAGAAGGCCGGCATCACGGTCAAGACCGTGGTGGCGAACGATGACGTCGCTTCCGCGCCGAAGGATCAGAGAGAAAAACGCCGCGGCGTGGCCGGCGAAGTGCTGATGTGGAAAGTCGGCGGTGCGAAAGCGGCAAAGGGCGGCAGCCTGGACGAGGTCATTGCGGCGGCGCAGAAGGCGATCGACAACACCCGTTCCGTCGGCATCGGCCTTACCCCGTGTACGCTTCCGGCAGTAGGCCATCCGAATTTTGAGATCAAGGACGGCACCATGGAAGTCGGTATCGGCCACCACGGCGAGCCGGGCATCGAGGTCTGCCAGCTGGAGAGCGCGGCGAAGATGGCAAAGAGAATGGTGGACATCGTTCTTCCGGACTACCCGTTCGTGGAGGGCGACGAGGTTGTGGTGCTGGTTTCCGGACTCGGCGCGACGCCGGTGATGGAGCTGTACGTGCTGTACGACGAGATTGACCGTCTCCTCAAGGAGAAAGGCATCAAGACGCACCGGGCATACGTAGGCAACTACTTCACCTCTCTGGATATGATGGGCGCTACCCTGACCGTCATGAAGCTGGACGACGAGCTGAAAGAGCTGATCGACATGCCGGCAAACAGCATGGGACTCAAGCAGTTCTGAGAATCGACGGGAGGAAGAAGAACATGAGCACATTTAAAAATGCGGACGGCAAGCCGGTTCTGCTGAAAATGGTAAAAGGCATTCAGGACAACAAGGCGTATCTGGGCGAAGTGGACGGCCTGATCGGCGACGGCGACCACGGCATGAACATGAACAAGGGCTTCACCACCTTTGAGACGCGCTTCAAGGACGAGGAGTTCAGCTTCACCGAGGGGCTGGATGAGCTCGGCATGATCCTGCTCAACGAGATCGGCGGTTCCATGGGCCCGATCTACGGCACCATCCTGATGGATATGGCCGAGGCAGGGGAAGACCTGGAGGAGATCGGCGTGGCCGACCTCGCAAAGATGCTGGAGGCGGGCCTTGAGGGCCTGTGCGAGATCGTGGACGCCAGAGTGGGCGACAAGACGCTGGTGGACACGCTGTCCCCGTCGGTAGACGTACTGAAAAAAGCCGGGGAGGACGGCACGGACTTTAAGGAGGCGCTGGAGCAGATGAAAGCCGCTGCTGCGGCGGGCCGCGATTCCACCAAGGATATGGTGGCGAAATACGGCCGTTCCAGCCGGCTCGGCGAGCGCTCACGCGGCGTTCTGGACGCAGGAGCTACCTCCTGCTGCATTATCCTGACGGCGATGGCCGACGGGATTCTTGAGCTGCTGTAAACAAAAACAGTTGAACGAGGGGGTTGTTGCAAGCAATGTTCCGACACATTTTTGCAGCAGCCCCTTTTCTGTAAGCGTTCTGTGTGGTAAAACAAAGGCTGTGGGACAACGTTGGGATTGACGTGTACGGGAAAACAGGATATACTGATATGACAAATGTAATTTAAAATTACATTTGCAGT
Source organism: uncultured Lachnospiraceae bacterium (assembly GCA_947630595.1). GTDB lineage: Bacteria > Bacillota > Clostridia > Lachnospirales > Lachnospiraceae > Choladousia. The sequence goes on along the minus strand of CANRIG010000037.1, from coordinate 12,366 downwards.
AAGAATGAGAGGGAGCGATGAATCGTAATTTATACATAAAAATTGCCTATTGGTACTATACACTTGGGATGACGCAGGATGAAATAGCAAAACGTCTGTCCTTTACCAGACAGAAAGTGAATCAGATTATCCATTCATTGCCGGATATGGGGATCGTGCAGGTCAACATACACGGATATGAACGCGACAACATCGGACTTGAGAACCGGATCGAGGAGCGCTTCGGCCTCAAAGAGGCGATCGTCGTGACCGATTACGGAGAAAAAGATACGCTTATATATAAAGTAGCGAATGTGGCTGCTCAGTATCTGGCGGAGATCATCCGCCAGGGCGACATCATCGGCGTCTCGTGGGGGAGGACGCTGTCGCAGGTGGTGGGCCAGATGACGTACATGCCGCGCAGCGAGTGCTGCGTCGTGCAGCTGATGGGCGCGCAGAACATCGAGCGTCCGGTGATGAAATCGGACGAGATCGCCCGCGAGCTGGCGAACCGTCTGGACTGCCCGAGCCACATCCTGTACGCGCCGGTGGTGGTGGAACACGAGGAGTCGAAGCGCTGGCTGCTGCAGGAAAAGAGCATCCGCGCCGTGTTCCGTATGATGAAGCGCTGCAACATCGCGCTGCTGGGCGTCGGCGACCTGACCACACAGTCGACCATGTACCGCAGCGGCATGATTACAGGCGAGGACATCCGCATTCTGCGGGCGCAGGGCTTTGTCGGCGACATTGGCATGAATCCGATCCGCATCGACGGCAGTTCGGACAACTGTCCGCTCTCGGGGCGTCTTTTGAACGCCGACATGGAGTGCCTGAAAGAGATTGACAACACGGTGCTGGTGGCGACGGGCCGGGAAAAGGTGGCGGCGCTGCGGGCGGCGCTGCAGACGGGCTGCATCAATACGCTGATCATCGACGAGACGACGGCGCGGCAGGTGATGGAGGAGCAGTATTAGGAGGTATGGATTCGGATGAAATACATATTGGGAATTGATGTGGGGACGTCAAACGTAAAGGCGGTGCTGTTTGACGAGCATGGAAACGAGGCGCGCGTGGCCAGCCGCGAGAGCCGGACCATCAACGGGCCGGGCAACCAGGTCGAGCAGGATATGAACGAGGTCTGGGAAAATGTAAAGGCGTGCGTGCGCGACGTGGCGCAGTCGGAGGAGGCGCGGCAGGCGGAGATCCTCGGCGTCGGCGTGACCGGCCAGGGCGAGGGCTGCTGGCTGATCGACCGCGAGGGCAATCCCGTCCAGAACGCAATACTCTGGTGCGACGGACGGGCGGTGAAGGAGGTGCAGGCGCTGACCGAGGAGCACCCGCAGACCGGGGAGCTGTACTACAAAACGACCGGCACGCCGCCGCTGCTCGGCAGCCAGATGATCCTGCTGAAATGGATGAAAGAAAACCGCAGGGAGGTCCTGGACCGGGCGTACAAGCTGGTATTCTGCAAGGACTGGGTGCGCTTTAAGATGACGGGCGAGATCCGCGCGGAGCTCACCGACAGCCTGACCTCGATGGTGGATGCCCGCCGGGGCGGAATTGCGGAAGAGGTGCTGCAGGCGCTGGGCCTGGAGGATTACCGCAGCTACCTGCCGGATCCGGTGCGCTCCGACGAGATTGTGGGCACGCTGCTGGATTCCTTTGCCGACGAGGTGGGGCTGAAACGGGGCCTGCCGGTGATTGCGGGCGCGCTGGACACTTCGGCCACGGCTCTGGGGCTGGGCGCAATCCACGAGAAGGACGTGTGCGTGATTCTGGGCACGACCTGCGCCAGCGAGATTGTGATGCGCAGGGAGGACTGCGAGTTCGGGGCGGAGAACACCCGCTTTGAAAAGCATCCGCTGGGCGATCTCTTTGTGGAGCTGCAGCCGACCTTAAACGGTACGCCCAACATCGACTGGATGCTGGAAAACATCGCCGGCACCAGGGATTTCAACGAGATTGACCGCATTGTGGAGAGCGCGCCGGTGGGCTGCGGCGGAGTCGTTTACCACCCGTACATCGGCGTGGCGGGCGAGCGGGCGCCGTTTTATCATCCGTATGCGCGCGCCAGCTTTTTCGGTATCAGCCAGGTGACGACGAGGGCGGAACTGATTCGCGCCGTCTACGAGGGCATCAGCCTTTCCATCCGCGACTGCCTGCCGGACGTGGACAAGAGTGGCACGATTTTCCTTGCGGGCGGCGGCGCCAAGAGCCCGGTGTGGGCGCAGATGATCGCTGACGTCGTGGGCATGCGGGTGATGATCCCGGCCGGCAAGGAGCTGGGGGCCAAGGGCGTGGCGCTGATGGCGGGCGTCAGCCTCGGCCTGTATGAGAACTATGAGGAAGCGGTGGCAAAGGCCTGCACGTTCAGCCGCGTATACGAGCCGGACGCCGTAAACGCGCGCAAATACGACCTCCTGTACGAGCTGTACCGCAAGGCGCGGCTGCATTATCAGGAGATCTGGGATTACAGGCATCAGATGAATAAAAAAATCAAGGCCATAGGAGAGGAGAACGGACAGAAATGAAGATTTTTTTTACCGCGGAGTATGACGAGGAGGAACTGAAGCCGCTGTATGAGATCGGCGAAGTGGTCAAGGACGGCTGGGCGCTGGGGCTGCCCAAGATGTCCGAGGAGGAGCTGGCGGAAAAGGTGAAGGACGCCGACATGATCATCACCAGCTACGACGACATCACGAGAAAGGTGATCGAGGCTGCGCCCAATCTCAAGCTGATCGCCTGCACGCGGGCGACGCCGGTCAACGTGGACATGGCGGCCGCAAAGGAGCGCGGGATTCCGGTGCTTTACACGCCGGGCCGCAATTCCGACACCACGGCGGAGATGACGATCGGGCTCATGCTTTCCATCGCCCGCCGCATCCCGATGGCGCACAGCGCGCTCAAGGCTGGTAAGTTTACGGGCAATCCGGAGGCGAAGAAGGTGACCAAGGACGGCCTGAAGGTCGACATGATCTGGGACATGGACATGGATTCGCCGTACATGGTGTTCAAGGGCACGCAGCTTCACGGCAAGACGCTCGGCATCGTGGGTTACGGCAGCATCGGCCGCAGGGTCGGCAGAATCGCGCGCGCGATCGGCATGGAGCTGCTGATTTACGATCCCTTCGTGGGCGAGCTGGACGTGGAGGAGTTCGGCGTGCGCAAGGCGCAGACTTTAAAGCAGCTGATGCAGGAGTCTGACTTTATCACCTGCCATATGAAGGTGACGGAGGAGACGAAGGGCTGCATCAGCCGTGAGATGATCGCCTGCATGAAGCCGACCGCTTACTTTATCAACGCTTCCCGGGGCGCGATTCTCGACGAGGAGGCGCTGATCGACGCGCTGCGCGAAAAACGGATTGCGGGCGCGGCCTTCGACGTGTACGCGAAGGAGCCGCTGGCGAGCAACCATCCGTACATCACGGAGCTTGACAATGTCGTGATCACGCCGCACATTGCGGGCGCGACCGACGACGTGCTGGTGAACCACACTCGTCAGATCGTGGCCGACGTGCGCCGGTTTATGAACGGGGAGCATCTGCTGTATCAGTACCGGTACTGATACACTGATACGGATGCTGATAGTGATATTGAGAAAAGTATCGGGGAAGCCGGAGGCGAAAGGGATGCTCCGGCTGACCTGTCTGAGTAAAAAAATTATTCGGCGGTTTCGGACGCCTGGCGTCCGTTTGACGAAACGCGCATAAAGAGTATAGGAGGATAAGGTTATGAATCGGGAAAAAGCAAAACTGATGCAGGCGGAGGTATGTGACATTGCGCAGAAAATGTACCGCAGCGGCCTCGTGGCCGGGACCTGGGGCAACATTTCCGCGCGCATCGACGACGACTATATGGTGATCACGCCGTCCGGCATGGATTACGAGCGTCTGTACGCGGAGCAGATGGTTATTGCCAATCTGCATACGCTGGAGTATGAGGGAAATCTGAAGCCGTCGATCGAGACGATCGTGCACGCGGCGATCTACCGCGACCGACCGGAGATCAACGGCATCATGCACACGCATTCGACGTATGCGCTGACCGTGGCGACGGCGCGCAGGGACATCCCGCCGATCTGCGACGACCAGGTGCAGATTCTCGGAGGCTCCGTGCGTCTGGCAGGCTATACCCGCCCCAGCACGCAGGAGATGGCGGACGAGGTGATCAAGGCTCTGAAGGACCGCACCGGCGCCCTCATCGCCAACCACGGCGCGATTACGATCGGCCGCACGCTGTCGGAGGCGTTTATCGGCTCCCAGGTGCTGGAGAAGGCGGCGATGGTCTACATCAACAGCCAGTGCATCGGCGGCCCGGTGGAAATCTGCCAGGAGGACATCGATTTTTACCATGACTTCTTCCTGAACAAGTATGGCCAGAAGTAGTAAAAATTAAAATGTGATTTTTCGGGGGATGACAAATCTGACAGGGACAGGGTGATGCATAATGAAACCAAACTTGAAAATCCTGATATTTGATATGGACGGCGTGATTCTTGACAGCGAGCCGCTGCACGAGAACGCGCGGCAGATGATGTTCCGGGAATTCGGCATTGTGCCGGACGAGACATTCCCCGAGGCGACGGGCAAGTCTTCCAGCGGCTTCTGGCGGCAGATCATTCAGAAATGCGGCATCGACGGCGAGCCCTATGCCCTGGAGGCGCGGCAGTATTACCTGGTGGCGCAGCAGATCCGCGAAAACCATGTGCCGCCCTCCGAGGGGCTTCTGGAGGTGCTGCGCTGGGCGAAGGAGCATGACGTCAAAATCGGCCTGGCGTCGTCCTCCACGCGCGTGCTGGTGGATGAGGCGCTGCGGCTGCTGGGCATCGGCGGCCAGTTTGACTACACCGTTTCCGGCAACGAGGTGCCGGTGAAGAAACCAGCGCCGGACGTTTACCTCAAGGTGTTGGAGATGGCGGGGCTTTCCCCCGAGTGCGCGGCGGCGGTGGAGGACAGCGCGGCCGGCGTGGCCGCCGCCAAAAACGCGGGAATTTTCTGTTACGGCTACAAAAACAGCACCTCCGGCGAGCAGGACATCAGCGCGGCCGATGAGATCATTGAACATCTGAACTGTATCATTGCGTGAAGCGGAGATGTTTGGAAGAGAATCCGGTTCAGACCGGAGCATTTTGCAGATGGCTCCGGCCCGGTGGAAACGCGCTGCCTGGAAATATTTTTTATCAGGGGCGGTGCGGCCGCAGCGGGCCGGGGTTTTTGGGCTGGATTCCTGCCCCTGTGGGGCGGGAATTGTGCCGTTTACAGAAAAGAAAAAGTGTGCTACACTCATTTTCAGAGAAATGCGGGAATGGAGTGCATGGCGGAAGTGAAAAGTACGGAAGAACTGATTCATCAGATCAAGGAGAACCGAAGCGGCGGCCTCTCGTTTCTGGACGGGGCGGATTACCACTGTCCGCCGACCGCAATTTATCTGTGCGAACTTCTGACGGAGCGTGGGATGGAGGTCAGGAGCACGATTCAGGCGCTGGGGCTGGACCGCTCGTACGGCTATCAGATTTTCAACGGCACGCGCAGGCCCACGCGGAATATCCTGATCCGGCTGGCTTTTCTGCTGGGACTGGATCTCGACCAGACCAACCGGCTTCTGAAAATCGGCCGCAAGGAAGTGCTGTATCCCCGGATCCGCCGGGATGCGGCCGTGATCTTTGCATTGGAGCGGAAAATGTCGCTGGAGCAGCTGGACGCGCTGCTGGAGGAGACGGATGGATAGAACCGGTATCCCGGAGTGGGACGAAGCCTTTCGGGTGCTCTGTTGCCTGAAAGAGAGCGAAGAAAAACAAACCTATCTGCTGGAGGAACGAAACGGCCTGCGGCGTCTGATCTGCAAAGTGGCGGAGGGCGGCCAGGCCGTTTTTCTGAGGCGGGAATACGAAATCCTGACCGCGCTGTCCGGCCCCTGGAAGCCGCGGACCGCGGAGCTTCGGGAGGACGGGGCGCGTTGCGCCCTCCTGCGGGACTACGTGGAGGGAACGACGCTGGCGGAGCTGGTCGAGACGGAGGGCGTGCTGGATGCGGACGAGGCGGCGCGGCTGGCGCTGGGGCTTTGCCGGGTGCTGGAGGCGCTGCACCGGGAGACGCCTCCGGTCATCCACCGGGATCTGAAACCGGAGAACGTCCTGGTCACGCCGGGCGGCAAAATCCGCCTGATCGATTTTGAGACGGCGCGGTTTTATAAGCCGGAGCGGGAGACGGATACGGTCTGCCTGGGGACGCGGGGCTATGCCGCGCCGGAGCAGTTCGGCTACGGGCAGACCGATTCCCGGACGGATATTTATGCGGTCGGAAAGATTCTGCTTTATCTGGTCACCGGGGACTGTGAAACGGAGTTTGTCCCGGCGGGCGGCCGGGAGAAGGCGCTGGCGAAGGTCATCCGGCGCTGCTGCGCCTACGACCCGTCGCGGCGCTATGCCGACGCGGACGCGCTGGAGCGGGCGCTGCGTCCGTTTGCACAGCACCGCAGCCCGGCTCTGCGCCGGTTTCTGCCGGCAGCGGTGATATTGCTGTGCCTGTTGAGCGGCATCGGAGGGGCTGCGCTTGGCTGGAGAGCCGGGCGGGAGAGGCAGATGGACGGGAACTGGGCTACGGCGGATGGGACTTCATCGGCGGAGGGAACTTCATTGGAGGAAGGTTCTGTAGATGGAGACTTGTCAGCCGTAGGTTCATCGGAGGAAGGCTCCGAAGATGGAGACTTGTCAGTTGCAGGTTCTGCGGATGGAGATTTGCTGGACGTAGGTTCTGTAGATGGAGACTCGTCAGCCGTAGGTTCATCGGAGGGAACTTCATCGGAGGAAGGCTCCGGAGATGGAGACTCGTCAGTCATAAGTTCTGTGGATGGAGATTTGTCGGTTGTAGGCTCTGTGGATGGGAGTTCGTCGGGAGAAAGTTCCGCTGATGGGATTCAGGCAGTTGCGTGGAATCCCTATGTGTATCGAGAAAATGTGGATGAAATCATCCGCCTTTTGCGGCAGGAGGATTATGCGGCGATGATATCTGCGTGTGAGACGCTTGTGGAAACGCTGCGCGGGCGCGATCTGCTGCGGGAAATCGAGCCGGTCGCTTTCTGGGATATGGAGGACGAAGAACGGGAGGATTACAATTCCTCGCGGCAGGGCTACGAATATATCGCCGACCGTCTTGCCTATCAGGACTGCCTGTCGGAGCGGCGGCTCGGCTCGTATGAGGCGCATGCGGCCTCCATTGCCCGACGGCTGCGCAGCGGCATAGATTATACCTGGCGGGATGAGGACGGTACGACACACAGCAGTGCGCTGCATGAGTATGCGGTTTTGGGCGACGACCGCAATATGGACGGGTGCATCATAGAAATCCTGGATGCAGTCAATTACGGGCTGGAGGATGAAGAATAAAAAATGCGTTCCAGGCAGAAGGCAGCGGCAGGGTTTCGACCGGCGCAAAAGTAAACGTTGATACGAAATACCGGAGAAAGAACTGACGAAAGAGTGAACAGAAAGCGTCAGTAAAAAGATTTACAGAAAAAACGGAATTATATTTCAGGAAAGCGCCGCAGGCTGGGGAAAACCCGTCTGCGGCGCTGAGAGTGTAAAATAAAGTGTGTAAGTTAATCCCACCACCCCCTACTCGATTGTGGTTGAAGCGGGGCTATACGTCTTGCCTTCCGATTTTATATTCTTTCAGCAGTTCCTCCTGGTATTCTTTGTCGGCCAAAGACCGAAGCAGATCGTCTGTGCGGTTGTCTCTGATCAATGCCGCGATCAGCTGATTGATTTCTTCCTGACCTTCTTTGCGGCCTTCTTTGCGGCCTTCTTTCAGACCCTCTTCACGGGCTTCCTCTTTGTCAAAATATCTTTCTTCCCATGCCTGCATATACTTCACCCCAATTTCTTCGCTGGAGCGTACCTTACATACCCGCTCATGGATGCGCCGGATCCGCTCGCTGTCTGTTTTGGCGGCTTCCTCGTCTGTCGTATTTTCCACATAATGCAGAAAATCGGCCAGTTCCCGCGATACCTCGCTGTCGTTCTTTCCTTTCGTATTCAGGAAAATGCGGGTCGCCCCGTCCTCCAGCCGGCATTCCCCGACTTCCTTACAGCGCGGAAGAAACGTATACTGATATTTTTCATACCCAAACAAATCAAAGGTCATGATCATAATCAGATATGTCTGGTTCAGGCGGTTATAATCCGGCATGCCGGGCTCTAAAAGCGAAGTGTCCATCAAAGCCTGATAGTACCGGCTTCGCTTCACCAGATCGGTCTTTCTCTTGACCTGCATTTCGGTATTGTAGACAATTCGCTCCTCGTCGACGGAGAATAAATCCATCCGGACCGACCGGGCCAGCGGCGACAGCCGCAGCTCCTTTTCCGTGGCGCTGGAGCGTATCACAGGAATCTCCCTGCCGAAAATAATGCTCAGGACGTCCTGCTGTGTCTGCGGGTCCTCCATCACTTCGTCGAAAAGAAAGCGCGCCGTAAGGTTCAGCTCTTTCAGCGGTACAATAGATACGTCAGCGGTAATATTCTGCTGTCTGTTCATCGGTTCCTCCTTTATCATAGCATAACGGATTCCTTTTTCAAACAGGGAAATGCGGGAACACCGCAGGAATTTCACCGGATTTGATTTATCTTTTGATCTGATACTTAACAGAATAACATATAAAGACTCTTTTTGCAATATATATTAACATATTATTTAAAAATAGAACAATATAAAAAAGTGACGTTCGATTGCAATTCAGACGGACGATAATATTTCTAGCGGATTTTCCGATTTCGGCCGGGGATGAGATACAGGTTATCTGTGTGAGCTTCTGACGGAGCGGGCGCTGCACCCGTTTGCGGAGCATCGCAGCCCGGTTTTGCGCCTGTTTTTGCCGGCAGCGGTGATTCTGCTGTGCCTGCGCAGCGGCATAGATTGTATCTGGCAGGATGAGGACGGCACGACACACAGCAGTGCGCTGCATGAGTATGCGGTTTTGGGCGACGACCGCAATATGGACGGGTGCATTATAGAAATTCTGGATGCGGTTAATTACGGGCTGGAGGATGAAGCATAAAACGATGCTGCAGGAAGGAATGGAAGTGGTACTGTGAACAGGGGAGAATTGAAAGCAAAAAAGATACTGTAAGCGGGAGAATATGAGAGAACAAACGATACTGCAAACAGGGAAAAATAAGAAATATAGGATACAGTAAGATAGAAAGCCGGCAAGACACGTACGAGTGTGCAGATGTGCACACCAATCCTTTTTGATGATGTGATACCATAAAGACGCCAGAGTTGAAAAATTTTTCGGGATGAACAGTCATTTAAATGCAGGATATAAAGAAGTATTCAATAATTTGTAGTTATAGGAATAGTACTGCAAACTATTCGATACTCCAACTGATGCAGACTGTTTATTCCGAGCCGAATTTCCGCTTCTGGCGTCGCTGCGAAAACATTGGAAAGAGAGATGGGAGGGTATCACATGAAGATCAGAAAAAAATGGGCGCTGGCGCTGTCCGCCGGATTGGTTCTGGCGCTGTCCGCCGGATTGGTTCTGGCGCTGTCCGCCGGAACGACGTCGCTTGCGGCAAAAACGGCGGCAAAGATCGGCGGAAAAAGCTATCCGACGCTGCAGGCTGCGGTTGACGCAGCAAAGAAAGGGCAGGTAGTCAAGGTCACAGGAAAAATCAGCACGAAAACGACGCTGAGCATCAATAAGGATGCAAAGGATATTTTTGTGATTGATTTCGGAAGCTATGCCTACAAGTATAAAGGAAGCGGCTATGCGATTGAATTGAAGAAGGGCACGGTCACACTCAAAAACGCCAGGCTCACGTCGCCGAAGCTGATTAAGACGGAAAAGGGCACGGACCTCACGATTCCGAACGGCGCTTACAAGGGAATCATGATCACCAACATGGGTACAACCGCAATCAACGGCGGTATTTTTAAGGGTACAGGAAGCACCGCCGGAGAGAAAGTGCGGGAGACTGGTCTGCTGGATAACTACGGGACGATGTTTGTGCGCGGCGGCACGTTCAAAGCCGGAAAGAATACCGCGATTGAGAACCGGGGAACGATTACAATTACCGATGGAACCTTTACCTCAAGCCTGAAAGCGACGGCGGGCCGGCCGACGCCGAACGATGGACTTTTGCTGGACAACCGCGGAAAAGCAGGCGGCGCGGTATCCGCCAAAGGCGCGACTGCCACGATTACCGGCGGCACCTTTTCTGCGGACGTCGGTGTGGTGCACAACTGTGGTACCCTTACCGTGAAGGCCGGCACGCTCACCTCAAACAAGTCGTGCACGCTCATCAATGCAGAGGGAACGGTTACTATCAGCGGTGGAATTTTTAAGAGCAGCGGCTCGGCGGAGGTGTGGACGATCACCGCGACTTCCGATAAGGCCAGGACGAACATCAGCGCCGGCGCGTTTTCTTCCGCACATACGGTGGCGATGTGCATGAACGGAGGCGTCATCAAGGCTTCCGGCGGCACGTACACCAGCACTTCCAGCAAGGATGCGGTGCTGCTTGCGGGCGGCGGGGGGAGGATCGAGCTCACCGGCGGTAATGTCATCGGGGAAAAGACCTACGCATTCCAGACAGAGGGCAGCGGCAGGGTTTCGATCGGCGCAAAAGTAAAAGTTGATACGAAATACCGGAGAAAGAACTGACGAAAGAGTGAACAGAAAGCGTCAGTAAAAAGATTTACAGAAAAAACGGAATTATATTTCAGGAAAGCGCCGCAGGCTGGGAAAACCCGTCTGCGGCGCTTTGCGCTGCGAAAAAATCAAAAAAATTTACACACTTTATTTGACAAGCCTCTGTGAACTAGGGCGGGGCTGTCTCAGAAGACGAGTCAAATTGTGCGGCCTGAGCGACCTGTTTTGCAGCAGCGACTGGGATAATATTCCTCCTTTGATTATACGTTTTGCCTTCCGATTTTATATTCTTTCAGCAGTTCCTTCTGGTATTCCCTGTCGGCTACGGATCGAAGCAGATCGTCTGTGCGGTTGTCCCTGATCAATGCCGCGATCAGCTGATTGATTTCTTCCTGACCTTCTTTGCGGCCTTCTTTCAGGCCCTCTTCACGGGCTTCCTCTTTGTCAAAATATCTTTCTTCCCATGCCTGCATATACTTCACCCCAATTTCTTCGCTGGAGCGTACCTTACATACCCGCTCATGGATGCGCCGGATCCGCTCGCTGTCTGTTTTGGCGGCTTCCTCGTCTGTCGTATTTTCCACGTAATGCAGAAAATCGGCCAGTTCCCGCGATACCTCGCTGTCGTTCTTTCCTTTCGTATTCAGGAAAATACGGGTCGCTCCGTCCTCCAGCCGGCATTCCCCGACTTCCTCACAGCGCGGAAGAAACGTATACTGATATTTCTCATACCCAAACAAATCAAAGGTCATGATCATAATCAGATACGTCCGGTTCAGGCGGTTATAATCCGGCATGCCGGGCTCTAAAAGAGAAGTATCCATCAAAGCCTGATAGTACCGGCTTCGTTTCGCCAGATCGGTTTTTCTCTTGACCTGCATTTCGGTATTGTAGACAATCCGATCTTCGTCGACGGAGAATAAATCCATCCGGACCGACCGGGCCAGCGGCGACAGCCGCAGCTCCTTTTCCGTGGCGCTGGAGCGTATCACAGGAATCTCCCTGCCGAAAATAATGCTCAGGACGTCCTGCTGTGTCTGCGGGTCCTCCATCACTTCGTCGAAAAGAAAGCGCGCCGTAAGGTTCAGCTCTTTCAGCGGTACAATAGATACGTCAGCGGTAATATTCTGCTGTCTGTTCATCGGTTCCTCCTTTATCATAGCATAACGGATTCCTTTTTCAAACAGGGAAATGCGGGAACACCGCAGGAATTTCACCGGATTTGATTTATCTTTTGATCTGATACTTAACAGCATAACATATAAAGGCTCTTTTTGCAACATATATTAACATATTATTTAAGAAACGAAGCGATATAGAAAAGTGACGTCCAATTGCAATTCAGACGGACGATAGCATTTCTATCGGATTTTCAGGTTTCGACCGGCACAAAAGTAAACGTTGATACGAAATACCGGAGAAAGAACTGACGAAAGATTGAACAGAAAGCGTCAATAAAAAGATTTACAGAAAAAACGGAATTATATTTCAGGAAAGCGCCGCAGGCTGGGGAAAACCCGTCTGCGGCGCTTTGTGCTGTGAAAAAATCAAAAAAATTTACACACTTAAATTTACACACTTTACTTGACAAGCCCCTTGTTCTGCCGTCATTTTATGCTGCCAGCACTTTTTTGTTTGCTCCGCCGGAATTGTTTGCTCTGCCGGAATTTTCTGCATGCAAAGAGCTCCGGCGCCCGGCCGGAGTGAAACGGCGGTCTTTGCCTCAGCTATGCCGCA
>CANRIG010000036.1 GCA_947630595.1 uncultured Lachnospiraceae bacterium | reverse complement strand
AATTCGTTGTAGATTTTATCGGGCAGCAGTTCCATCGGGATGGAAAGGTCGGCGACAGAATCGTACCACAGGACGGTGTCCACATGATCGACCTCAGAGATTTGCTCTTTCAGCGCCGCCACATCCTGATTCGGCATATCCTCCACAATGAGGAATGCGAAGGCGCCCTTGTCGAAATCCTCTAATAGCTCGTTTTGCCCGATAACGGTCTCCATATCCTCCGGCAGATAGGTCAGCATATCGTAGTTAATGCGTGTATGGGTCATCCCCAAAACCGAAGGAATCAGGAGAACCAAGGTCAGAATCAGAATCGGAACCCGGTATTTTACCACCGCTTTTGAAAATTTCATGTCTTTCACCTTTCCTTTCCGTCGATTTCAAATGCTTCCACTTCAATGACATCCGGCGCTTGATTTTTGACGATCAAAACGGTACTGATCGCCGTATACAGGTTCAAAATGCCCTCCGAAAGAAGTGTGAGTCCCAATAGAACCGACAGAATCTGCGATCCAATGACCGATTCAAAAATCAGGAAAACACCAATCACTCCGGTAACGATTGCCAGAGACAGGATCAGCCACCAGCTTTTGATTCCAAACTGTCTCGAATCCATGGCGATTCGGATTTTGAACAGGCCGTCCAGCAGAATGGAAATCCCAAGAGCAATGCAGATAAATACCATCAGGTTTTTCGGGTTAAAAAGGACGATCACGCCGAGTATGATCATCAATATCCCGAATTCCAGATCGAACTGGAATGCCAATCGGAATAAATCCTTTGAAAAATATCCGATCAGTTTGACAATGCCGAAAAGGATCATTGCGATGCCGATACAAACACCGATAATTTTCGTTGAGATTCCGGGCTCGGCCATAAAGAGAATGCCTGCAGCGCAAAACAGAACGGACATAACGATGTATCCGGTTTTTGCGATTTTCATGGGTGCTACAGATTGCATCTTCATAGAAGCAAACCTCCTTTGCTCGTTTGCCTCTATTGTAATCCGGCTCATTTGATTTTCATACAGACACAAAAAGTCCCGTGTCCGATAATCAGACACGGGACATAAAAATGACCGATTTTCAGGCAAACGGTGGCATTTGTCTGAATTTACTCATTGACACAGCACAGAATCATCTCTTCGACCATTCCTTTCTTGATCTCCATCAGGCGTGAGAGCATACCCCGAATATCATCGTTCATATCGTTTTTCAGCCATCTGGAAAAGATGCCAAAGGCAAGGCCGGACAGATACTCTTTTACGATGAAAAGGTCGCTTTCCCGAACCTTTTTTCCGCGCAGGACAGATGTAACATAGGCATTGATCGTATGATCACAGACTTTCCATAAGTACATCTCATAGATTTCCCGGTTTGCCGAGTGATAAATATGCAGCACCGCGCGCTTTTTTGCCAGCGCCAGAGTAATCGCCGCGTCCAGACAGTCTTCGAATTTTTCTATCGTGGGATAGGACTGAATGATTTTTGCGGCGTCCTCCTCCACAATACTTTCAATGAGTTTCGGCATATCCTCGAAGTAATAGTAAAAGGTGTTGCGATTGATGCCGCAATCTGCCACAATATCTTTCACCGTGATTTTGGACAGAGGCCGTTCCATCAGTAATTTCAGAAAGGATTCCTGAATCGCTTTCTTCGTAAAGTTAGCCATTTTTGCATCTCCTGCGGGGTTGACTTCTACCGCATCTTCAATACGGTACTATAATGCGTACTATAACACACATATGTGAAAAAATCTACTGCCGGTTAATATGGCTGCATATTTTCCCACTATAGCTGATGCTCCGTAGAGTTATGGCTATAACTCCTGATATGTTGTTTGTAAGCGTGGATTGTTGGTGTAGTATCCTTAACTATGTGAAACTCCTCTCTCCCATTTTGAAACCGCTTTATCGGTAATGTGTAATTGCGCAGCCAACTCTTTTTGCGTCAGCCTTTTCTCTTTTCGCAGTTCGGCGATGAATTGTCCTATTTTGATTTCGTTCATAGGATAGATTTCCTCCTTGAATATCCGGTGGATTACAGTTGCATTATATATTGGTTTTATCCGAGCTGCAACCAACCAACAGTTTAATCCGGTACAGTAAACTAAGGGTAGAGTCTATCATAATTCTGCTTGCATCACTCGATTTTCCGCTTGGCATCTATAATTATACTTGAAAAATGTGACAAAATCTACTGCCATCAACGATTTTCTCGGCAGAAATACCCCCCCCCTTCGACTATACTGCCGACTTTATGACTTCTTGAACACCTGCTGAAAAGGAAAAGCCGCCATCGGTTGACAGCGGCAACTTTCTGTGATTACAAAAGTTTCTTCCTTTACAGTTTTGCTGTGTCTAAATAATACTTATCTCCCGTTTGGCGAAGAACACCCTGCTCCACTAACCGTTTTGTAAACATATTGAATCCTCCTGCAAGCTGTCTTTTTATCGTTCAGCGTTATCCGCAGGCATATCACGCAACGCTGAAATCTGATCTCTCCGCCCGTAAATCGCCGCCGTTACCCACACGGTTTTCCTTTCCTCGTCAACCAAATAGTAAACGAGAAAGTTTTTAACGGGCATTCTGCGGATTCCCTTCGTGTGCCACGGTTCTTCCTCAGTAAGAGGGTATCTTGACGGCATAGAATCCAGCTTTTTGATTTCGCATTGCAGCGTATCCGCCCATTTCCGTGCGATTTCCGGCTCCAAGAGGATTTTGGAAATATACTGTACCGTTTCCTCGATTTGCCCAAAAGCCTGCGGCGTCAGCTTCACCTCATACCGCATACTCAAATACCCTCACGGATTTTGGCAAAGGCTTTGTCTACGGACAGTCCTTCGCCGGATTTCGCTTGATCGTAGCCTTTTTCCATCATGGCGTTAAACTGCTCATCAGTCAAGCTGTCTCTTGTAGGCAGTTTGGGTACGGTGAGAGAATAGGGAACACCGCCCGTCATAATGATTTGTCTGTATAAGGTATCGATCAGAACCGAAACGGGCAAGCCAAGCCTGTCCAATACTGCCTCTGCTTGCCGTTTGATTTCCGGCTGAACACGAGCCGTTACATTTGCGCTTTTTGTTGCCATAATAAGCACCTGCCTTTCTGCTTATGATTATACTATATTGTATGGCGAATTGCAATACAATATTCGGATGTTCATAAAAAATTCGCAGATGTGTTTTCGTAAGGCATTACTTCACACGCCAATTTGGAGCGTATAGGGAAGGAAAAAACGTCCAAGTTCTTACACTTGAACGCTGCAGGAGGATAGAAAACGGCTTTTTTATCCTTTTTTCATTCTGTGCCTCCTTCATTTTTTGAATCCTTTTTCTTGTCTTGCTGCTTATTTTGAAACACCCGAAATATCACAAATGTGAGAACACCCAGCGCAACGCCAAAGCAGATACCCACACCAATACCGGCATAGTTTTCTAAGGCCTTGCAGAAAATCACGCTGAAAAGGATGCTCATGGATATCCCTACGCTGAATCCAACACTGATAGCTGAACCTCTTTTCATTCCCGACTCTTCCTCCGTTCTATTTTTTTCCTGTTGGCTGCGACGATCTTGAGCAGCATAATTGCGTTGCACATATTGCGACTGCAATCCAAAATGACTTTGAAACATTCTCTCCCTGTAAAGCGCCGATCACGATCAAAATTCCGGCGATTCCTGCGATCATAGCTATAATAGCAGACTTTCTTTTCATCTTAATCCCCGGCTTTTCAGTAATACACCACTATTTTACTGCTCTTTTTATGAGATTTTGCTCCCCGCTTTGGAGTATTTCATTGTTTCTCTGAAATACACAAACTGACCGACAAACCAGATGGTGCATACCGAAAACGACGCTAAAAAGCTGAATTCAAACAGGAGCGAACCGACAGCGAGTAGCCCCGCAAGGACGGCACAGGCCTTATTTACTGTGGAAAAAGCCTTGTAAGCGCATTTTCCGATGAGGAGCTTTTCAGCTTCGTCGCAACTTTCGAGCCACTTCTTCTGGAATTTCACATCAAAAAACGATACATTCTTTTCAGGGTTCGATTTTTTGGCGGCATCCAAAGATTTTTTCTGAAAAACGAGAGTTTCCATGAGTATGGCCATAAAGGAGACAAGGCTCACAAAGAAAGGTACAAGTGTTTTCAGATTACCGAAATCGGCAATGTTCCTTGCACTGTATGTTGCGGCGAGCAGAAAAAACGATAGAATATACGCACAGTTTGAAATCCAAAGCACATAAGACAGTATCTTTTCTGCTTTATCACAGACAGCCTCGTCCTCGCCATCCCACGCAGTGAGAATCTTTTTTCCTTTCCGGCAAAGGAGTGTGCAGACAACGGCAACAGCAAGCGCACACAAAAGCATAAGCCACGGTGCAATATATGTTCCAAATGCTACTGCGGCAGCCTTCCATTTGTCCGTTGAGCCTGTACTGTCTGCCTCGGAAATAATAATGCCCAGAATGCCGCCCAAAAGAAGACTGATGAGCATAATCACAATGAATACCGGCAGCGCTTTGCGATTTGCTTTTTTGATTTCTTTGTTATCCATTTTCTTCTTCCTCCTGCAGATAAAAAACATCTTCCACCGTAACACCGCAAACTTTGGCAATCGTCAGGGCAAGGGTAATGGACGGTGAGTAATCTCCTCGTTCTATCAAGCTGATCGTTTGCCTTGATACGCCGCATAAGTGCCCCATTTCCTGCTGATTGACATTGAGTACGGCTCTGTATATTTTCAGTCGGTTCCGCAGTATCATAAAGCACCTCCTTATGACTATTTTGAGTATCATAATGACAAATATCATTGTCATTATTGATTATACCCTTGTCTTTCAGTTTGTCAATAGATTTCTGAAAATGACATATTATTTTTTCAATTTGAAGCCCTCGCCTGTGCTTTTTAAGTCCCTTCGGCTATACTGCCGACTTTATGACTTCTTGAACACCTGCTGAAAAGGAAAAGCCGCCATCGGTTGACAGCGGCAATTTCCTGTGTTTAGGGTATCAGTTGTAAATCAAGTCGTTGTAAACGACCTCTGCCTCCCGGTCGATGTCGGCAAGATAGCTGTTCAGCTTGCAGGCAGTAAGCAAATTGTAGTACAAGATGCGGTGATGCTCTTTCAAATACCACCTGCCTTTCAATTACAGTTTAGCAAAATCGAAAAATAGGTGCGAATTTTCAAACCGCACATTTCCTTTTTCTTTGAAAATCGTTCAGCGTTTGGATATGCCACAGGCTTTTGCGGGTAATGAAACGGAAGGTCAGGGCGACTATCTTCTGCACGGTTACGACATCCTTATATTTGCTGAGCAGTTTGGCGTAATAATCGTGCATTTGCCGGAGTACATCCTCTTTTCCGTTAAAAAAAAGAGCAGGCTGCATATATCCACCCTGCTCTTAGGATAACGGCCCGCGGATGTCTTGACGAAAGAACATCGGGACCTTTTTTATTTTATAGCGGCCAGAATCTCGTCCCGCTCCGGCATGACGCCAAGCGCGCCTTTTCTGGTTGTGATCAGCGAGGCTGCGGCGTTTGCAAACGTCAGCGCCTGCTTTAAGCCGTCTTTTGTAAGCCGGCGCAGATCCTGCCCGCAGACCGCGTGCAGCATACATCCGCAGAAAGTATCGCCGGCGCCCGTTGTCTCCACGGTGTCCCTGCGTAAAAACGCCGGAACCTCCACGCGCAGATCGCCGTAGTAGGCGCGGCTTCCCTCTCTGCCCATCGAAAGCAGGAGCAGGGCAATGTCCGGATATCTCTCCCGGATCCATCTGACGCCGGCGTCAAAGTCTTCCTCGCCGGTGAGCCACTGGATTTCATTGTCGGAGATCTTTAAAATATCGCAGTACGAAAGCCCTGTCAATACCTGGCGGCGGGCGTCGTCCAGCGACTTCCAGAGCGGCGGGCGCAGATTCGGGTCAAACGATATCGTCACATCATTTTCTTTAGCGACCGCAAGCGCCCTTAACGTCGCCGCGCGCACGCCTTCGTGCGTCATCGACAACGTTCCGAAGTGAAAAATACGGCTGTTTTTTATCACATTTTCCGGAATCTCCTCCTTGGTGAGCATCATGTCGGCTCCCGGATTGCGGTAGAAAGAAAAGTCCCGGTCCCCGTTCGCAAGCGTATGCACCAGGGCGAGCGTCGTGTGGACCTCTTTATCCATATACAGATGTGAGGCGTCGATCCCTGCGTTTTCCAGCGCTTCTTTTAACTGCCGCCCAAACGCGTCTTCTCCCACCTTGCCGATAAACGCCGTCTTATGGCCGAGCTTTCCGAGCATTGCAAGCACATTGCAGGGCGCGCCGCCGGGATTCGCCTCAAACAGCGGGTTCCCCTGCGCGCTGACCCCGTTTTCCGTATAGTCGATCAAAAGTTCTCCGAGCGCCGTCACATCATACTGTTTCATATTCTTTCTCCTCCAGATCGAATTTTACAATATCCATTCGCACGCTGCCATCCGCATAAAAAGAAATCCCGTCCGCATCCAGGTCGGTATAGATAACCGCCGTCATGGTCTGCTCTCCGTCGTTGATAAACAGTTCCGCGCTGAAGCGGTCGAGGATCAGCCGCAGCTTTAACTCTCCGTTCTTTGCGTTCACCAGGCTTCTGCGCTGATGTATGATCGCCTTTCTGGTGCCCGAAAATTTCCGGTCAATCTTGAGGACGGATTCCTTCGGCCGGAAACTGAACGCCGTATAATACCGGTCGTTCTGCGCAAAACGGACCGCAAATTTTTCATACATCCGCTCCGCATCTCCCGGCGCCAGAGACAGTTCCATGTCGATACGCCGGCCCTTTATTCCGGGCAGAACAGTAGTCTCGTGAAAGACCACATTTTTATACGCCGCCCGATTGCAGCGCAGCCCTTCCAGTTCCCGCAGCGGCTGCTGATACAGCCTCCCGTTTTTTATGGACAGTTCGCGCGGCAGGCTCATCTGTCCGAACCACGGCAGATCGGTGTTTCGCAGCGTGCAGGTATCCCAGTTCTGCATCCAGCCAATCATAATCCTTCTTCCGTCCGGCGTGAGTATGGTCTGCGGCGCGTAGAAATCGATTCCGTAGTCAATCGACTGGTCATGCTGCTGCGTAAACGTATCTGTCTCTTTGTCATAATCCCCGATCAGGCACAGGGTGCCGTTCCCGTTATGATACTCCAGTTCTTTTGGCAGCATATCCTGCGGGCTTGTGATCAGAACCGCCTTCCCGTCTAAAAAGAAGAAGTCCGGGCACTCCCACATAAGGCCGAAACGTCCTTGATTTTCCGCCAGCACTTTCTTAAATTTCCACTGAAAGCCGTCGGTGCTTTCAAACATTACCACCTGGCCGCTGCCGTCCGCAGGCCGGTTGCCCACCACGCACAGGTAAGTGCCGTCCGCTCTTTGCCACATTTTCGGATCGCGGAAATCATACCGGCTCGATCCCTTTGGCAGATCTTTTTCGTCCAGCACCGGATTATGCGCATATTTTTCATAATCCCTGCCATCTCCCACCGCGAGGCACTGCGTCTGTATTTCCAGAAAGCCGCCGTTCTTCTGCGGCTCCCGCACCACTCCGGTATACATCAGAAGCTGCCTGCCGTCCGGCAGCGTCAGAGCGCTTCCGGAGTAACAGCCGTCCTTATCATAGCTCTCATCCGGCGCAAGCGCGGCGGGAAGATACTCCCAGTGCAGCAGATCGGCGCTCACCGCATGGCCCCAGTGCATCGGGCCCCAGTGACAGTCATACGGATGATACTGGTAAAACATATGGTATTTTCCATCATAATAGGAAAACCCGTTCGGATCGTTCATCCAGCCTATTCGGGCGGACAGGTGAAAAGCCGGCCTGCTTTCCCCGGATATATTTTTTTCATAAACCTCTTCGTATTTGCGGGCGTCGCGCAAAGTCTGGCTTGTCATATGCCTCTCCCTCTCCTTTATGATTGATGTTCATTGCTGCGTGTATAAATATTCCAGATAGGATAAAACCATTTCCGTGCGGGGCGTATTTGCGATCACTCCCAGATATACCGCGTCCTGAAAGCCCGCCTTTTGAATGACGGGCGAATCCGACAGGTCCACTCCCATCGGATATTCGTCCGTCTGGACGGAATGGGAGACGTCCGGATCCATCTGCGCGTTGTCCTCCAGGACGGCCGTACCCGTGACCAGCCGCTTCTGCAGCCGGCCGTAAAGTTCCAAAGAATGTTCCCGGAGAAATGTTTCTATATTTAACAAATACCCGTTTTCGCAAAATGCGTCGAACGCTTCCTTATTCATCAGCACAACATCCAGGCACTCCCTGTCGATTGACGCAACGATCTTTGTGCCGGAAGCGCTTGTATAGCCATAGTCCGCGCCGCTTGTTTCTCCGCCAAGATACAGCCCCCGATACAGCTCCAGCTTTTCGTCCGAGGGGTCGGCGTTTGCGTATTCCAGAAATCCTTCCTCTAAATCCGCCAGAAGGTTTTCCCCCGCGTCAATGTTAACCAGCGCCGTGTAAAGTATCGTATCTTTGTGCGTAAAATGTCCGTACAGCAGATATCCCGCGATATACAGCGCGAGGCAGGCGGCAAAGATCGGGAGTTTGTAGTAGTCCCATATATATTCCAGTTTCTTTTTTCCATGCAGATCCCGCGGGCCGGCAGCATCTTCTGTCTGTTCCGGCTCTTCTTTTGTGTCCGCGCCGTCCGGCGCATCCGCCGCCTCCCGCGGCCCTTCGCAGAGCGCCAGAATATTGGAAAGAAAATAAGAACACAAAAGGGCGCACAGCCCTTCTCCAAAAATAACCGCCGGCGTAAAAATACGCACGATCACTACGCCCATCGCAAAATGTATGGCCGCCATCAGCGCGGTACACAGCAGAAAGCGCATGCCGATCATAATCGCGTTTCGGAACATTGCCCGCGTCGTATTTTCAAAGCGCGCGAGCAGCGGAAAAATATACATTAAAACGATCAGATACGCCGCCACCGCCACGGTAAATACCGCCGTGCCAATCGTCCAGACCGCATTGTGAAAGCGCATATGGTAAAACACATAGCCATCCAGCCCCAGGATAACGCCAAGCGCCAGCAGGATAAGCCAGATAACCGTGGCCTGCCGGAAGTTTTCTTTAAAAGAGCGGAAAAAGGACCTGGTCACATTGCCTTCTTCATTTTTTGCCATTTTCAGCGTGACATAATACAGCGCGGTGGTGGAGGCTCCCGCAGTGACGATCGGCAGACAGCAGAGAAGCCATAAAATATTCAGATACACGCTGTAAACGATCTTCGTCAGAAAGCCCATGACCGGTCCATCAATGTCAAACAGTCTGTTCATGTTCGCTCATCCCCTGCGTCCGTCTCCGGTGGATTCCCGGAAGACCAGATTTGTTTCCGTGTACATTGTTCGGTAATTTAAGGAAGGTTCTTTTATCCTGGACATCAAAAGCTGCACCGCTGAAAATCCCATCACCTGGCTGTGAATGTGGATCGTGGTCAGCGCGGGCGTCATAATTCTCGATTCCGCCGAATCGTCAAAACCGCACAGCCACACATCGTCCGGGATAACATACCCAAGATCTTTCAGCGCGCCCGCCGCGTCCATGGCAACAAAATCATTCGCGCAGATAAAAATATCCGGCAGCTCTTCCATATTGCGGATCCGTTCCCTTAAAACCTGACGGTATTCCTCAAACGAGGAGGCGCCGTCTTCTTCCATAATCTGCGTAATGCAGAATGTTTCGTGAAAGGGCATTTCCAGGAGCATCAGCGCGTTTCTGTAACTCATATAGCGTTCAAAAAAGGACTGGCAGTGCATATATTCGCCAATAAATCCGATGTTTGTTTTTTTGCGCTCCTTCATTTCCCGGATCAGGCGGAAAATTTCCGTCTGATTATCCATATATAACCGATCCGCCTCCAAAACCCTGCCCGGCACAATGACCGGAGAGTCGATAAAAAGCGCGGGCAGACCCAGCGCGCAGAGCATCTCGCAGTACGGATAGTCAAACAGTTCCACACAGACGATCCCCGCCGTCCGGCTTGCGGAAAAGGAGACCGGAAGCTGTAATCCGTCGATTTCTTCTTTTATAATATGATGAATCGTGAGAATGTAGCCAAGCTGCGCCAGCTCTCTTTGAAATTTATCGAGCATGGTAGACGCAAAATGCGAAGCGGTCAGCGTATTGCCGGCAAGCAGCGCAATTTCTTTTTTTTCTTCCGGCTCCGAAAGACGCAGGCCGACTTCGCCTTCCCCGGTAACCGTAAGATAAGAAAACTGCTTATATCCCATTTCTCTTGCTTTCATCAAAACGCGTTCCCTGGTTGCCTCCGCCAGCACGCCCGTATTATTTATCGCCTTGGAAACCGTATTCCGGGATACGCCCAGCGCATCTGCGATATCCTGTATTGTAACCTTTGCTGCCATATTTCCTCCCTTTATCCAGATTACTGAACAGATTCCGTTTAAAACTTATTATAATGCATAAACTATAATGTGTCAAATGTAAAAATCCAGGCATGGAAAATATTTGAAAAGCCGTATTCTTTTCTGTTTTACCCGTTTTTGGTGCAAATTATTCGTTTAAATGTAAAAATATTGTGCATATGCCAAATATTTCATTGACTAAAGTGTAAAAATATGGTATTTTAAATATACTTAACCCACCAGGTGTAATTTGCCTATGCACAGATTGCACAGAACGAACGGATCTTCAAGCAAGTGGGAATATGAAAGGAGGAAAACATGTCAAGTAATCCTACAACCGTTCCTGCCGGAGAACGGAAAACAAAATCTCTGAGCATCCACAATACGCTGCTTTACATGAGACAGCACTGGCAGCTCTATGTGGTGTTTCTCCTGCCGGCATTTGCACTTACCATCATTTTCAAGTACATCCCCATGGGCGGGATTATGATTGCCTTCCAGGAGTACAATCCCTTTAAGGGTATCCTGGGAAGCAAATGGGTCGGGTTTCAGTATTTTAAGCGCTTTCTCTCGTCGCCCGACTTTCTTTCCTACCTGGCCAACACGTTAAAGCTGAGCGTCTACGGCCTGCTGTGGGGATTTCCGGTTCCGATCATCCTGGCCTTTCTGCTGAACCGGATCCAGAGTAAAGGGCTGAAAAAGAAAATCCAGCTTGTACTCTATCTCCCTAATTTTATTTCCGTCATCGTACTCTGCGGTATCGTCCGGATCTTCCTTTCCGTGACCGGCCCGGTAAATCTTCTGCTTGGCACGGAAATAAACTTTATGACCATGCCCCAGGCGTTTCGGACGATCTACATCGCCAGCGGTATCTGGCAGGGCGCCGGCTGGGCCTCCATCATGTATACGGCGGCGCTGGCCAACGCAAGCCAGGATCTTAAAGAAGCCGCTGTTTTGGACGGAGCAAACATTCTGCAGCAGATCAGAGCGGTAGAATGGCCCGCGATCAAAGACATCGTAGTAATCCAGTTTATCCTGCAGGCCGGAAACATTATGAGCATCGGATTTGAAAAAGCGTACGCGCTGCAGACGGACCTGAACCTGGCCGCGTCGGAAATCATTTCCACATATGTTTATAAGCAGGGTCTTGTGAGCGGAAACTTCAGCTTTTCCACCGCTGTCGGCCTGTTTAACACCGTAATCAACGTCATTCTCCTGGTGGCGGTAAACAAGATTGTCGCGAAGATGAATGACGGACAGGGATTATAGGAGGGGCGAAATGAAAGAAAAACATTCTACTAAATTTTTTACGCAGGACCGGCTGCTGCTCACCATAGGCTATCTTTTGATCGGCCTGTTCGTACTGGCTATTATCGTTCCCATGATTTATATTATCATCGCTTCCTTTATGGATCCGGTAACGCTGCAGAATAACGGCATTACATTCGATTTCAGCAAATGGACCCTGACCGCTTACCAGCGCGTTATCTCCAACGCGCAGATCTGGATCGGATTCAAAAACGCCGTCGTCTACTCTGTGCTGTTTACCGTTATCTCCGTCGGCGTCACCATGCTGGCGGCCTACCCGATGTCCAGGGCGGACTTCAAGGGAAGGGGATTTTTCAACATCATTTTTATGATTACCATGTTCTTCGGAGGCGGCCTGATCCCCACTTACCTGCTGATCGGCAACCTGGGACTGCTGGACAGCATGTGGGCGGTGATCCTGCCGGGCGCGTTCAGCGTATGGAATATGGTAATTGCCAGAACCTATTACAGAGGAATTCCGGGAGAACTCAGGGAAGCCGCCGATGTGGACGGCGCAAACGAGATCGTATTTTTCTTCAAAATCCTGCTTCCCGTATGCACGCCTGTAATCGCGGTGCTGGCCCTGTGGCAGTTCGTAGGTATGTGGAACAGCTATTTTGACGCCATGATCTACTTAAACGACTCCGCCAAACAGCCGCTGCAGCTTGTCCTGCGCTCCATCCTGATCCAAAACCAGCCGGAGTCCGGTATGATCTCGGATATGCAGAGTACGGCGCAGAGGGCGCAGCTTGCGGAGCTGCTGAAATATGCAACCATCATTATCTCCAGCCTTCCGCTGCTGGTGATGTATCCCTTCTTCCAGAAATACTTTGACAGCGGCATTATGGCCGGCGCGGTCAAAGGCTGATAAGCAAGGACAAAAAGGAGCAAAAACATGAAAAAAAGACTTATAAAACGTATATTGGAGATTTTAGCGGCAGGGAGCCTGGCTCTTTCCTTATGTTCCTGCGGGAGAACGGCGGCCACCCTGAACACGGGCGAAGAAATGCAGGTGGTAGATCCGGCGACGCTTCAGTTTCCGCTGGCAGAAAAGAAAACGCTTACCGGCATGATCAGCTTTCCGGCAAATACGGAGTCCGATCCCAATAAGCGCACCATCTTTAAAAGACTGCAGGAAGCGACAAACGTAGAGATCGACTGGACCGCGATCCAGTCGGATCAGTGGGGAGACAAGATCACGCTCAATATGTCTAATCCCAATCTTTTGACCGACTTTGTATTCTCCGCGGGCTTTAACGACAGCGACCTGCTCCGCTATGCAGACTACGGCGCAATCATTCCGCTGGAAAAATATATTGATACTTATATGCCGAATTTAAGCGCTGTCTTTGAAAAATACCCGGAATACCGGAAGATGAGCACCGACGTCAACGGGCACATCTGGGCGCTTCCGTGGATAGAACAGCTCGGTTCCGAAAAGACGGCCATTCAGACCGTCGGCGGCATGAGCTTTATCAATAAAAAATGGCTGGATTTTCTGGATCTTGACATCCCGGAAACCATAGACGAGTTTGAGCAGACGCTGATCGCCTTCCGCGACAACGCAGAGCGTATTCAAAAAGAGTTTGGCATCGAGGGCAGCATTATCCCCATGTCCTGTATCTTAAACGACGGCGATCAGGATCCCGCTATTTTGATCAACGGATTTGGGGAAGGCTACGGAGACGCCGACAAGGGAAGGCATATCGCGGTCACAGATGACGGCGAAGTGATCTGCAGCACTACCCAGCAGGGTTTCCGCGACGGCATTGAATGGCTGCACAAGCTGTATGACGAGGGCCTGATCGACCGCGAAGCGTTCACTCAGGAATGGTCCACTTATGTGGCGAAGGGCAAATCCGGGCGCTACGGCGTATGCTTCAGTTGGGACGTCGCCAACATCGACAATCTGGCCGACTGGGTTCCGCTTCCGGCGCTGACGGCGGACACCAGAAATATCACGCCGCAGAACGGTTCTTTCACCAGCGGCTACGACAGAGGGCGCTGCGTGGTGACGGCCGTGGCCAAGGAGCCGGCGCTGGTATGCGCGTGGCTCGATCAGATGTATGCGCCTCTGCAGTCTCCGCAGAACAACTGGGGCACTTACGGCGAAGACGATGAATTTGACATTTTTGAAATGGGAACCAACGACGCCGGAGAACCCATGCTGCGCCATGCGCCGCTCGGCGACGCCTCGCCTGTGGAAGTGCGCGAAGCGGAATGTGTGGGCGGCCCTCTTGCGGTGCTGGACGAATACTACGGCGTGTATGTTACCTGCCCGGACGACGCGCAGTACCGCCTGGACTGGATCAAAGACTACTATACGCCGGATATGCATACAAAGTATGTATTCCCCAACGCCTTTATGAGCAAGGAAGACACAGACCGGCTCGCCGTGCTGACTACGGACATTGTGCAGTACATCAATGAATGTAAAGCCAGATGGGTGATGAACGGGCTGACGGACAACGACTGGAACGACTATCTGGAAAAACTGGACGCTTACGGACTGGACGAATACCTGAGCATTTTCCAGAAATACTTTGACGCATTTTACGCGGAAGAATAATCCTTATCCGTTCAAAGTCCGGATGAAAAGAGCAGCTACATCGTAGCTGCTCTTTTTTCGCATATTAAAATCAGAAAACCGGGATCAGCAAATTTCCGCTCCCGCCGGCATATCCTTTTCCGGCACGACTAAAGACAGGTTGCCGTCCGCGTCCTCCGCGCAAAGCAGCATTCCCTCCGAAAGCACGCCGGCCAGCTTTGCCGGCTTCAGGTTAACCAGCACCATCACTTTCTTACCCACCATTTCCTGCGGGCTGTAGCTCGATTTGATTCCCGATACGATCTGCTTTACCTGGCTTCCGATCTTTACCTGGCTGCACAGCAGCTTTCTGGATTTTTTGACTTCCTCGCAGGCAATGATTTCTCCCACTTGAAACTGCATTTTCCCGAAATCCTCAAAGGTAATTTCCTCTTTCGGCTCCATATCCATTGCGGTTTCTTCTTTTTCCGGTTCCTCCTGCGTCTGCGGATGCAGCTCCTCCACTTTCTTGAGTACCTCCTGCAGATCCAGCCGGGCAAAAAGGATCTGCGGCTTATCGGTCACTCTGGTTCCGGACGGATAAAGGCCGTACTGCGCCATCTCGTCAATGCTCCGTTTGCTGGCGTTTAACTGGGCCAGGATATTGGCTGCTGTCTGCGGCATAAACGGTTCCAGAAGCGCCGCCCCGATGGAAATGCTCTCCACCAGATTGTAAAGCACACTCGCCAGACGATCCTGTTTGGCTTCCTCTTTGGCAAGCGCCCACGGCATTGTCTCGTCAATATATTTGTTGCAGCGTTTAAAGAGCGTAAAGATCTCGCTGATCGCGTCGGCGACGCGCAAGTGTTCCATCTTCTCCACAACTTTTTTGGGCGTTTCCAGCGCGACGGCTTTCAGCTCCTCATCCACCGGTTCCGCCGCCCCTTTATCCGATACCACGCCGCCAAAATATTTATTGGACATGGAAATGGTACGGTTGACCAGATTGCCGAGCGTATTTGCAAGGTCGGAATTGATGCGCTCAACCAGAAGTTCCCAGGTAATCACGCCGTCGTTTTCAAACGGCATTTCATGCAGCACAAAGTAGCGGACGGCGTCCACTCCGAAAAAGTCCACCAGCTCGTCGGCATAGAGCACATTCCCTCTGGATTTGCTCATTTTGCCGTCGCCCTGCAAAAGCCACGGATGCCCGAAAACCTGTTTCGGCAGCGGAAGTCCCAGCGCCATCAGAAAGATCGGCCAGTAAATCGTATGGAAACGGATAATATCCTTGCCGATCAAATGCAGATCCGCCGGCCAGTTTTTCTGGAACTGCGCGGTGCTTTCGCCGCCGCAGTCGTAACCGATGCCTGTGATATAATTCGTCAGCGCGTCCAGCCACACATAAACGACGTGTTTGGGATCAAAGTCTACCGGGATGCCCCATTTAAAAGAGGTTCTGGATACGCACAGATCCTGCAGCCCCGGAAGCAAAAAGTTATTCATCATTTCATTTTTGCGGGACACCGGCTGAATAAATTCCGGATGCGCGTTGATATGCGCAATCAGGCGGTCCGCATATTTGCTCATCTTAAAAAAGTACGCTTCCTCTTTGGCCGGCTTTACCTCGCGCCCGCAGTCCGGACATTTGCCGTCCACAAGCTGGGACTCCGTCCAGAACGACTCGCACGGCGTACAGTACAGTCCCTCATAGGAACCTTTATAGATATCGCCCTGGTCGTAAAGCTTTTTAAAGATTTTCTGTACCTGTCTTTCGTGGTCCTCGTCCGTGGTGCGGATAAATTTATCGTAGGAAGCGTTTACAAGATCCCAGATCCGCTTTACCTCACCAGCCACCCGGTCGACATATTCCTTTGGCGTAACGCCCGCCTCGGCGGCTTTTAATTCAATCTTCTGCCCGTGCTCGTCCGTCCCGGTCTGAAAAAACACGTCGTAGCCCTGCGCCCTTTTAAAACGCGCGACCGCGTCGGCAAGAATGATCTCGTAGGTATTGCCGATATGCGGTTTGCCGGACGTATAGGCAATCGCGGTAGTCATATAAAATTTTTTCTTTTCCATTTTATTTCCTCCTTCAAAATAGGGCTTTTCTGATTTTATATTCCGTCCTCTTGCGTAAACCATTCCAGTTCTTTTGCGGGAAGGATCTCGTAGTTGTCGGGTCCCTCGCCCACGCGCAGGATGACGTTGCGGATACCCGCCTGAATGATCGTGCGCGCGCACATGGGGCACGGCTTTGCCCTGTGGACGGAGCAGTCCTGCGGATTAATTCCCGCAAGATACAGATCCGCTCCGATCGTCTGCTCGCGGGAGCAGTTAAGCAGCGCATTTGCCTCCGCGTGGATCGCGCGGCACATACCATACCCTTCGCCCTGGTGCATTTTCCGCTGAATGCGCGGACAGTAACCAATGTCGCAGCAATTTTCAAATCCTCTGGGGGAACCGTTGTACCCCGTCGAAATAACGGCGTCGTCTTTTACGATCACCGCTCCGTATTTCCGTTTGATACATGTGCTGCGGTAAGCAAAGTTTTCGGCGCAGTTTAAGTAAGCGTCTATTTTGGATATTCGTTGATTCGGCTGCGGTATGACCATAATATTCTCTCCTTATTCGTGATATTGTAACATCATTTTTCCATTTTTTCAATGCGCCTCCCGCATTTTTCTTGGTTTTGCGGTTGCAAATCCGTCCCGTGCATATTAAGATGTAGATGCGGCGGCGTCCGCGGCTGTTTTTGCCGCAGGCAAACCGCCGCAAACTATAAAGGAAGAACCGTTATGAAACGCACATTTTTATTTGGGGGCCGCGTGTATACCGGCCGCAGCTTTAAAGACCGGTCCATTCTTATCGAGGGCCGCACGCTCTCTCTTTTGCCGGCGGATACTCCCCCTGCGGACGGCGCGGACATCGCTGCCATAGACGCCCGCGGGCTTAACATCGTACCCGGCTTTATCGACGTCCACACGCACGGCGCGGCCGGGGTGGACGTCAATCATGCGGACGCCGGCGATTATGAAAAACTCTGCCGCTTTTTTGCGGCCAGGGGCACAACCGCGTGGCTATGCTCCATCCTTACCGACACCCGCGAGCAGACAAACCGCTGCATCGACCAATTTTTGCTGCATCAAAAGCAGCACGCGAACGGCAGCCGTCTTCTCGGTATTCATCTGGAAGGACCGTTTCTCTCCCCTGCTTATAAAGGCGCGATGCCGGAACATTTGCTGCAAACGGCGGATCTTTCGCTCCTTCGCGCGTATCAGGAACGTGCCCGCGGCAATATCCGCTATATTACGGTATCTCCCGAAGTAGCGGGCGTTACGGAACAGATTCCGCGGATGCGGGAATTAGGCATACAGGTGGCGATCGGCCACTCAGGCGCTGATTATCAAACCGCTATGGAAGCGATCCAAAACGGCGCCTGCGCCGCCACGCATACATTTAACGCCATG
This sequence comes from uncultured Lachnospiraceae bacterium, assembly GCA_947630595.1. GTDB lineage: Bacteria > Bacillota > Clostridia > Lachnospirales > Lachnospiraceae > Choladousia. Next base: position 14,055 of record CANRIG010000036.1, on the reverse strand, counting down.
CAGGCGCTGGATCGTCACGCGCCGGGGATTCTTTGCGCGGTTCTGGAATCGGATATTTACTGTGAAGCCATCTGCGACGGGCTTCATCTGCATCCCGGTATTGTGCGGCTTCTTTTAAAAACAAAGGGAATCGACCGCGTAATCGCAATTACCGATTCCATCATGGCCGCCGGCTTGCCGGACGGAAATTACCGTCTGGGCGTGAACGATGTAACCGTAAAAAATAAGGACGCCAGACTGACAAAGGGCGGCGCGCGCGCCGGCAGCACGCTTACGCAGGACGCAGCTCTGCGCAACCTTCTGGAATTTACGGGACGTCCCTTAGAAGAAATCCTTCCTCTCCTGACAGAAAACCCGGCGAAGCTGATCGGCGTTTTCGACCGGAAAGGTTCTATTGCGGATGGGAAGGATGCGGATCTGGTTTTGCTGAATGAAAAAAATCAGATCGTTTCCGTCTATGCGGAGGGCAGGTTGCAGACGGCGCAGCCGTTTTAACCGTGCTGTGACGGCTTACTCTTTCCGCAGGATTTACCGCGGGTAATTTATGCTTACGCCGCAAAAACCGGAACGCCTGTCGGCGTCCCGGTTTTTTTATTTCCCGTTTTACTTCGTTTTATCTTTTGTAGTATTTCCGATTTAAGCCGCCGGAGTATAACGCGCCTCGTACGTTTTATACATGTCTCTCCATGTGCGGGTAATCGTCCGGCTGCTTTCTGCCAGCTGGCCGTCGCAGTACCAGCCTGCGAACGTATATCCGCTCTTTGCGGCCGGAGCCGTCATGGTAAGCACGTTATTATTCTCCATCGTGCTGCCTGTGGATTCGCCTTTCCAGTTATAGCCGTCGTCAAAGATCGTCGATGGCATTACCGTGTCCACAGCATAACCTTTTTCGTTCACAAAGCCTTCGCACTGATCCATATCGGCCGTAAAGCGTACATACCATACATAGCGGTACGGCTTTGCCTGCTCGGTATCGTTTGCGCCGAACTTCTTCGGATTATAGCCGCATACGGTGCAGGTATACTGCTGGTCGCCCTCGCCCCATGTATGCCCTGTGCCCGCGGTCTTCAATTTGCCGCTGGATCTCAGGCCGCATACGCTGCATTCGGTTTCCGCCCAGATACCGGTGCAGGCGTCTCCGCTGATGTTACCGGTCTCTGTCCAGTGATGTCCGTCGGCCTCTACCACTTCGGTCTTGGTCCGTTTGCAGTTCTCATTTGCGCAGTAATATTTGTTTATGCCGGCTTCCACACAGATTGCAGGTTTGGAATGTTCTTCATCCAGCACCCAGGTATGCTCCGTTAAGTTTGCCGTTGTTCCCGGTTTTGTGTCTGCAATGCCGCAGCGGTCGCATTTTGCCGTAACCGTACCAGCTTCCACGCAGGATGCGTTGCCGTCCGGCACATAATTGGTAAACTTATGTCCAAGCGCTCTTACCGTCTGCGTCTTTGTCTCTCCGCATACGGCGCAGGTATCTGTAATCGATCCGGCTGTTGTGCAGGTTGCTTCCACCGTCGTTCTCTGCCATTGATGCTCGCGCAGCCTCGGCAGTAATTTCACGCCTTTTCTTGCCGTACATCCGTCCCGCAGGCACGCGGTATATTCTATGCCGTCCGCCGTGCAGGTCGCCGGTACTACCGTCGGCGTCTCCGCCCACTGATGGCCCAGCGGCTGGCTGTTTATGCTTACCTGTATTTGATGGCATTTCGTGCATCCGTAATAAGTCAGGCCGCCCTGCTCGCAGGTAGCGGATGTTCTTCCCGCCTCAACCATTTCATGCTCCAGCTTAGCGGTTGATTTGGTCTCTTTCTTGCCGCACGCGCTGCATTTGCGTGTTTCTTCACCGCAGGCCGCGCAGCTTGCTTCCTTTGTTACGCTCCACTCGCCAAACCGGTGTCCCTGCGCCGGAATTTCCTGCGCGGCTGTTTCCGTATAACCGCAGTAGGAGCAAGCCGTATAAGCGGTTCTTCCCGCCGCCGTGCAGGTTGCCGCAACTGCCGGATACGAAACCATCGTATGTCCCAGCGCGGGAATCTCGCGCGTCTGCATAGCTCCGCAGGAGCACAGGCACGTTTCGCTGCCGGCTTCCGTACAGGTCGCATATTTTGTTACTGTCCACGCGCTATAGCTGTGCGTATGTTCTGTCTGAGGCGCCGGAGCCGGAACGGATACCGGGCTGCTTGCCGCCACCACTTTGTTATTGCTGCTCTTCGCATACGCTTTCAGCGGCTGAATCTGAACCGTTGCTTTCTGGCCTTTGCCTTTGAGAAGATTGGCGTAAGCGCCTGCCTTGGCATCGGGCACTACAATCGATGCGTTCGGGCCGGTTCCCTTAAAGGCGTTCTTTCCGATCTTACTTAATTTTGTCCCCGGAATCTGGATATGGGTCAGCTTGCCGCAGCCTGCAAACGCATTTTTTCCAATGCTTTTGAGTTCTGCATTTGTCTTCAGGGAAATCAGCTTCTTATAATTCTGGAAAGCTTTATCGCCGATCGTGGTTACCTGAAATTTATATTTCCCGGATTTTACGGTATTGGGCACCGTAACCGACGCAATCGACTTCGATGTTGCGCCGATCAGCGCTACTTCGCCGCTTTTGCCTTTTAATTTGGTTACTTTGTACTTATAGTTTCCGTAGGTAAACGTTTTCCCTTTTTTCATCGCGGAACCTTTTGCGGATACCGTAACCGCCGTTGCAGCTATGACGCAGATAAGTACAAGCGCTGTTAAAAACTGGAATGCTCTTTTTGTCGCCTTCATAAGATCGCTCCTCTCTCTTCTTCATTGAGACCCTCCGCGTAAGATTCCGGTAAACATCTGCTGAAAATAAAAATACCATCGTTTTTACAACCGATGGTCACCAGATTCTCTCACATGACAATAAGACTCTTAGCGTCTGGAATAGCTGGAGTAAGTCTCAATACACATAAATGGAATGCGGCAACCGGCTGTCATAGTCATTTGACTGACCTTAGACCCTTGGCTTTGCGTCCCCGGATTTCCCCGGGTTTGCCTTTAAAATCAGATCGAGTATATTTGATTTGGTATCATTATATGCGAAATTCTGCCGTTTGTCAATCTGTTTTTATATCTTTATGTTACTTTTTGAAGCGCCGCATACAGTTCTTTATTTTTCTCGTTCGCCGTGCCAAATTCTTTGACGCAGCAGACAATTTCCCTGCATCTTCGCGCCGTTTCCAGCGCCTTTTGATAAGCCTGCTCCCCAATCGGTTCAAACGGTTTTTCGGAAATGACCGATACCGCCAGCGTTTTTGCCACTTCGTAATCCACATCATTTTCATGCAGGACTCCCGCGGCAAACGGGATCCCCTGGCGCGCCAGCCTGCGGTAAGTAGCGATCCCGCTGCCGTTTCCGCCGATCACAAACACCTGCGGATCGCCCCTGGGCGCCTCCATCTCCAGGCAGCCAAAATCTGTATTGTAGCTTCCGTTTGTCATCCCGTAAAGGCTGCGGATATAATCGGATGTAAAAATTTCTTCCGGCGTTCCCATTTTTTCAATTTTGTCCCCGTGAACGCAGACGACGATATCCGATATTTTCTGCGCCAGATCCAGTTCATGCAAAGACAGAATAATGGCAAGCTTTTTTTCGCGCACCATGGTTTTCAGCAGCGTCAAAAGCTCCAGCTTATGTTTAATGTCCAGAAAAGACGTCGGTTCGTCCAGCACAATGATTTCCGGCTCCTGGCAGAGCGCCTTTGCCAGAAGGACTCTCTGGCGCTGTCCGTCGCTGATCTGCGTAAAATCGCAGTCCCGCAGTTCCAGCGCGTGTACCATCTTCATAGACGCGTAAACCACTTCGCGGTCATGGTCGGACAAAATCCCAAGTCTTCCCGTATAAGGGTAGCGGCCTGCCGACACGACGTCCCCGCAGGTCATCAGTTCGGGCCGGATGCGCTCCGTCATTACCACGGACAGTTTTTTGGAAAGCGCTTTGTCCGTAATCTCCCGCATATCCGTTCCGTCCAGATAAACCGTTCCGCCCAGCAGGGAAAGCTGCCGGCTGATGCTTTTTAAAATGGTAGATTTGCCCGCGCCGTTCGGCCCGATAAGCGTAAGAATCTGGCCGCGGTCCAGGCGGATGCCGATATCGCGGATCAGAGGAACGCCGTGATAGCCAACGGTCAGGTTGTCGGTGCGGATGTAAAATGAATCCATAAGAGTTCTCCTGTGCCTTTGCGGGAATTACATTTTTTCGCGGCGGGACGCTTTCGCGCACATCGCGTAAATCACAACGGGCGCGCCGAAGATCGCCGTTACCGAGCTGATGCTCAGCTCCGTGGGCGCGAATACGGTTCGTGCGATCATGTCGCAGAACAGGCAGAATACGGCGCCGCCCAAAAAACATGCGGGAATTACCAAAATCGGCTTCGCGGTTTTTAACATACTCTTAATCAGATGCGGCACCGCGATGCCCACAAAAGAAATGGGCCCGGCAAACGCCGTCACGCACGCGGAAAGGACGCTGGAAAGCAGGATGAGCTGAACGCGGAACAGACGGATGTTTACGCCCATGTTGCGCGCGTATACTTCTCCGAGCTGATACGCTCCGATCGGTTTTGACATAAGGAAGGTTATCGCCAGCGTTACAAAAACCACCGCCGCCATCACGCGCACATTGTCCCAGGACATTCCCGAAAAGCTGCCAAGCGACCAGTTGTGCAGATTGACAATATTGGAGTCGTCCGCAAACGTTACTACAAAATCGGTAATCGCCGAACAGATATACCCAATCATCACGCCGCTGATGACCAGCATGGACATTCCCCGCACTTTTCCTGAAATCAAAAGGATAAAGCCCATAGAAATCATCGCTCCCGCAAACGCGGCAAGAATAAGGATCTGGGAGCTTGCCAGCAGCCCGCGGCTTAATAAGAAAATCATAACCAGAGAAACCACCAGCTTTGCCCCGGACGAAATCCCAAGCACAAACGGACCCGCAATCGGATTGTTAAAAAATGTCTGCAATAAAAAACCGGAGACGGACAGCGCGCCGCCCAGGATAACCGCCGCCAGAATGCGCGGCAGACGGATCTCCCAGACAATATTATACGCTGTTTCTTCTCCGCGCTTCTGCATAAGAATGGCAAAAACTTCTTTCAACGTAAGATGTATGCTGCCGGAATTGATGTTTGCAAACAACAGTGCAAGCAAAAAAAGACCCAGCAGAATAAAGGTAAGGCAGTATCTTTTGTAAGATCTTCGTTCCATCTGCAGGAGTCCTTTCTGTTTTTTGTTAAAAAACGCAAATCTATGGTTTGAGGCAATGCATGTAGGTGAGTTGTTCGGGGGCTTCGCCGGTCAGCATGGCGTGGATATCCGCGATCATCGTACCAAGCCCCATCGTTTCCTGAAACAAATTTTCTTCGGTGCAGTACACGTTTCCGTCGGCCACCGCCTTAAAATCTTTTAAAAGGCTGCTTTTGGCAAATAATTCGTCCAGCGTGTAAAGTTCGCCGTCAATGGTGCTGTTGTAAATAAGGTAATCCGCGTCTTTCGCGCGCGCATAAAATTCTTCCATCTGCATGTTCATGGTAGACAGCGCATTATCGGATTCCCCCAGATCGTCAAAGATGTATTTGCCGCCGGCAAGTTCTATCATTTTTGAAACATAATCATTGCTTTTGCGCACATTTACATAGCCGTTGGAGCTGATGTAAAAAAACGCCACCGTCTTTCCGGTGTTTTTTTCCGACAGCACTTCCGTCAAGCGTCTGGCCTGCTCGTCGAACAGTTCTTCCGCAAGCTCTTCTTTGCCGAACAGGACGGCGTAAAGCTTCAGCCACTCCGTCCTTCCAAGCGGATGGCTTTCGTAGCTGGAGCGTTCCACCAGAACGGGAATGCCAAATTCTTCTAATTTCTCTTTCACTTCCGGCGTGTGATAAATCATCGTGGATTCCACGGCAAGATCGCACTCTTTGGAAAGGATCGTCTCATAATCCGGCGCGCTGTATTTTCCGGCGTATACAATGTTGCCCTTTTCCATTTCCTCGCGCGCTTTGTCTATGTACCAGCCGGATGCGTCCGTCCCCGATAAGCCGATATTGCCCGTCGCGTCCAGCGCGCAGAATAAATCCATCGCCGAGGTTGCCACCAGGTAAATGTGATCGAGCGGCTGCTGCAAAACCACAATATCTTCATCCAGATTTTCCGGAACGGCGGCGCCTTCCGGTACGACAAGAAAACGGCCGCTGTCCGCAATGTTGATCAGCGCATAGCCGCCTTTGTAATAATCCACAAAAAACTGTTCGGCATAAAGCAGCTCCAGGCTGTGATCCGCCTCCATGCTGCTCCAGTCCAAGCTCTTTGCCGCCGCCGCATTTCCCTGCGCAAACGCGCAGGGAACGGCAGTCAGTATCATCAGTAAAAACGTTTTTAAGACCCGTTTTAGTTTATTCATTCTTCCGTCTTCTTTATCGTAGCAGAGTCAAAGTTCAGCGTATATTCAATCTCATGCGGCGTACTCATGGCGATGGTATCCGCCGTGATCGGCATTTTCCAGTCGAAGCCTTCCACCGGAATTTCAAAAGCGGAGTCTTCGCCCTGTGCGCTTACCGGCTTTAAGGTTTCCTCTCCTACGATCACATAATCATAGTACGGGCTGCTAAAGAGAATGGTTGCCGTCGCCTTGCCGTCTGCAACAGTCATTTTCGCCGGAGACGCCACCGTCGTTTTTCCGGAGCCGCCTTCCAGAAGTACTTCCACTTCGTATGCGCCGTCTTCCAGCGCCAGATCTTCCAGCGTGGTAATCATACCCTCTGCAAACGCGTCCTGCGGAAGAGAATCCGCGCGGAATACCAGAATGCGGTCGTACCATTTTTCTTTGCGCTTGCTGTAAGCCGCGCAGTCGATGCCCATGTCCAGCGCTTCCACCGGAACCTCAAATGTCTTTTTTCCCTCTTCGTTCTGCGCAACCGGGATGCAGTCCTCCTCGGACGCCTGCGCCGCTTCCGCGCCGGTTCCCATAAACAGCTTCAGATAACCGTCGCTGCTCATGGTCAGAACCGCCGTCATGGTTCCTTCTTTGACGGTAAGCTCGCAGGAAACAATTTTAAACATCGAGGAGCTGGAATCCACGGTGACGTCATAGACGCCGTCCTTAATATCTTTCCCGTAAATGGGAACCATGCCTTCCTCCACGACGTCTTCCGGCGTTACCATTTCGTCCGCGGACGCAACTTTATCCGAAACCGCGGCCGCTTCCGCCTCCGTTTTTTCCGTCGTCTCCGTATCGTCCTGTGCAAAACCTGTTGTCATCATTCCGGCGGCAAAAACAGCCGCCAGAAATACTGTTTTCCATTTCTTCATGCCCGTACTCCTATCTTTTCTTACTCAGAAAGGCTGTCCATTGCCTCTCTTGCATGTTCTACGAACAGGCCCTGGATCCGTTCCATTTCGCCCAGGCCTTTCAGGTTGCAGGTCACTTCGTAGCCGGCGTCCTCAAAGGTCTTTTTCCACGCGCCGTCCTCGTCGCCTGCCATGTCATTGTTTGCGTGATCGCCGGCAACAATCATCAGAGGCTGCAGAACAACCTTCTTGTACGCGCCTTCGCCCACTGCCGCGACAACGTCGTCCAGAGACGGGGTCGCTTCTACCGTGCCCACAAAATAGTTTGCGTAGCCCGCAGCCGTCAGCTTTTCCTGCATCGTCGCATAAATCGCGTTGGAGTCCGCCTCTGTGCCGTGACCCATAAATACGATTGCCGTCTCGCCGTCGTCATAGTCCGCCGTATCTTCGGTAATCGCAGCGATCACTTCCTCGTAATCCGAATCGCTCGTAAGGAGCGGCTCGCCCATTACTACCTGCTCAAAAGAATCCGCGTACGCCGCAACCGCTTCCGAAAGGTCGTTGTATTCCAGGCCGTTCATCAGATGAGTCGGCTGGACAACCAGCGTTTTTACGCCGTTTTCCACAGCCCTGTCAAGCGCTTCTTCCACATCGTCGATCTTTACGCCGTCGCGGGTAAACACATGGTCGATGATGATGTTGCTGGTAAAGCCCCTTCTTACCGAATACTCCGGAAAGGCTTCTTCCATTGCGTCTTCAATCGCGCCGATGGTAGCCTGCCGGTTGTCGTTAAAGCTGGTTCCGAAACTGATCACCAGAAGTTCTTTCTCTCCGATGTCGTCCTGATTCCTTACGTTCTCGTTGGAAGCGTCGCCGGTATAGGCTTCCGTTTCCTCCTCCGCTGCCGCCCCGGCGTCCTCCGCCTGAACCGCCGCCGCGCTCATAGCCAGCGCCGCCGCGCAGATACCGGTCAGCATCCATTTGAATACCTTGTTTTTCATGTTTTTGTCCTCCTTTTTGTTTGTTTCTGATGTATGTAAAGTTTGCATCAGCAGATTCAAAATACGGGAACAAAAACATACGCCGCAGATAATAACACCCGATCTTTCCTGCCGCGGCAGCGGTTAGGAAAATCGGGCGCACTCCTGTCAACTGTGATTCTCACAAGATATTTTTATCGGTACAACCAATGACTCGTGATCTGGAATGCCTATTCCCGTACCATCGACAGGCAGGTTTCCTGACTTACAGATCATTGCGCGATACCGCCTTCCCGGATTTCTCCAGTGGCATCCTGGCACGCGCTCCCTGTTTACAGTGACGAGATCGCACAGGACTTACACCTGTTTCCCTTTTAACGGACGTCCGTTTCCCGGATATCCGCACCTGTCGCCCCTATCATAGCACCTTTTTCCAAAAAGTACAATACCAACTTGTTTCAAAAATAAATGTATGTTACAATAGCGGTAAGAATCCCCATAAACATAGGAAAGGATGTGGCAAGATGTCTCTGGTCTATTTTGATTACTGCGCGATCATACTGCTTGCCATGTGCATCTTTTCGGTTGTTTTTCAGAAATTAACGGTTTCTGTAAGCGGCAGAATTCTTTTTTTGGTGCTTGCCGTCTCTCTGATCGCCGCCTGCTGCGATGCGGCGGCCATTCTGACGGAAGGCACAACGCATATTGTGATTCTTTATCTTACAAATTACCTTTATTTCTTTTTTCGGAACCTTGCTCCGGTTCTCTATCTTTTGTTCCTCATAAGCCTTACGGATACCTGGCATGTGCTGCTTCAAAAACCGCGTTTCTGCGCGCTTTTGTGCGCCCCGTTTATCGTGCTGGTTCTGGCGCTTGCTACCAATCCGTTTACGCATAAAATTTTTTACATAGACCAGGCCAGGCATTATGTAAGGGGCAGCTTTTTCCTGCTTCTGTATCTGATCTCGTTCTTTTATCTGATTTACGGCATGTACTATATCACCAAATACCGGAAACTGTTTTCCGGCTTTAAGCTTTTTTCCCTGTACGCCGTTTTTCTGTTTACCATTTTGTCCGTTGTGTGGCAGTTCTTTTTCCCTGCCTGGGTCGTGGAATCGTATGCGACCGCGATCACATTTTTAACAATCCTGATTACCGTCAAGCGCCCGGAAGAAACGGTCGACGCGGAAGTCGGACTGATGAAGTCCAGCGCTTACGTTGCGGATCTGCGGAATCATTTTTCCAACCACAAAAAATTTACCGTCATTCATATTCTGACAGACAATTATTCGTCTATCGTCAAGCTTCTCGGCTATGAAAGAACCTATCAGTTGTTTCGCAGGGCGGGCGACCGTCTGAACGAAATCAATAAAGCGGTGTCTTCGCATTCTGACCTGTATTATCTTGACAGCGGCTTTTTCTGTTATCTGGTAAGCGAATCCTTCCGCGGGAAGGTGGATGAGATCGCCGCGCGGATCCACAATGCGTTAAAGCAGAGTATTGTGCTGGACGAAATCGAGATCAATCTGAATACGCATATCTGCATTATAAACTGTCCGGAAGATTTTTCCGATTCCAAGACGCTGATGTCCTTTTTGCTGTCTTACCGGAAAATCCTTCCGCAGTTCGGGCCGATCGCAAACGTATCTGATATTTTAAAAGATCCGCACCACCGGTTTATCGGGGAAATGGACCGCATCATTTCCCGCGCCCTGGCGGAGCGGAAATTTGAGATCTATTACCAGCCGATCTACAGCGTCAGCGAGAAACGCTTCCGCTTTGCAGAAGCGCTCCTGCGTCTGAAGGATGAAACATATGGATTTATCCCGCCGGATCTGATTATCGCTACCGCGGAGAATAACGGAAGTATTCACGATATCGGCGCTTTTGTGTTTGAAGAGGTATGCCGTTTTGTATCCTCCCCCGATTTTACTCCGCTGAATCTTGATTTTGTTTCGATCAACATTTCGATTCTGCAGGCCATGCAGCCCGATCTCGCGCAGCGATATATGGAGATTTTAGACCGCCATCACTGTCCTCCGCAGAAAATCAATCTTGAGATCACGGAGACCGCCGTGACCGACCAGCAGAATATCGTAAAAGAAAACATGATCCGCCTTTCCGAATCCGGCATTACTTTTTCGCTGGACGATTACGGAACCGGCTATTCCAATATCAAACGTGTTTCCTATCTTCCGCTTCAGATTGTCAAGCTGGATAAGGTGATCGCTGACGAGGTGGAAAACCCGCGTATGGGCGTGATTGTAAAGCATACTATCGATATGATCCGCGAGCTGAATATGGAAATTGTCGTGGAAGGCGTGGAAACAAAAGATCTGGCGGATAAGTTTGCCGATATGAATTGTGATTACATACAGGGATATTATTATTCGCGCCCTCTTCCGCGGGCGGAGCTTATTAAGCTGCTGGAGGCGCAGGCACAGAAGGAGTAACGCATGGATGGAATTATTTTTGACGTCGACGGTACGCTTTGGGATTCTACCAAAGTCGTAGCGGTCGCCTACAACCGGGTGATACGGGAAAATACAGATTCCCCGCTGCAGGTGACGCCGGACAGGCTGAAAAAGCTTTTCGGAAAACCAATGGACGTCATTTTTGCCGAACTTTTGCCGCAGCTTACGCGCGAAGCGCAGGCCGAACTTAGCGAAAAGTGTTTTGCGCAGGAGCATAGGGAACTGGAAAAGACGCCCGGAACCCTTTATGACCATATGGAAGAAACCCTGCGCGCCCTTTCCCTGCGCTATCCGCTGTTTATCGTCAGCAACTGTCAGGACGGGTATATTGAACTGTTTCTCAGAAAAACAGGATTTGGCCCTTATTTTAAAGACCATCTGTGTTTCGGCCAGACAGGCGTCTCCAAGGGAAAAACCATTTTGCGGCTGATGCGCAAAAATAATCTGCGCAGTCCCGTCTATGTCGGAGATACGCAGGGCGACGCCGACGCCTGTAAAGAAGCCAACATTCCTTTTGTATTTGCCGAATACGGATTTGGAACGGCAGAAAGCGCAGCCTATCGCATCCGTTCTTTTCAGGATCTTCAGGCGCTGTTTCTGTAATCCCCTGTCGAGAACATTTCATTGACAATCTTTTGAAAAAAGGGTATAGTAAATGGTGCGCTTATCGCGCACCAAATTTGTCATAACATTTCCACGCAGCCGGGGAGATAGCGGTGCCCTGTACCTGCAATCCGCTATAGCAGGGGTGATGCCAAGCCGAGGGTTTTTTGCTGTGGAGCCGCCCTTTATAAGTGGCGTTGACGTTTGGGTCTCGCACAACAGGAATCTATGAACCGTGTCAGGTCAGGAATGAAGCAGCACTAAGTAGAACCTTCTGTGTGTTGCGAGGGCGCCTGGACCGAGTTAACTGTAAAGGTAACGTCCGTGGCGGAAATTCGACGTGCGGCGCGTGGATTTATATTATTCTGCATCATTATTTATGGTTTTGTTCCATTGCTATTCTATTACAACCGCCATACTTCCCATATCTTCGTACAGACTCCAGAACCGCTGGGCGTCTCTTGTGACTTTTCCTTCCAGCGGATCATTTACTTCCACCGTCCCCGCACTGGTATCATATCCGGTCAGCACTACGCAATGCTCGTTAAATTTCCATTCGTATTCTTTGCCGTTAAAACTTGCGTATACGCCGGACGGAATGCTGTCGGAAAAATACATTGTCGTCCAGATCAGCACCGGTTTTTCCTGCTCCAGCAGCCGGTAAATCTCTTCGGGCGTACTGCCTGTAATATCTTTCACTTCCAGATCCGAGCCATGCGCGTCCAGATAACGCCTCGCCGCCAGCGCGATAGCCGGGGCATAACAGCCGCCGCCGTTTTCCGCGCGCGGATCCCCTTCAAAGCCCTCCGCAAAATTGCTGCTGTACGGCAGATACTCGTCGGCGATGGTTGTCTTTTCAATCTCGTAAAATCCATGGTATTTCAGAAGAATCGTTAACGCAACTGATTCGCATCCCGTCGGCAGTTCCGGATACTGCAGCAGTTCCTCTGTTTCCAGCGATACCGATTCCGAAAGCGATTCCGTTTCCGTCTCCGGCTCTGTTTCCGACTCTGTCTGCGCGTTTGTATCATACAGCAAGACCGTGCCGATGTCCTCCGGCACAGAATACTCTGCCAGAGCGGATGCGCCAAAAAGCAGCCAGGTTAAAAATATTGCGGTTATTTTTTTCATATGAAAATCTCCTTTATATTACCAGAGCATTTTACCATATTTTTCTGCCTGCGCGCAACGGGCTTTTCCCGGTTTCACAAAAAGTTCATTTTTAAAGTCCGCTGCAGCGGTACGCCCACATTCCCTTGATCTGCGGAAACACGCGGCTGAGTTCCCATGTCCGCTCGCTTTTGCTCCTGCTGTTGGGATCGCGCACGCCGACGGCGCCGTTTTGGTCGATTCCGGTTAAGACAATAAAATGGCCGGCGTTCGTAAAGTCTCCCGGACGCATGGAGCAGATGATCGGCATACCGTCCGCCAGAAGTTTCGCCATGTATCCTTCATCAAAATATACTTCCTGCACCTCCAGGCCCAGCGCCTCCGCGCCTGTGGTAAACAGTTCCCACGCCGTTCCCACGCCCGGAACATAATAGCCGTTTTCCATTGCCATGCAGGCAATCCGGTAAGGATTCTGACGAATATCCCCGGTCAGGCCGCAGTACACCATAGCAAGACATGTGGGACCGCAGCCCGTCATTGCCAGAAAGCTGCTCCCGTAAGTCTGGTATCCCCAGCGCTTATCCCACTGTAAAAATAAGGGGATTTCCCCTTTGGTCACTTCTTTTGACAGATCGATGCGTATATCCGCGCCATAGCAAAACGGATATTCCAAAATGAAGCGCGCCGCCTCCGGGCTGTGAAGAAACAGCCTGGATACGTTTCCCAGATAAGTCTGCCCTTCTTTTGGCGCCAGCGCGCTGTAAATCCGCTCATCGCGAAGTCCGGAAAGCGGGGCAAGCGTTACCATCAACCAAATCATCAGCTTTACGATCATGTTTCGATACCTGTTTTCTTTTTCCTGCGCAGTTCTTTGAAAAATCTGCTTAACATCTCGCTGCATTCCTGTTCCAGCACGCCCCGCGTCACCTGTACCTTGTGATTGAAGCCGTCCATTTCCAGGATATTCAATACCGACCCGGCGCATCCCGCTTTGGGGTTCATGCTTCCGATCACGGCTTCTGTCAGGCGCGCCTGCACCATTGCGCCCGCGCACATCTGGCACGGCTCCAGCGTGATATACATGGTGCAGCCCTCCAGCCGCCAGTCCCCCAGCTTTTTCGCCGCTTTTTTAATCGCGATCAGCTCCGCGTGGGAAAGGGTATTTTTGTCCGTGTTGCGCCGGTTGTAGCCGCGCGCTATGATCTTTCCGTCCCGCACGATCACGCAGCCAATCGGCACCTCGTCCAGCGCGTAGGCTTTTTTGGCCTGGCAAAGCGCCGCGCGCATAAATTTTTCCTGTTGTTTGTCCTGCATATGCGTTTTTACATTCCTAACCGTTTTCGTATAAAAGAATGTACCCTGACAGCAAGCGCCGTCAGGGAACGTTCTTTTCTATGAAGCATCGGGGATTCGAACCCCGGACAACTTGATTAAAAGTCAAGTGCTCTACCGCCTGAGCTAATGCTCCACATTCTGTTTTTCATGAAGCTTCATGATAAAACGAAATGCCCAGAACCGGAATCGAACCAGTGACACGAGGATTTTCAGTCCTCTGCTCTACCAACTGAGCTATCTGGGCA
>CANRIG010000035.1 GCA_947630595.1 uncultured Lachnospiraceae bacterium | reverse complement strand
ATGTTTTCCCGTTTACTGATATCCTTCTTAAAACTCCTCTTTTTCCATTGTTCATAGGTCTGGGGTTTTATATACGGGGTCTGCTCTTTTTCACCGAGATATGTATAGCCTTCTTCACTTTCATAGCCGGAGTCCGCAGTGACGCTTGGATAACGGAAGTTTAAGTTTTTCTCCATCCCCTCAAGAAAAGGCACCAGGGTCCATACATCATTCCGGTCCTGGAAAATCTCCGCAGCTACGATGTATTCACTGTCCACGGCGATCTGGACGTTATATCCCGGCTTGAGCTGGGCATTCCGCATGTGGTCATCCTTCATGTGCATGAAGGTTGCGTCCGGGTCCGTCTTGCAGTAGTTGTTCCTGCCCTGGAAGCTTGCATTATGCCAGTCATAGGCCGTCTGGCGTTCCTGGAACTGGCGGAACAGTTCCAGATATTTCTGGTTTTTACTTTTACGTCGGCCCCTCCCATGGACGAAAGCGGTCCCCTGTTCTTTGCAGGTTTTCTCCAGAAACCGGCAGATCCTCCGCAGGTCTTCTGTCCGGGTGCTTTCTTCCACATAGAAACCCTGCATGTATTCCCGGTTCAGCCGGGCCACCGCTTCCTGCATCTTTGGGAACATTTTCATCTCCCATTTCCCCACGGATTTTTTCCAGACAAAAGTATATTTATTGGCGCAGGCCTCCAGCTTGGTCCCATCGATGAAGACCGTTTCCTTTGAGAGCTCCCCGGACTGTTCCAGACGTCTTACCATCTGGTAGAACAGATCTTCACAGGCACCTGCCAGACACCCGGTCCGGAACCGCGCGATCGTGCTGTGATCAGGTGCTTTCTGCCCGGCCAGGAGCCACATGAAGTTGATGTCCCGTCTGCAGGCAGTCTCTATCTTTCTGGATGAATAGATATTTTGTGAGTAAGCATAGGTCAGGATCTTGAACATGGTCTTTGGGTCAACTGCCGGATTTCTGCCTTTGGCAGAGTAAGCCTGGTACAGCGAGCTGTAATCCAATCCCTCCAGTTCGTGGCTCAGCAGTCGGACAGAATCATCTTCAGGAACCAAACCCTCCAAATTTAATGGCAAAACCAGTTGATAAGGTTCGCCAAATTCGGTATAGTCTTTATGGTAGTTTAGGTATTTGGTCATATCTAATTATACCACGGATTGCGGACTCTTCGGAGTCCGTTTTCCATTTTTAAAGACAAAAAAGGAGCCATTGCTCCATAGATGAATTACTCATCTATTTTGCAACAGCCCCTTCTTAGCGTCATATAATTTAAAAATTCGGGTGCGGTATTTTTTCCGTATCAAAGGTCTCATTGCGATATTCTTCATTATAATATGGGAACTGTGCAACTTTGACCCGGATCTCTTTTACCGGATACTCCGGTCTTCCCCATAAAACTCTGTATTCCTTTCCCTCCACTGCGTACTCTGTTTTCATACTGCAAAGGGAGATCATGTGCTGCTCATGGAATGCATAAGTCCGGCCGCAGGCGACGCCGATCTTTGTCCCGTCGTCCGCTACCACCCAGTCGCCTCTGGTCGGCATCGGACTGGAACCATTGTACCCGTCATGGTATGCTTCGATCGGATCATAGGGAGTTACTTCCCGGCCGCGGAACTGAGAAGCGAAGACATCCGCCACATCGTCCGCATTCCATTCCAGCGTAACCATCTTTTTCGCTTTCGCTGCTTTTGCTGCGGCAAGCGCTTCCTTCCCCACGAAATCATGATTCATATTTACCAGGTAACCCCAGCCGATATCATAAGGCGTTACGTGCAGGGCATTCTGATCTTCCTGCGCGGATCCCGCAAAGAACTGCGGCGGGCAGTTTTCCTTTGCAAAAGCCGCCAGTCCGGGGTCGCAGCTGTTGTATACGTCATAGCAAAAATGCTGGAACTGATTCGGATATCCTGCCGGCGTATGGTTCAGGTATGTATAGTTGCGGAAACCCTGCATTTTTCCGCCGTATTTTTCCGTTACCTCGCGCAGCTTTGCATAAGCCGTTTCCGCATCCTCTGCGTTTCCATGCAGTTCATAGGCCAGACCGCCGGACATTCCCAGACGGTGCACTACCATATCGGTCCCGTTTATCTTAACGGTTCTGTTTTTGGCAAATTTGATATCGTGCAGATCTGTCTGCGTAGCTTCCTCCAGGATCTCCAGAGATTTCGGGCCGTCCAGCTGGAAGAAATACTCGTCATTTTTCCACTCGCCCTTTACGTCCATGCCGCAGGACAGAGTATAATAAAAAATGACAGGCGCGAGCCAGTAGGTACGCCACACGTTTTCGCCCTTATACATGATAACGCCGTCAGCGATCATGTTTCCGTCCGCATTGCACATTACGGCGTGCTTGGACTGTCCCGGCTCCATCAGCGAAAAATCCCTGTTCACGCAATACCTGTTCAGAAATTTGGCTGCGTCCGGGCCGGAAATATCCATAACAGGCGAGCAGTTCAATGCGCTGCCCAGCCAGGCTGTGCTCCGGCATGCCAGGTACTCATCTCTCGCGCCGGTGTATTCCAAGGGAAGAACGGTTCCAAACATATTGATCGTAGCATAAGCGCCTTTAAATAACAGGCTGTCTGATTTGAAATTCATACTGCACCTCCGTTGGTAATTGTATATTTTTTATCCTGCAGTTATTATAAAAAAGGATATTTTTCCGTACAACATATATATCTGACGATTTTTTTGTTTTTCATTGTGCAAAAATGCTCATAAACGGTTGCTTATCCTTTGCGGCAGGGCTATACTTGATTTTATAAGCATTTTAAAGGAGGGGAACCGTATGAAATTCAATCTTCATATTCTGGCAGACCGTTTAAAGAATATCGACTGCAGAACTTCGGAAGGATGCAGCCTGGAGCTCACGCTGAATGCCGTTTGCCCGTTCGTCAGAAATATAAAATGCAGGGAAGATACTGCTTACATCATAGCCGCGGACAGCATCCGGCTGCTGGAAAACCAGGACCACGACAAAGCCCTGTCTTTTATTCTTGTGACAGAGAAAGAGGATGTCACGATTTCCCTGCCCGGGCGATGGAACATTCTATACCTTTACTCCGGTAAACGCATTCAGATACTGGAAAATGCGCTTACGAAAGCGGTGGCTGAGCTGGCGCAGTGGGAGGAAGATCTGACAGATGCTGTTCTGGAGCAGTCTGACCTGCAGACACAGATGAACACGGCGGTTCGTTTTCTGAAAAACCCGCTGGCGCTGTTTGACATGTCGATCTCTTTGCTGGCATGGTCCGGCACGCTGCCGGAAACAATTCTTGATCCCACATGGGGAAACGTACTGAGCAAAGGCTATAATACGCTTGAAACATTCCCCCTGTACATAAGAAGGCAGATGCGTGAAAGCGTCGGCCAGACGAAGATTGCGATCGTTCCGCCGCTGAACATCCCCCATGAAAATCATGCCATGATAGCGACGCTGTTTAATAATAATATTCCTGTCGCCTGCCTCGCTATGAACGAATTATGCAGCCCGATTGATATGGCTGAATATTCCTATCTGGCAATTATCAAAAGAAGACTGGAACATTCCCCGGTTCTGTTAAGGCAGATTGTACTGGCCAAAGACAGGGGCAGCAAAATATTTCTGCGCATGATCCGCGGCATCTCTGTCAGCTTGAATGAGGAGACCATATTCCTGCGTGAAAACGGATGGCGCCCGGACGACTGTTTTTCCCTTTATCTGATAAAGAGCACAGAAGAAAATATCATCAACGAATACTCGTTTTCTTCGTTTTCCAGAATCCTGCTGCGTGAAGTGCCGTCTCTTGAGCCGTTTTACCTGACGGGCTCCATAGTGGCTGTGGAACGGTACGCGCATTCTTCCGCGCCGGGCGGCGGTATCCGGGAAACGCTGGAAAAACATGGCTTCGTCTGCGGAAAAAGCATGGTTTTTCAGGGCTATCAAAATCTGAGAAACGCCATGCTGCAGGCGCAGGCCGCCATATCCTGCGCGACAGAAAAACAGAGATATCGGGAATTTAAGGATATTTATAAAAAATATATTCTTTCGGAATTGAACAGGCAAAATAATCTTTTTTATTACTGTCATCCGCTTGTTTTAAAGTTTGATTTGAAAAATCCCTGGCATGCAGATTTATTAACGACGCTTTACCAGTATCTGATCACCGGAAAAAAGATAGCCCTGGTCGCTGACCGGCTCAATATACACAGAAATACAGTGCTTTATCGTCTGAATTCCGCGAATCACATACTGGGGTGCGTCGTAAATGAACTGCCGGAAGTGGAACAGGAGCACCTGCGGTTTTCCGCCATGCTGTTATATGCATATATGCAGGAAAACGGCGGGAATACCGTTCGCGCGGATCAGAGCTGACCGCCAAAGCGGGAGCTTTCGGGAACTCATCTGCCGGGACAGAAATGAGAAAGATCACCGCTTCCGCTCGGACAGCATGAGGCCGGCGAGGGTGAGCACGGTGCCGGCGGCCGTCCGGAGGGTGATTTTTTCCTGCAGCACCAGCACGGAGGTGACGATGGTCACGACCGGAATCAGGTAGATGTAGATGCTGGTCATGACGGCGCCCAGCACCCGGACGGCATAATTCCAGGTGACGAAGCAGAGCGCCGAGGCGCCGAGCCCGAGAAACAGGATGTTGCCGAGATTGACCGGGGACAGCAGGCGGGCCAGAGCGGGCCGGAAGCCGAAGCCGAACACGGCCGGCAGCATAAACAGCAGCCCATACAGGAAAATCCGCCTTGTGGTGAGGATGGTGTGGTAGCCGTAGGCGCTGATTCTGCGCGTCAGCACCGAGTAACAGCCCCAGCAGAGCGCGGCCAGCAGCGCCAGCAGGTCGCCGGTGAGGTTTAATTTCAGCGCGGAGCCCTGAAAGCTGATGAGAAAAATGCCGAGGATTGCCACGGCGAATCCGGCGAAGAAGCTGGCGTGCAGCTTTTCCTCCTGTTTCAGGAACATTTGTGAGAGCATCGCAGTGAAAAACGGAGAGACGGAAACGATCACGCTGACGTTGGCCGCCATCGTGAAGGTCAGTGCAATGTTTTCCAGCAGATAATAAAGGCAGACGCCGCACAGCCCGGCGGCCGCAAAGGTACACTCCTGCCGCAGGGTGGTGCCGCGCAGCCGGCGCGGATAAATGAGCGTCAGGGCCAGCAGGCCCATGACGAAGCGAAAGACCAGAATTTCCACGGGCTGAAAATCCGCCAGCAAAATCTTGGTAGAGATAAAGGTGACGCCCCAGATGACGACGGTGAGCAGGGCCGACAGATGGCCGGCGGTATTGGTGCTTTTCATAAAAATGCCTTTCTTTGTAAAAGTGCTTTTCTTTAAATGCGTTTCCTTCTATGCGTAAATTTTCATTATAGTATCCAAGTATACCATGAAGCGGCAGAACATGGGCAAGAATATTGCTCTCAGGAGAAAATATTTTTGCCGGTGCAGATTGTTTTTACCTGCTGAGGTCACATGCAGGATAGTGTATAGAATACCTGTTGTCCGAATGATGTATAGAATACCATCTGCCGGAGATACTACGGTTAGAAAACAGAGAGGGCGGCTGCATCGGCCGGCGGAACTGCATCCGCGCGGCTGCGTGTATTTTTATGCGGCTGACCGGCAGGAGGGAAGCTATGGCGATCGATCAGACAATCGGGATGCAGAGCATTCAGTTTCAGAACAGTCCCTATATCATCAGCAGCGCGTCGGTGGTGGGACCGAAGGAGGGAGAAGGGCCGCTCGGAGAGTATTTCGATCTGGTAGCGCCGGACGCCGGACTGGGAGAGCAGACCTGGGAGCAGGCGGAGAGCACCATGCAGAAAGAGGCGCTGCAGACGGCGATGGAAAAGGCGAAGCTGACGCTGCCGCAGATCCGCTACCTGTTCGGCGGCGACCTGCTGGCGCAGCTGATTGCGACCTCGTTCGGAAACGGCGAGACGAATATTCCGCTGTTCGGGCTTTACGGCGCCTGCTCGACCTGCGGGGAATCGCTGGCTCTGGCCGCGATGATCGTGGCGGGCGGTTATGCGGATTACGCGGCGGCGCTGACCTCCAGCCACTTCGGCAGCGCCGAGAAGGAGTTTCGGTTTCCCCTGGGATACGGAAATCAGCGTCCCCTTTCAGCTACCTGGACGGTCACCGGAAGCGGAGCCTTTATACTGTCCGCCCAGAAGAGTCATGTGAGGGTGTGCGGCGTGACGCCGGGCAGAATCGTGGACATGGGCGTAAAGGACAATATGAACATGGGCGCCTGCATGGCGCCGGCGGCCTGCGACACCATTTATCAGAATTTTATGGACTTTAACCGGCAGCCGCAGGACTATGACAGAATCGTCACCGGCGATCTGGGCACGATCGGGCAGAAACTTCTCATTCAGCTCCTGAAAGAGAAGGGCTTTGACATTTCGCAGCAGCATATGGACTGCGGCATCGAGGTGTATGACGCGGAAAAACAGGACACCCACGCGGGCGGAAGCGGCTGCGGCTGTTCGGCGGTGGTGCTGGCGGCGCTGATTCTGCCGAAGCTGCGTCAGGGCGTCTGGAAACGCGTGCTGTTTGTGCCCACGGGCGCCCTGCTTTCCAAAGTCAGCTTCAACGAGGGGCGGAGCATCCCGGGGATTGCCCATGCGGTGGTGCTGGAGCACTGCTGAGGGCATATTTACAGGAGAGCTGGGAGAGTAAAAAGAGAACGTAAATAAGATTACTCCAGCAGAAAGGAAACCCCATATGGATTACGTAAATGCATTCTGGGTTGGCGGCCTGATCTGCGCGCTGGTTCAGATTTTACTGGAAAAAACAAAACTGCTCCCGGGCCGGGTGATGGTGATTCTCGTGTGCTCCGGGGCCGTGCTGGGCGCGGCCGGCATTTATCAGCCGCTGATCGATTTCGCGGGCGCGGGGGCTTCGGTGCCGCTGCTCGGCTTCGGCAACACGCTCTGGAAAGGCGTGAAGGAGGCGGTCGATGAACAGGGCTTTCTGGGCCTGTTTCTGGGCGGGCTGAAAGCGAGCGCGGCCGGAATCAGCGCGGCGCTGATTCTGTCTTACGCGGCAAGCTGGATTTTTGAGCCGAGAATGAAAGACGAGTAGCAGAAAGCGGACGGCGCGCAGCCGCAGACCGCATGAATCTGATATTTTTTGATTCAATCTTGTATATGACGGCGCGGAAACTCTTTACAATGTCAGGGAAGGAGGCAATCGGCCCGGCGGCGGGCGCGTTTGCGGATTCTTTTTGTCTCAGGAGCATGTTTAACCGATGAAAAAGAACAGACTTGACTATGACGGCTATGCGCTGGTGTTTGAGGATCATTTTGATGCGGACGAGTTAAACCGCAGCGACTGGAACGTGGAGCTGCACGACCCGGGATGGGTCAATGAGGAATGGCAGCGCTATGTGGATTCGGAGCAGGTGATTTGTCTAAAGGACAGCAGCCTGCTGATCCGCGCCGTGAAATCCGTGGATGCGGACGGCACGGTTTCTTATCGTTCCGGCCGGATTTCGACCGAGCACAGGCACGATTTTACATACGGACTGTTTGAGGCGCGCCTCAGAGTGCCGAAGGGGAAAGGGTTTCTGCCGGCGTTCTGGCTGATGGCGGCCGATGAAAAACGGCATGGCGGATGGCCGTCCTGCGGGGAAATCGACATTATGGAAATCATGGGAGACCGGACCCGAACCAATCACGGAACGATTCATTACGGGCTTCCGCACGAACAGAGCCAGGGAAAAATAACGCTGACCGACGGGGATTTTTCGGAGGCATATCATGACTTTGCCCTGGAATGGGAACCGGGCTTGCTGCGCTGGTATGTGGACGGAATTCTTTTTTACCAGCTTGGAAATTCCGGCGGTTCTCCAGGGGAGGATGCGTGGTTTTCTGTGCTGGAGGACGGAACAAGACTCCCGTATCCGGCGCCGTTTGACCATGACATGTATCTGATTCTGAATCTGGCGGTGGGCGGAAGCTGGGTTGGCTACCCGGACGAAACGACGGATTTTGCCGATGCGGTGCTGGCGGTGGATTACGTCCGGGTTTACCAGAAACGCGCCGGCCTGCGCTGAGGCGTGGCGAATACGGACACCGATGTGCAGATCATGCGATGGCATGATCCTGGGAATATCAGACAGGGGGCAGGGGTATGGATAAAATCAGATTTCTGAATGAGCAGGGTGATTTTTCTCTGCAGAATCCGGAGGCAGTGAGCTGCCTCTATTTTCCGCTGGCGAACGAGAGCGGGCTGCGCAGCGCCGTCACGCCCGGGCTGGGCGGCGACTGCAAGCTGGATCAGGAGTCGTTTCTGCTGGAGCCGGTCAGTGCGGAAGATCTGCACGCAAGTCGCAGCACCCGGAATTTCTGGTGCGTGACAAAACACGGCTGCTGGTCGGCGACGGGCGCATCCGCTGAGCAGGAGGCGGCGCGGTTTACCGCCGGGCAGGATGAAAACGAGCTTCGGGCGGGGCTGATGTGGCAGACGGTCAGCCGCGTCTCGAAACGCTGCGGGCTTCGGGCGGAGATCACCTCGTTCGTGCCGGTGCGGGAGAACGTGGAGATCATGAGGGTGCGGATCACGAACACGGACGAGGCGCCGCAGGCGGTGACGGGAGCAGCGGCGGTTCCGATCTACGGCCGGAGCGCGGACAACATCCGCGACCACCGGAACGTTACCTCCATGCTGCACCGCATCTATACGACGGAGCACGGCGTGGCGGTGAAGCCGACGATGTCCTTTGACGAAAAGGGACACAGGGAAAACCACCGGATTTATTACGTGTTCGGTACGATGGGGGACGGGACATGCCCGGAAGCGTTTTACCCGACCGTGGAGCGCTTTCTCGGGGAGGGAGGCACGTTTCTGCATCCCCGCGCGATCTACGAAATAAAAGCGGGCGTCCCGGAAAAAAGCGCGCGGGAGGTTTCTGCCGGCGCCCGGATTGACGGCCGGGAGGCAATGGGCGGCATCCGCTTTCCGGAGGTGACGCTGCAGGCGGGGCAGAGCGCGGAGTATATCATTTTGCTGGGCGTCGCGGAGAATGCGGAGGAGACGACGCGCGTGTATTCCGCTTATGATACGGCGGAAAAGGTGCAGCGGGCTCTGGATGAGACGAGGGAATACTGGCAGAAAAAGGTGAACGTTCATTATCACACGGGGGACTGCAGATTTGACAGCCTGATGCGCTGGGTCAGTTTCCAGCCGTTCCTGCGCAGAATCTACGGCTGTTCTTTTCTGCCGCACCATGATTACGGGCGGGGCGGCAGAGGCTGGCGGGATCTGTGGCAGGACTGTCTTTCCCTGCTGCTCATGGAGCCGGGGAAGGTGCGCGATATGATCCGGGCGAACTTCGGCGGCGTGCGCGTGGACGGGACGAACGCGACCATCATCGGGGAGGGCGACGGCAGCTTTATCGCGGACCGCAACGGAATCGCCCGCGTGTGGATGGATCATGCGATGTGGCCGTTTAAAACGGTAAAGCTGTACATAGACCAGACCGGGGATGCGGAGATTCTGTATGAAAAAGCGCCCTATTTCAAGGACCCGCAAGCGGTGCGGGGAACGGAGATCGACGGACAGTGGAACGATGCCTGTGGAAACTGCCAGAGAACGGAGGAAGGGGAGCTTTACCGGGGCAGCATTCTGGAGCATCTTCTGATTCAGCAGCTTGCCGCGTTTTATGAAGTCGGGGCGCACAACATCTGCCGGCTGCGGGGCGCGGACTGGAACGACGCCCTGGACATGGCGGCGGAACACGGGGAGAGCGTAGCCTTTGCCTGCGCTTATGCGGGGAATCTCCGCGAGATGGCGGGGCTGCTCGACGCCCTGGCGGAGACAGGAAAGCATAAAAACGTGGATCTTCTGCGGGAGATTCAGGAGCTGCTGGAGGATGACCGCGCGGTCTTTGAGGATGTGCGGCGAAAGAACGAGGTTCTGGAGCGGTACGCGCGGCGTTGCCGGCACAGCGTCAGCGGGCGCACCGTCTCCGTGCCGCTTCCGGCGCTGGCGGCAAACCTGCGGAACAAGGCGGACTGGCTGACGGCGCATATCCGCGGACAGGAATGGATTGACGGCAAAGAAACGGAGGACGGGAAGCGCGAAGGCTGGTTCAACAGCTACTATGACAACCATCAGAGACGCGTGGAGGGATTTTTCGAGACGGGAGTCCGCATGATGCTGACCGGTCAGGTCTTTGCAGTCATGAGCAAAACTGCGACCCGGGAGCAGACGGAGGCGATCATCCGCAGCGCGGACCGTTACCTTTACCGGAGAGAAGCCGGGGGCTACCGCCTGAATACGGATTTCCACGAGCTGAAATTTGACATGGGGCGCATGTTCGGCTTTGCCTACGGCGAGAAAGAGAACGGCGCGGTGTTTTCCCATATGACGGTCATGTATGCCTGCGCCCTGTATCAGAGGGGCTTTGCGCGGGAGGGCTGCCGCGCGCTGCAGACGCTGGCGGACGCGGCGCTGGACTTTGAGACCAGCCGGATTTATCCGGGCATCCCGGAGTATTTCAACGCGGACGGGCGGGGCATGTACAGCTATCTGACCGGCGCGGCAAGCTGGTACATGCTGACCGTGATCACGGAAGCGTTCGGCGTGCGCGGCGAGGGCGGCGATCTGATTCTGCAGCCGAAGCTCGTGCGGGAGCAGTTTGACGAAAACGGGGAGGCCCGGCTGGAGCTGACGTTCGCGGGCAGAGATTTCGTCATCCGTTACCGCAATCCGGCGGGCAGGGATTACGGCGCGTACCGGATCGCGGAGACCTGCCTCATGCAGGCGGGTTCCCGGACGCCGGTGCAGCCGGAGATAAAGGAAGGCAGGGCGGTGCTTCGCCGGGCGCAGCTTCTCTCCCTGCCGGATGGAAAACTGGAAATTACGGCGGAGCTTATGTAACCGGACAGTCCGGCACAGGCCGAAGCGCCCGCCGATCAGACGGCAAAAACATCAATCAGCAGGAGAGGAGTTACTATTTATTATGCAGTACGGATATTTTGACGACCAGAACCGGGAATATGTGATCACAAGGCCGGACACACCGAAGCCCTGGGCCAATTATCTCGGCTCGCCGGAGTACGGCGCGCTGATTTCCAACAACGCCGGCGGCTACAGCTTTGTAAAATCCGGGGCGAACGGGCGCATCCTGCGCTATGTGTTCAACCAGTTTGACCAGCCGGGGCGCTACCTGTATCTTCGCGACAATGCCTCCGGGGATTACTGGTCCGCATCCTGGCAGCCGGTCGGAAAAGATCTGCAGGAATACAAAAGCGAGTGCCGCCACGGAACCGGCTATACGAAAATCGCGGCGGAATACCGGGGCATCCGCAGCGAGGCGGTCTACTATGTGCCGCTCGGGAAAACGCACGAGGTGTGGGCGCTCACCGTGGAAAACCGCTCGCAGGAGCAGCGGGAGCTGACGCTGACGGGCTATGCCGAATTTACCTGCAACGGAAACTACGAACAGGACCAGGTCAACCTCCAGTATTCGCAGTTTATCACGCGGACGCTGTTTGACCGCAACCGGATTCGTCAGCAGATTCACGGGAATCTGGATGCGTCCGGCAGCGAGGTGGACGAAAAGACGGTCACGGAGCGCTTTTTCGGGCTGGCCGGCGCGCCGGTTTCCTCCTGGTGCGGCGACCGGGCGCAGTTTCTCGGCGCCTACCGCGGATACGGAAACCCTGTCGGCGTGGAGCGCGGCGATCTGGGCAATGCCGGCAATTACAATGAGAACAGCTGCGGAGCGCTGTCGGCGGTCGTCTCCCTGAGGCCGGGCGAGGCGAAAACGGTCGCGTTTTTGCTAGGAGAAAAATCTTCCGCGGAGGGAGCGGCCGTCGTGGACGCCTACGAAGCGGCGGAAACCGTCTGCCGGAAAGAATGGACGGAGGTGGCTGAGGACTGGCACCGGAAGTTTTCCCGTTTTCAGGTCAAGACGCCGTGCCCGGAATTTGACACGATGATCAACACCTGGAACGCCTACAACAGCTTTATTACCTTTACCTGGTCGCGGGCGGCTTCCTTTGTTTACTGCGGTTTGCGCAACGGCTATGGCTACCGCGATACGGTGCAGGACATTCAGGGAATCATCCATCTGGCCCCGGAGCAGGCGCGGGAGAAAATCCGCTTCATGCTCTCCGCGCAGGTGAATCACGGCGGCGGACTGCCGCTGGTGAAGTTTACGCATAATCCCGGCCATGAGGACACGCCGGAGGACGAATCCTATGTCCGGGAGACCGGGCATCCGGCCTACCGCGCGGACGACGCGCTCTGGCTGTTCCCGACGGTGTACAAGTACATCGCGGAGACGGGCGATCTGGCCTTTCTCGACGAGACGGTTCCGTACGCGAACCGGGACGAGGGAAGCGTTTACGATCATCTGAAGCGGGCGCTGGACTTTTCCCTGAAGCATCTGGGTCCCCACGGAATGCCGGCCGGGCTGCACGCGGACTGGAACGACTGCCTGCGGCTGGGCGCGAACGGGGAATCTTCCTTCGTGGCGTTTCAGTTTTACTATGCGTTTTCCATCCTGCGGATCTTTGCCGCGTATCAGAAGGACGAGGCGTACGGAGCCTGGCTGCAGAGCGAGCAGGAGACGCTGGGAAAACGGCTGAACAGGCTCTGCTGGGACGAAGACCGCTTCATCCGCGGCTTCACCGAGGCGGGCGAAACGATCGGCGCGCGCACGGCGCCGGAGGCGGACCTGTGGCTGAATCCGCAGAGCTGGGCGGTGATCAGCGGGCTGGCAGACGACCGCCAGGCAGGTCTGGCGATGGACAATGTGTATCGGCGCCTGAACACGGCGTACGGGGCGATGCTCATGGACCCGCCGTATCACGCGCATGCCTTCGACGGGGCGCTGGCGGTGATCTACAACGCCGGGACGAAGGAGAACGCCGGCATTTTCTCCCAGTCCCAGGGCTGGCTGATTCTGGCGGAGGCGCTGCTGGGGCATGGGGACCGGGCGTTCGCCTATTTTAAGGAAAACGCTCCCTCGATGCAGAACGGCATGGCGGAGATTCGGGGAATCGAGCCCTACTGCTACGGGCAGTTCACGGAGGGAAGCGCGAGCCCGCACATGGGACGCTCGCACGTGCACTGGCTGACCGGGACGGCGTCGACGGTTATGGTGGGATGCGTGGAGGGTATACTCGGTATGCGCCCCGACCCTTACGGCATAAAAATCGCGCCCTCCATCCCGAAGGAGTGGGGAGCGCTGGAAATCCGCAGGAGCTTCCGCGGAAAAACGCTGCACATCACAATCCGGAATCCGGAGGGCAGGGAATCAGGCTGCAGGAAGCTTACGGTGAACGGAAAAGAAATGGCGGGAAATTACGTGCCGGAGAAGCTGCTCACGGACGTGACGGAAATTACGCTGGTTATGTAGACACGGGGCTGCCGTAAAACGCCTGTTTTGCGGCAGCCTCAGGATTTTGTCCCGTCTTTGTCCGCCGTGTCCTTGTTGACGTCCCAGTTTGACATGTAATTGCTGGCCCGGTACGCCTTGGGCGTGACTCCCGTCTGGCTGCGGAAATGCTGGATGAAATGGCTCTGGGAGGAATAGGACAGCATGTAGGCGATCGAGGAGAGGTCGTAATCACTGAAGCGCAGCAGATTTTTCGCCATGTCAATTTTCCTCTGCCGGATGTACTCGCTGATGGAAATTCCGGTTTCCTGCTTGAAAATGCGGGAGAGGTAGGCAGGGGAGATGCAGATGGCGTCGGCAATATCGTTGACGGTAATGCGTTCCCGGACGTGGGCGTAAATGTAGTCGATGGCGTCCGATACCTGTCTGGAGGTGGCCGCGTATTTTTTCAGCGTGCGCATCCGCCCGGTGAAGTCGAGCGCCATCTGGTCGTGGAGCAGCACGATCTCCGCCATGTTGGCGCAGTGATCCATCTTCTGGATGTAGGCGTCGCTGAGCCCGTAGGCCTCCTCCATGGGCATCCCGCCCTCGATGCAGAAGCGGGTGATCATGGCGGCTGTGACGACAAAATGATATTTCAGATTGTTGACCGGGTTGTCGGAGAGACGGCCGACGCCTTTCGGGTCCTTGAAAACGCCGCGCGCGCAGTTGTCCTGGACGGCGTCGATGAGTCCGGCGGCGACAGCGCGGTAAAACATCATTTCTTCACCGGGGTCACGGTGGAGCGTCAGCTCCTCATTCTGATCCGGTTCGATCGGTTTCCAGTCTTTCTCTGTTCCCATAGACGGATCCTCCTGGCATTGTAATTGTATTTTTATACACCTATATTCATGCTGCCTCACACACTGGTTTCAGATGTTCCGGGAAAAGTATAGCACGCTGCAGGGGAATTTTTCAAGACTTCTCCTGCAGGGATTTTTGCAGAACGGCGCCGTGCCGGTTTTGGGAAAACACAGCATGAATCTAACATTTTTTATTCATTATTAGTATACGTTCCCGCGCGAAAAAAATACAATATAGGCAGTAACACGGCTGAGGTGTTATAAAAGAACGTATCAAAATTTTCAGAAGGAGGAAACACTATGAAAAAGAGAATGGTAAGCCTTGCGCTGTGCCTTGGTCTTCTGGGCAGTCTCGGAAGCGGTATGGTCGCTCAGGCGGAAGAAGAAGGGAAGGTTATCAACATCTACGTGTGGAACGATGAGTGGCAGAACAAGTTCAACGCCAACTATCCCGAGGTAGACAGCACTTCCAAGGACAAGTCCGTTACCTATTTAAAGGACGGGACAGAGGTTCACTGGATCATCAATCCCAACCAGGACGGCGTTTATCAGCAGAAGCTGGACGAGGCGCTGGTCAAACAGGCGGATGCCAGCGCGGACGAGAAGATCGACCTCTTCCTGGTGGAAGCCGATTATGCGCTGAAATACATCGATCCCGACGTGGACGTGGCTATGCCGATCTCTGAGCTGGGCATCACCGCGGACGACATCGCCAACCAGTACAAATACACGCAGGAGGCCGTGACCACCGCGGACGGCGAAATCCGGGGCCTCAGCTATCAGGCGACGCCGGGCATGCTGGTGTACCGCCGCTCCATCGCGAAAGAAGTGCTGGGCAGCGACGATCCCGAGACCGTGGGCGCTGCAGTGGCCGACTGGGACAAGTTCTATGAGACCGCGGACAAGATGAAAGAGGCCGGCTACTACATGTATTCCGGACGCGCCGATACCTACCGTGTATACTCCAACAACGTTTCCGCTCCCTGGGTGGACGGATTTGACGTTGTAGTGGACCCGAATATGATGAACTGGGTGGATCGCTCCATGGAAGATACCGAGAACGGCATCAACCACAAGGTGGGCGGCCAGTGGACCGACGAGTGGAACAAGGACATGGGTCCGGACTCCAAGGTGTTCTGCTTCTTCCTTCCGGCATGGGGCCTGGACGTGTGCATCAAGCCCAATGTGACGGATACCGACGCAGCTGAGGACTGGGCGGTCTGCCCGTCTCCCCAGAGCTTCTACTGGGGCGGCACCTGGCTCATCGCCTGCCGCGGAACGGACAACCCGGAGCACCTCAAGGACATCATGCTGAAGATGACGGCGGATACCGACATCCTGCGCAATCTTGCCGTGAACAATGGTGAGATGAGCAACGACCAGCCGCTGATGGAGGAGCTGGCGGAGTCTCCGGACTTCGGCATCGATCTGCTGAGCGGTCAGAACTACATCGGCGTTTTGTCCGAGGCGGCTGCAAACATCAGCCTTGCAAACGTTTCCCCGTACGATCAGGGGTGCACCGAGGAATTCCAGAACGCGTTCGGCGATTATTTCAACGGCGTTATCGATCTGGACACGGCCAAGGCAAACTTTGAGACCGCAATTCATGAGCGTTATCCGGAGCTGGCGATGGGCACTGTGAAGTGGCCGGAATAAGCGGACGGACAGGCGCTGCACAGGGGCGGCTTCGGCCGCCCCGCCTCCGGTAAGGCCTGGCAGCGTCTGAATCAGCACCATGAAAGGAGGACTTCCCGTGAAAAAACACAAAGGCGTCAGCTATGCGAAATGGGGATATATTTTTATTCTGCCTTTCTTCCTGACGTATGCCATATTTTCGCTGATTCCGCTGGTGGACACCATCCGGAACAGTTTTTATACGTATTTCTACTCCGGCCTGAAGGTCGTCGGGCCCACCTGGGCCGGCCTCGGCAATTACAAAGAGCTTCTTTCCGCTGACCTGCCCAAGTACGCGTGGAATACCTTTGTCATGTGGATTCTGGGTTTTGTACCGCAGATCTGCGTGGCGCTGCTGCTGGCCGCGTGGTTTACGGACGCGCGGTTTAAAATAAGAGGAAAACAGTTCTTCAAGGTAGTCATCTACCTGCCCAACCTGATCATGGCGTCCGCGTTTGCCATGCTGTTTTTCGCCCTGTTTTCCAACACAGGCCCGGTCAACAACATCCTTGTCAGCACGGGCGTGGTGGGCGAGGCCATCCGTTTCATGGAATCCACGCTGGGAGCCCGCTCTCTGGTGGCCCTGATGAACTTCCTGATGTGGTTCGGCAACAGCACCATCATGCTGATGGCCGCCATCATGGGCATCAACCCGTCCGTCTTTGAGGCGGCGGAGCTGGACGGCTGCACGCAGTCGCAGAAGTTCTTCAAGATCACGCTTCCCCAGATCCGGCCCCTGCTGACCTACACCCTGATCACATCCCTCATCGGCGGCCTGCAGATGTTCGATGTGCCGCAGATCCTGACCAACGGCCAGGGCGCTCCGGACCGCACTACCATGACGCTGATCATGTTCCTCAACAAGCACCTTCAGGCCAAGAACTACGGTATGGCCGGCGCTCTGTCCGTGTATCTCTTTGTGATCAGCGCTGTCCTGTGCTTCTTCGTGTTCAAGATGAATACGGACAGCGATCCTGACGGTTCCAAGGCCGCGGCAAAGCGGGCGAAGCGGGCAAAGAAAGGAGGCCTGGCCTGATGAAGCATAAAAGTGGGAAGGTGCGCTCCATAATCGCGCACGCCGTACTGATTTTTCTTTCGTTTTTGTGTCTGTTTTTCTTTTACATACTGATTATCAACGCGACGCGTTCCCACGCGCAGCTGCAGCTTGGATTTTCGGCCCTGCCGGGTTCCAGCCTGCTGACGAACCTGCACAACGTCCTGAACGACCCGGCGATCCCGATCGTGAAGGGCATCATCAACAGCCTGATCGTTTCCGGCTGCTGCGCGGCGATCGTGACCTATTTTTCCGCTTTGACGGCATACGGCATCTATGCCTATGACTTCAAACTGAAAAAACTGGCGTTCACGTTCATCATGGCCATCCTGGTCATGCCCACGCAGGTGACGGCGCTTGGTTTCCTGCGCCTGATCACCAACATGCATATGGACGACTCTCTGCTTCCGCTGATTCTGCCGTCCATCGCGTCCCCGGCGACCTTTTACTTCATGTACAGCTACATGCAGTCTTCGCTGCCCAAGGACCTGGTGGAGGCGGCCCGGATTGACGGCTCCGGCGAGTATGGAACATTCAACCGCATCGTCATTCCCATCATGAAGCCGGCGATTGCGGTGCAGGCGATTTTCACCTTCGTCGGTTCCTGGAACAACTACTTCATTCCGGCCCTGGTGATCACGTCGAAGAACAAGCAGACGCTTCCCATCATGATCGCCACCCTCCGCGGCGCGGACTACATGAATTTCGACATGGGAAAAATCTATATGATGATCACCATCGCCATTGTGCCGATCATTATCATCTACCTGTGCCTGTCCAAGTTCATCGTTGAGGGCGTCGCCCTGGGCGGTGTGAAGGAATGAGAAACGCGGCAGCGCGGCTGTAAAAAGCTGCGGAATGACATCGAAACAGTAGTAAAAATAAGAAAGAACGAAACTGCACGGAAAGCCCGGATATTCAGATGCCGGGCTTTCTTTTTTGCGCGAAAGGCCGGCGGCGCGGACAGATTTCCGAAAATACTTGACTTTAACGCGTCAACGCCTTAAAATCATAAGACAGTCATATAAAATAACAAAAGACGGAGAACTTCAATGAATTTATATAAGTGGCCTTATAAAAATGAATTTGGAGAGGAAGAAATCGTGCAAAGCGACGTCCTGGTGCTGGGCGGCGGCCTCGCCGGCTGCTATGCGGCGATCGCGGCGGCCCGGCGGGGGAAATCGGTGGTGCTGGTGGAAAAGGGCGCGACTGAGCGCAGCGGTTCCGCGGGCAGCGGTTTCGACCACTGGGAGAGCGCCTGCACCAACCCGTGCTCGCAGGTGACGGCGCAGGAGATCGCCGAGGCCTACGTGAACGAGCAGGACGGCTACAGCAACGGAATCGGGCATTACATCGAGTGCCAGGAGGGCTACGACCGGCTGCTCGACATGGAATCCTTCGGCGGCAAAATCCGGGATACGGAGGGCGAGTTTAAGGGAGCGGAGTTCCGCGACGACGAGACGGGGCTGATGTTCGCCTACGATTATAAGAACCGCTTTACGCTGCGCGTCTGGGGCTCCACGTTCAAGCCGGCGCTGTACCGGGAGTTGAAGCGTCTGAAGGTGCGCATTTACGACCGCACCGAGGCCACCGCGCTGATGACGGAAACCGTGAACGGGCGGAAGCGCGGCACCGGGGCCACGGGAATGAACGTCCGCACTGGCAAATTCCTGATCTTCCAGGCGAAGGAGACGGTGCTGGCCATGTCGAGGCCGGCCCGCGTGTGGCTTTTCAATCCAGACCTCACCGGGCTGTGCGAATTCCGGCCGATGCAGAGTATCGGCAGCGGCCATGCGATGGGCTACCGCAGCGGCGTGGCGTTTACGATGATGGAGAAATCCGTGAAGGCGGAGTTTTCCTCCGCGGGGCGGAGCTTTCCGCCGTACGGCACCGGCAACAACCACAACACCTGGTACGCGGCGACGATGGTGGACGCCAGAGGCGTGGAGATTCCCTATGTCAACCGCGACGGCGAGGAGCTGAAAACGGTGTCGGAGCGTTATTATCCGGCGCCGGGGCAGAAGTTCTTCCTGAAAGGCGGCGTCATCGACGAGCCGAAGTATGAGTACCGCGGGCCGGAGACGCTGCCCTTTGACGAGCTCATGCGCCGGGGCTATCAGCTGCCGTTTTACGCGGATCTGAGCCGGATGCCGGAGATGGAGCGGAAGGTCATCTGGGGCGTCATGGTCGGCGAGGAGGGAAAGACAAAAATTCCAATTCTGAAAAATTATACGGAGCGGGGCTTTGACCCGCAGAAGCATATGCTGCAGAGCTACGGAAACGGCTGGCAGTCGGCGTCGTTTCTGCCGCAGGAGCGCCAGCTGTTCGGAGCGCCGGGCGGCATCCTTACAGACTGGGACCTTCGGACCAATCTGGAGGGCGTTTACGCTGCGGGCGACCAGCTCTACGCGGCCGACTGCTGCGGATTTGCCTGCGCGACCGGCTATTACGCGGGCCGGAAGGCGGCGCAGGCGAGCGAACACGCTGCGTTCGGGGAGATTGACCGGGCGTTCTGCGAGCGGGAGAAGCAGCGCCTCTACGCGCCGGTGCAGCGTGAGGACGGCATGAGCTGGAAGGAGCTGAACATGGCGATTGCCAAGGCCATGCAGAATTACTGCGGCGGCGTGAAGTGCGAGGATCTGCTGAAGGAAGGCCTTGACCTGCTGCTGCATTACCAGAATGACGCGGTGCCGCAGCTGTGCGCCGCCAATCCGCACGAGCTGATGCGCACGCACGAGGTGCTGGATATCCTGACCGTATCGATCATGATTCTGCAGGCCTGTCTGATGCGGAAATCCAGCTCGGCGCCGCTTTGCTTCGAGCGGAGCGACTATCCGCAGATGGATCCGCCGGAAAACGATCATTTTATCACGATTTCCCTCGACGACGCCGGAAACGTGGTGCGCGGCGACGTGCCCATGGGCTTTTTCGGCGACCTGAAAACGGAATACGAGCGGCACAATCAGGATTACATAAACGGGGAGCCGGACCGCGTGGACCGGGGATAAAGGAGAGCATATGAAGAAAGAAATGTACGCGTTTGTCGTGCCGTGCAGCGCCCGTCCGCTGGTCTTTGACGAGAGCCGGTGCGTCGGCTGCAACCGCTGCGCGGAGGTCTGTCAGGTGGACATCCTGATTCCGAACCCGGAAAAGGGCAGGCCGCCGGTCGTGCTGTACCCGGGCGAATGCTATTACTGCGGCAGCTGCGTCATGGCCTGCCGGCAGGAGGGAGCCATCCGCCTGCAGCATCCGCTGATGAACCAGGCGAAATTTGTGCCGGTCAGGCATGCAGCGGACGCCGGAGAGGAAAAGCCGCTTCCGGCGGAAAAACGGCGGGGCTGAGGTTTCCCTGCAGGACCGGAAAGGATAAAGTATCATGCTGAAATATATTGGAAAAAGGCTGCTGTTCGGCATCGTCAGCCTGTTTGCGCTGATCGTGATCGTGTTTTTCCTGACCAGATTCATGCCGGGCAACCCGTTCAACTATGAAAATATCAACCAGTCCGTGCGCGACGAGCTGCTGAGCCATTACGGGCTGGACCGGCCGGTGCTGGAGCAGCTCGGCGTATATCTGAACAATCTGCTGCACGGCGATCTCGGCATATCCTACAAAAAGGCCGGGATGACCGTCAACGAGCTGATCCGGACGGAGGCGCCCTATACGCTGCGGCTGGGTGTAATATCGTATGTGATCTCTCTGGTCCTGGGCGTATTTCTCGGCATCCGCATGGCGGTGACCAGCCGGGAATCGGTGCGCGGCGGGCTGATGGCGTTTACCGTCATGGGCATCAGCATTCCCAACTACGTGCTGGCGCTGCTTCTGATGCTGGTGTTCGGCGTGATGCTGAAGCTGGTACCGGTCGTGGGCCTGGGCACCTGGAAGCATTACATTCTGCCGGTGGCGTCGCTCACGGTGTACCCGCTCGCGCAGATTTCCAAGCTGGTGCGAAGCAGCTACACGGAGGCGATGCAGCAGGACTACGTGACGATGGCGAAGGCGAAGGGGATCGCCGGGCGGCGGATTGTGCTCGTACATATTTTAAAGAACGCCATGATTCCGGTGATCACGGCCTCCGGGCCGATCATCGCCTTTCTGGTGACCGGCAGCTTTGTGGTGGAGGAAATTTTTACGATTCCCGGCATCGGGCGCGAGTTTGTGGACGCGGTGAGCAACCGCGACTACACCGTGATCATGGGGCTTACCATTTTCCTCGGGATTACGCTGATGATCTGCAATCTGGCCGCGGACATTCTCTGCGTGCTGGTCGACCCGAGAATCAAGCTGGAAGAATGAGGGCTGTGCTATGCTGAGACCGGAGGAGTATTTTGAACCGCTTGATCCGGCGGAAAAAAACGAAGAATACATTGCAATGGAGAGCAAGTCGTTTGCCCGGGACACCTGGGAGCGCTTTTGCGCCAACAAGCGGGCAGTGGCGGGCCTGATTCTGCTGGCCGTTATCGCCGTGATTGCGTTTGCCGGGCCGCTGCTTTCCCCGTACCCCTACGACGGGATGGACACGTCCATCGCCAATCAGGGGCCGTCGCTCGCGCACTGGTTCGGCACCGACAAGATGGGGCGCGACGAGTTTACGCGGGTGCTGTACGGCGCGCGCATCAGCCTGATGATCGGCTTTGTGGCAACGGCGGCGAACATGGTGATCGGCATCATCTACGGCGGCATCGCCGGCTATGTGGGAGGAGTTGCAGACAATATTATGGTGCGCGTGATGGATGTGGTGCAGTCCATACCGGCGATGATTTACATGATTCTGATCATGCTGATGCTGGGCTCGAACGTGTACAGCGTCATGATCGGCATCTGCGTGAACGGCTGGATTAACATGGCGCGGATTGTGCGGGGCGAGGTCCGGACGCTGAAGGAGCGCGAATTTGCCACGGCTGCGTTTGTGCTCGGCGCCTCGCGGAAGCGCATCCTCTTTAAATATCTGATGGTGAACGCGGTGGGGCCGATCATCGTCACGGCTACGCTGATGGTGCCGCAGGCGATTTTCAACGAGGCCTTTCTGAGCTTTATCGGCATCGGCATATCGGCGCCGCAGGCGAGCCTCGGCACGCTGGCGCAGGATGCGAAAATGATGATTTCCAAGTACCCGATGCTGATGGTGTACCCGGTGCTGGTGATCTGCCTTGTGATTTTCGCGCTGAACTTTGTCGGCGAGGGCCTGGAAGAAGCACTGAATCCGAAAGGGCGGGACTGATGGACGCATTACACAGAGAATTACTGAGAATCCGAAATCTTACGGTCGACTTTTCGACGAAGCAGGGCACGGTGCACGCGGTGCGCGGCATCAATCTCGACCTGAACACCCGGGAAATTCTGGGCATCGTCGGCGAATCCGGCTCCGGCAAGTCGGTCAGCATGCTGGCGCTGATGAACCTGCTGGCGGCCAACGGAACCGTCACGGGCGGCAGCATCCGCTTTGAGGGCGAGGAGCTGTCGGCCGCGGGCCTGCAGTCCAAAAAGGAAAAGAAGGCGCATGAAAAACGGATGTCGGAGCTGCGCGGCAAGGACATCGGCATGGTATTCCAGGATCCGATGACCTACCTGAACCCGGTTCTGAAAATCGGGACGCAGATGACGGAGGGCCTGCGCCGGCACCTGAAATGCTCCCGCGCCGAGGCGGAGCAGCGGGCGGTGCGGCTTTTGCAGCAGGTGGGCATTTCCAGCCCGGAAAAGCGCATGAAGCAGTACCCCTATGAGTTTTCCGGCGGCATGCGGCAGCGGATCATCATCGCGGCGGCGCTGGCCTGCGAGCCGAAGCTGCTGATTGCGGACGAGCCGACGACGGCGCTGGACGTGACGATTCAGGCGCAGATTCTGAACCTGATCGAGAAATCGGTCAAGGAAATGGGCGCGAGCGCGATCGTGATCACGCATGATCTGGGCGTGGTGGCGGAGCTCTGCGATAAAATAGCAATCATGTACGGCGGGGAGATTGTGGAATACGGCACCGTGGAGGAAATTTTTCACGAGACGAAGCACCCCTACACGAAGGGGCTTCTGGCCAGCATCGCCAGACCGGGCGAGCACCGCGAGCCGCTGCGCTACATACCGGGCACGCCGCCCAACCTGCTGCGCCGCAGCGACGGCTGCACGTTCTGCAGCCGCTGCGGCCAGGCCATGAAAATCTGCAGGGAATATCGGCCCTGCGAGACCCGGTTCTCGGAGGAACACGGGGCGACCTGCTGGCTCTACTGCAAGGAAAAGGCACCGGAGCTGGTGGCGGCGCAGGAGCGGGAAAGGGAGACGAAGGCGGCAGAGGCGCAGGAGCGGGAAAGGAAGACGAAGGCGGCAGAGGCGCAGGAGCAGAGAAGAGAGATGAAGCCGGTAGCGGCGCAGACGCGGGAAAGAGAGGCGAGGGCGGCAACGGTGCAGGAACGGGAAAAGGAGACGAGGGCGGCAGCGGCGCAGGAACGGGAGATGGACAAGCCGGCGGTGCAGGAGCGGGAAAAAGCGGCAAAGACGGCAGCGGCGCAGGAGCAGAGAAGAGAGATGAAGCCGGCAGCGGCGCAGAACCGGGAAAGGCAGGTGAGCGCGTGATGGAACCTGTGATCCAGGTGGAGCATCTGGAGAAAAAATTTCGCGTGAAGACCGGACTGTTTGAGGAAAAGCAGTACGTGCGCGCGGTGAACGACGTCAGCTTTTCCATTGAAAAGGGAAAAACACTGGGCATCGTCGGTGAATCCGGCTGCGGAAAGAGCACGCTGGGGCGGACGATCCTGAAAATTTACGAACCGGACGGCGGCCGCATTTTCTATCAGGGGACTGATATCACACAATATAATATGAGCCAGATGCATCCGCTCCGGCAGAAAATGCAGATGATTTTTCAGGATCCGTATGCGAGCCTGAATCCGCGCTACACCGTGGGCGAGACGATCTGCGAGCCGATGATCATCTACAATATGTATACCAAAGCGGAGCGCATGGAGATTGTGCAACAGCTGATGGAGACGGTGGGCCTGAAGCCGGACCACATCCGACGCTATCCGCATGAATTTTCCGGCGGGCAGCGGCAGCGCATCGGCATCGCCCGCACGCTGGCGCTGAATCCGGAGTTTATCGTCTGCGATGAGCCGTTTTCCGCGCTGGACGTGTCGATTCAGGCGCAGATCATCAATTTACTGGAGCGCATCCAGGATGAAAAGCAGATTTCCTATATCGTGGTGGCGCATGACCTCAACGCCGTGCGGCACATCAGCCACGACATCGGCGTGATGTATCTGGGGCATCTGGTAGAGACCGGGCCGGCGGACGAGATTTACGAGCGCCCGCTGCATCCCTACACGCAGGCGCTGATTTCCTCGATTCCGGTGGCCGATCCGGGCGCACAGGGGATGATGAACCGCAAAATCCTGCAGGGCGAGGTACCCAGCCCGATTCACGTGCCTTCCGGCTGCCCGTTCCACACGCGCTGCCGTTACTGTACGGAGGAATGCAGAACCCGAAAGCCGGAGCTGGCCGACGTCGGCGGGCGGAAGGTGGCCTGCCACCTTGCGGGGCGGCTGTGAGGAGCGAAAACATTCCATCATCCATGAAATTCAGTGTGTAACTGCCGTTTCGCGGGTAGCTGTGAGGAGCGAACATGTTGTGTGGATGCAGGCTTTTGCTTCCGGCATGATCTGGCATTATAAAGAAATCTCCGTCCGGCGGACTGCGCCGGCTGAGAAATAAATTGAAATGGAGAGAAAAACTATGAAAAAGAAACTTTTGAGTGTCCTTCTGACCCTTTCCATGGCGGCTGCTCTGCCGGCGTCTGCGCTGGCGGACGAGGGCGCGGCGCTTCCGCAGGGCGGAGAGATCAACATCGCAACCGTATCCTGTGCGGGCAGCCTGGACCCGGCGGGCGTGGCAATCGACATGTGGACCGAGTACGCGAAACTGTGCACGGACGGCCTGCTCAGTTATGACAGCGACGGCAGCGTCATTTATGAGACGGCGGAGAGTTACGACGTCAGCGACGACGGTCTGGTCTATACGTTCCATCTCAGAGAGGATGCAAAGTGGAGCGACGGTTCCGCAGTGACGGCGGACGATTTCCTCAACACGATTCACCGCGCGCTGGATCCGGAAAACGGCGGGGCGATCTACGCCAACATGCTGTTCGGCATCGACGGCGCTGAGGCTTACCACAACGGCGAGGGCGCGCTGGAAGATGTGAAGGCGATCGCGGTGGACGATCACACCCTGGAGTTTGACCTGAACGCGCCGTGCAGCTATTTCCTGAAAATGATGACGATCCCGGTGTTCTATCCGTCCAAGGCCGGCCTGGCGACCAACGAGGACGAGGAATGGTTCAAGGATCCGGCGAAGTCGCTCGGAAACGGCGCTTTCTGTCTGGAGTCCTACACGGACGGCGTTGGCTATACGGTGGTGAAGAACCCGTATTACTATCAGGCGGACCGGGTAAATCTTGACAAAATCAACGTGAACTTCATCACGGATACGACCGCGCTGCTGGCGGGCTACCAGACCGGCGAGATGGACGTGGTCACCGGACTTCCGGATTACGTCGCGGACGACTATACCGAGGAAGACGGCCTGTTTATCTGGACGATGCTGACTTCCAAATTCATCCTCCCGAACCTCGAGGTGGAGCCGCTGGACAACGAGCTGGTGCGCGAGGCGATTGCGCTGGCGCTGAACCGTGAGGAAATCTGCGCGGCGATCGGCAACGACTATATTCCGTCCCTCAATTACGTGGCGGAGTACATGCTTTCCCCGAGCAGCGACCAGTATTTCAAGGACGAGCAGGAGCCGCTGTTTGTCGAGGATCAGGAGAAGGCGAAGGAGCTTCTCGCGGAAGCGGGCTATCCGGACGGCGAGGGCTTCCCGACACTGACGTATAAATACCCGAACAGCGAGAAGGATTCCCTGCTGGCACAGGGCATTCAGGCACAGCTGAAGTCAGTGCTCAACATCGACATCGAGCTGGTAGGCGAGGAGGACGGCGTCTGGTCCACCGACCGAGAGGACGGAAATTACGACCTCATCCGTCACAGCTGGACGGCGGATTTCAACGACCCGATCAACTACCTGAGCCTGTATGTGAGCGGCGCTTCCTCCAACTATAACCATGTGGCGGACGCGGCCTACGACGAGGCGGTTGCAAATTCCAATGCGACCACCGATCAGGCGGAGCGCGACAAGTACCTGCACGAGGCGCAGAACATTCTCGTCAGCGAGAACTTCTACGTGATCCCGGCGGTGACGCAGGTTTATATCTGCCTGATCAATCCGAACCTGACCAACATCACGACGAACGACAAGGGCGAGCCGATGTACCGGTTCGCGGCGTTGAACGCATAACGAAAAAACAGCAAAATAGTAAAACAGTAATAGTAAAACAGCAAAACAGTAAAACAACAAAATAGTAAAACAGCACGGAAATGCCCGGCTGAGAGGGGCTGCTGCAGAACAGCGACCGTTTGGACTTTGATACCGAACGGACTGTTTTGCGGCAGCCCTGAATTTATGTGTAGAAAATTTCAGGCGATACTTTTCAGGAAGTTCCGGAGATGCTTTTCAAATCAGTTCCAGAGATGCTTTTCAGATTAGTTTAGAAAATGTTTTTCAGATTTCAGGAAATGATTTTCAGGAATGCTGAGGAAATATTTTCAGGAAACGCTTGAAAACACTTAAAGTTTATGTTAATATATAAAAACATTTAGAGATTATTCTCAATACACATATGATAAATTGTCTTGATGGGATATTCATCCGACACCTTCCAATACTGCTTTGAAACTTTGCCAGACATTCACCTGAAACTTTTTGTGCGTATGCCGGAAAACACCTGAAATTTTCCGCATATCCGTTGCGAAAAAAGAGTCCGTTATGTTAAAATGAGGAGGAAAAGCGATTGAACAGCAAACCGTTTGCAGATTTGAATCTGATCGATGATTTTTTATTTGATGTGGCCACCGTAGACCTTGAGACCTGCAAGGACATCATAGAGCTGAGTCTGAACATCCGCATCCGCGAGATTCGCTGGAAAGAGGGCCAGAAAGTGGTGCACAACGTGCCGGGATGCCGCGGGATCCGTCTGGATTTCTATGTGATCGACGAGACGGGACATCTTTACGACGTGGAGATGCAGGCCAGGAATACAGGCAATATTCCGAAGCGGACGCGCTTTTACAAGGCGCTGCTGGATGCACCGCTGTTAAAGAGCGGCGAGGCCGGATTTGACCGTCTGCCGACAGCCTGTATTATTTTTATCTGCGGATTCGATCTGTTCGGTTACGGCAAATATCGCTATACGTTTGACAACCGCTGCCGGGAGGTTCCGGAGCTGACGCTGGAGGACGGGCTGTACACTGTTTTCCTGAATACGGAGGGAAACAACGAGGATGAGGTGGAGCCTGCTCTGGTGGAGTTCCTGAAATTTGTCAGGAACAGTTCGCAGGCCATTGCCGCATCGTGTGCGGACAGCCGCGTCCGGCGTCTGGGCGGGAAGATAGCCCGGCTGAAAAGCAGGGCGGAATTGGAGGCGGAGTATATGAAGATGGAGGACCGTGACCGTCAGATTTATCGGGATGGATATGAGGATGGAGAAAAGGCTGGAGAAAGAAACGGCGAAATAAAAGGCGAAGCAAAAAAGCTGCATTCTCTGGTAGAGAAAAAACTGGCAAAAGGGAAAACTGCGGAGGAGATCGCTGACGCGCTGGAGGAAGAACTTCCTGTGATTCAGAAAATCATCGCCGAATTAAAAGATGGAGAAGCAAATGAATTATGATGGTGCAGCCAGAGACTGTTTGGTTTTTTGATGAAACTGCTGAGATAGCCCGGCTGAAAGGCAGGGCGGAACTGGAGGCGGAGTATATGAAGATGGAGGACCGTGACCGTCAGATTTATCGGGATGGATATGAGGACGGGGAAAGGGCTGGAGAAAGAAACGGAGAAATCAAAGGCGAAATAAAAGGTGAAGCCAAAAAACTGTATTCTCAGGTAGAGAAAAAACTGGCGAAAGGGAAAACTGCAGAAGAGATCGCCGACGCGCTGGAGGAAGAGCTTCCTGTGATTCAGAAAATCATCATCGAATTGAAAGCTGGAAAAGAAAACTGATTACGGACGGAGAAACTGATGCTGTACGATAAGGACATCCGGGAGCCTCTGTTTGATTTCCTGGAGGAACGGTACGAAAAG
The DNA here is from genome assembly GCA_947630595.1 of uncultured Lachnospiraceae bacterium. Taxonomy (GTDB): domain Bacteria; phylum Bacillota; class Clostridia; order Lachnospirales; family Lachnospiraceae; genus Choladousia. Next base: position 4,302 of record CANRIG010000035.1, on the reverse strand, counting down.
GTTCGGATTATTGAGGAAAAACAGATGGGACGGTCACGGGCGGATCTTGTGATGGTGCTGCCGGAGGCGCTGGTCGGGATTGAGATCAAGAGCGACGCCGATACCTATGCCAGACTGCAGCGGCAGGTGAAAGATTACGACCGCTTTTTTGACGCCAATTACGTGGTGGCGGGCACGAGCCACGCCCAGCATATCGAGGAGCATGTGCCGGAGTGGTGGGGAATTATCACGGTGGAGGAAGAGGGCGGAAAGGCCGATTTTTATGTGCTGCGCAAGGCCAGGAAAAATCCCCTGACGGACTGGGAACGCAAGCTGATGCTGCTGTGGCGGCCGGAGCTGGCGCGCATTCAGGCGAAGAACATGCTGCCGCGCTATGCCGGCAAAAGCAAGCGTTTTGTCGTGCAGGCGCTGCTGGAGCGGGTGCCGGAGGAACTGCTGCGCGTGCAGATCAGCGAGGAACTGTTTGAGCGCGACTACCAGGAAATTGCGGGAGAGCTGGCCGCGTACCGGAGCGAAAAAAAGAAAAAACGATAGTGAAACGATTTGAGGGGGCTGTTGCGAGAATACGGCGGGCTCGCCACAAATCCGGTTGTTTACGTGATCTTTGTTATACTTGTCTGTCGGCAGTGGATTACATCCTCCTCAGACCAGACATTTGTCTCATGTCATAACGCGCAGCGTCTATCTGTGAGACATGCATTGTGGAATGTCCTGTGGTCAGACATGTGTACAATCGGATTGTGGCAAGCCCTGCTTGGCGTTTTTGCGACAGCCCTTCTTATTGTACGCTTTTGTGTGTCGAATTTAATTCCTCAAAAAATCCCGCTTATGGATTGATTTTCTTGCAAAAAAATGTAAAATTATAAGCATCGAAAAAAAGAGGAGCCGATATTGTGAAAAAAGAACTGCTGAACCATGTGAACGCGCTGGTGCTCGCGGTGCTGTACCGCAGCCTGCGCGTGCTCTACCGCGACGACAGCCGCGTGCGAGAGGAGATCGACGGCTGGAAGAACAATCTTTCCTTTAAGCTGGTATGCGGCCCCGGCGGGGCGGTGCTGGCGCTGCGCAGGAGCGAGCATGCCGGCGTGCGGAAGCTGCAGCGCGCGCAGCGGGCGGAGATTACCATGCGTTTTAAGTCCGTGGAAGGCGCGTTTCAGGTGCTGAGCGGGCAGAAGAGCATTGCGGACGCGTATGCGGAGCACCTGTTTACGCTGGAGGGGGATATCTATCAGACCATGAGCTTTGTGCGCGTGGTCGAATACGCGGAGGCTTATCTGTTCCCGCGCATTTGGAGCAGGCGCATCCTCAGGGAGGTGCCGGAGAAGCAGACCGGCAGTCTCCGGGTGTACGCGGAGGCGCTTCTGGAGCATGCACGCTGAGATACGGGAACGCGGTATCGGAACGCCGATGTCGTGGCTGCGTTTCCGAAACATGCGCGCCGAGATACGGGAACGCGGTATCGGAACGCCGGTGCCGGAGTTATGCTTCCGGAATATACGCGCTGAGATATGGAAACGATCTGGAGGAGAACATTATGAATTATTATGAATTTATCAACCCGACCAAACTGTGCTCCGGGAAAGGGGCGCTGGACAATCTGGCGTACGAGCTGGAGATGCTCGGCGCATGCCGTCCGATGGTACTGAGCGACGCGATGCTGGAAAAGCTGGGGACGCTGCGGCAGGTGACGGAGGCGCTGGGCGAGATGCAGATCGGCCGCGTGTTCACGGATATTCCGCGCGACAGCGGCGTCGAGGTGGTGAACCGGATTGCCAGGGAATACCGTGATTTTGACTGCGACGCGCTGGTGGCGCTGGGCGGCGGCAGCGTGCTGGATACCGCCAAGGGCGTGCGCCTGCTGATCGCGCAGGGGGCGGACGACCTGCTGGAACTTCAGGGCTGTGAGTGCATTCCGCGCGGGCGGGAGGTGCCGTTCGTGGCGATTCCCACGACTGCGGGCACGGGCAGCGAGGCGACCGCGGTGGCCGTGATCAAGAATCACGCCAGAAACGTGAAAATGGAATTTATTTCCCAGCAGCTTCTGCCGGACGTGGCCATCCTCGACCCGCGCATGACGCTGACGCTTCCGCCGCGGATTACGGCTTCCACCGGCATGGACACGCTCTGCCATGCCATCGAGGCCTACAGCTGCATGCAGAAGAATCCGCTCAGCGACGCCTATGCGACGGCGGCGGTGCGGCTGGTCGGCGAAAATCTGATGCGGGTCGTGCGCTTCGGGGCGTCGAAGGAAGCGCGGACGGCGATGGCGAACGCCAGCTTTCTGGCCGGGGCCGCGTTCAGCAACAGCATGGTCGGCGTCGTGCACGCGAACGGCCACGCGCTGGGCGGCGTCTGCCATATTGCGCATGGGGACGCGATGAACATTCTGCTTCCGGCCGGCATGATCTTCAACCGCAGGGTCTGCCGCGACACCTACGCGGAGCTGCTTTTGTACCTGGCGGGACCGGAGGTGTACCACAATACCCCGGCGGCGAAGCGCGCCGACCGCATGATCGCGGAGGTCGTCCGCCTGCGCGGGCGCCTGCACCGCATGACCGGCCTGCCGGTGACGCTGAAAGAAGCGGGCGCGGATCCGGCCCTGTTCCCGGAGGTGGCGAAGACGGCCCTCAACGACGGCGCGGTCATCGTCAATCCGCGGCAGGTGACGTACGAGGCGGTGATGCGCATACTTGAAGCCTGCTACGAGGGAAAGGAGCCGCAGCAGGGGCAGACGCCTTCCGGAAAGAAAAAAGCGAAAAAGAGAAGTATATGACTTCCGGTTTGTGAGAAGGAGATTCCATGGATATTGAACAACTGGTAAAAAAACAGCGCCTCTATTTTGAAAAAGGCAAAACCAGGAGCGTTTCCTGGCGGCTGGCGGCGCTGAAAACGCTGAAAAAAGCGATTCTGAAATATGAAACGGAAATCGAGGCGGCGCTGTATGCCGACCTGCACAAGTCGGCGGACGAGGCCTACATGTGCGAGACCGGCATGGTGCTGTCCGAGCTGTCCTATATGATCGGCCACCTGCGCGGGTACGCGCGCGACCGCAGGGTGCTAACGCCTCTGGCGCAGTTTCACGCCAGGAGCTTCACATCGCCGGAGCCTTACGGCGTCGTGCTCGTGATGTCGCCCTGGAATTATCCGTTCATGCTGGCCATCGAGCCGCTGGTCGGCGCCATTGCCGCGGGCAACTGCGCGATCGTCAAGCCCAGCGCCTATTCGCCGGCCACCTCGGAGGTGATCGCAAAGATCATCCGCGAGTGCTTTGCGCCCCATTTCGTGGCGGCGGTCACGGGCGGACGCGAGGAAAACGCCGCGCTTCTGGAACAGCGCTTTGACTTTATCTTTTTCACGGGCAGCGTGTCGGTCGGACGGCTGGTGCTGGAAAAGGCCTCGCGCCATGTGACGCCGGTGTGCCTGGAGATGGGCGGCAAGAGCCCCTGCATCGTGGACCGGACGGCGAACCTGAAGCTGGCCGCGAAGCGCATCGTGTTCGGCAAATTCCTGAACGCGGGCCAGACCTGTGTGGCTCCGGACTACCTGTTCGTGCAGGAGGAGGTAAAGGAAAAGCTGCTGCAGGAGATCGAGCGCTGCGTGCGGCGGCAGCTGGGCGCGCATCCGCTGGACAATCCGAATTACGGCAAAATTATCAATGAGAAACATTTTGACCGGCTCTGCGGCCTGATGAAGAGCGGTACTGTCCGCTTCGGCGGCGAGTGCCGGAGGGAGAGGCTGCAGATCGCGCCGACGGTGCTCACGGACGTGCTGCCGTCCGACCCCGTGATGCAGGAGGAAATTTTCGGGCCGCTGCTGCCGGTGATGACCTTCCGCGACATTTCCGAGGTAATTTCATATGTGACGCGGCGCGAAAAGCCGCTGGCGCTCTACCTGTTTACCGGCAGCCGCGCGGTGCAGCGGCGGATTCTCGGGCGCGTGAGCTTCGGCGGCGGCTGTATCAACGACACCATTATTCATCTGGCGACCAGCCGCATGGGCTTCGGCGGCGTCGGCGGCAGCGGCATGGGCAGCTACCACGGGCGCGACAGCTTCGAGCTGTTTAGCCATCGCCGGAGCATCGTGAAGAAATACACCTGGATCGACCTGCCGTTCCGCTATCAGCCGTACAGCGGATGGAAGTCGGCGCTGGTGAAGCTGTTCCTGCGATGAAAAAATATGTATGAAAATACAAAAAAAATATGGTAGATAATTTCGTCATTTAGTTGTATAATCCCGTTTTCGACACTTGAGTGATTGGAAAGGGCCGGAATTCCTTGTAAAATAAGGAAAATCCGGCTCTTA
>CANRIG010000034.1 GCA_947630595.1 uncultured Lachnospiraceae bacterium | reverse complement strand
CGGAAGATGCGCCCGAGATAGCGCTCCCTCCACTCCAGCGCCTTCGGCGCCCAGTTGAAGAGCATCATCGCGATCAGGACGATCGAATAAATCAGCATGCGGTAGTCCGCCATGGAACGCAGCAGCTCCGGCAGCGCCGTCAGAATGACCGCCGCGATCACCGAGCCGCGGATATTGCCGATGCCGCCCAGCACGACGAACACCAGCGCCAGAATCGACGTGTTGAAATTGAATTTTGTCGCCTGCAGCGTCGCCAGATTATGCGAGTAAAGCGCGCCGGCCACGCCCGCCAGGGCCGCGGAAACCGTGAACGCCATCAATTTGTATTTTGTGACGTTGATCCCGATGGATTCCGCCGCAATCCGGTTGTCGCGGATGGACATGATCGCGCGCCCGTCGCGCGAATCGATCAGGTTCAGCACGATAAACAGGGTAATCAGAATCAGGATCGTGCCAATCAGAAACGTGGACTGCTTCGCAAGGCCCGTGATGCCCTGCGGTCCGCCCAGCAGCATTTTGCCGTCCGCCTCCATCCCGAGGGAAAACTGATCCTTCATGGAGAAGTGGAAGCCGTTTGCGTCTCTTCCGACATAGAAAACGTTGATCACATTCTTGATAATCTCGCCGAACGCGAGCGTCACGATCGCCAGATAGTCGCCTTTCAGGCGGAGCACCGGGATGCCGATGAGAATCCCGAACACCGCCGCCGCCAGCGCGCCGATGAGAATCGCAAGCGCAAAGCGCAGGCCCGCCGCCGGAATCGCCTCCAGCGTGCACTTCGTGAAGAATGCGGACGCGAACGCGCCCACGCACATGAAGCCCGCGTGTCCGAGGCTCAGCTCGCCGGAAATGCCGACGACAAGGTTCAGGGAAACCGCCAGAATCACATAGACGCAGATCGGCACGAGCAGGCCCTGCATCAGGCTCGACAGATGGCCCGTGGCCTGCATAATCTGTACGAGAATAAACGCCGCAATGACCATCCCGTAGGTGATCAGATTGTTTTTGAGGTTTTTGTTCTTTTTCATCCCACGCACCTACACTTTCTCCTGAATCTTCCTGCCGAGCAGGCCGGTCGGCTTCACGAGCAGCACGACGATCAGCACTGCAAACACGATGGCGTCCGCCAGCTGGGAAGAAATGTACGCCTTGCTCAGAATCTCAATCACGCCGAGTACGATGCCGCCGATCATCGCTCCGGGAATCGAGCCGATGCCGCCGAACACCGCGGCCACGAAGGCCTTGATGCCGGGCATCGAGCCCGTGTACGGCGACAGGGACGGATACGAGGAGCACAGCAGCACGCCCGCGACTGCCGCGAGACCGGAGCCGATGGCAAAGGTCAGCGCGATCGTGCCGTTGACATTGATGCCCATGAGCTGCGCGGCGCCCTTGTCCTCGGAAACCGCGAGCATGGCCTGCCCGGCCTTCGTCTTATTGATAAACGTCGTCAGCGCGATCATGATCACGATGCAGCTGACGATCGTCACGATCGTCTCCGCGGAAATGTTCAGCGCGCCGTCCGCCAGCTTCAGATCGGGGAACGGAACGACGGACTGAAAGCTCTTCGGGTTCGGCCCGAAAATCAGAAGCACGACGTTCTGCAGCAGATAGCTGACGCCGATCGCCGTGATCAGCACCGCCAGCGGGGACGCCGCCGCGCGCAGCGGGCGGTAGGCAATCCTCTCGATCACGATTCCCAGCACTGTACATACCACAATCGCCACGGGAACCGCAACAAGCGGATTTGCGCTGTAATTCAGCATGACGGTGAGCGCCGCGTATCCGCCCACCATAATGACGTCACCATGGGCAAAATTCAGCATCCGCGCGATGCCGTAAACCATGGTGTAACCCAATGCGATTATGGCATATACACTGCCGAGACTTATGCCGTTAATCAAATAGGATAATAAACTCATACATGCACCTCTTCCTGTCCTGAAAACCGGGCACCCGTATCTTATGGCAAAAAGGGGGTTGCGCCTGCAACCCCCTGTCGGGTTTTCCCGTGTGTCAATATAAATTCGCGTTCCGCACATCTGCGTCCACGAAAGCACAGCCCGTCGCAGATATACACGGCGTAACGTTTCGCCATGCATGCCGCAGACCGCCCTTGCGGGCTGTCCGCTGCTCCGCAGCTCCCGTCTGCGGCTGATGTGCGTTCCGCACATCTGCGTCCACGAAAGCCTGACCCGTCGCAGATATACACGGCTTAACGTTTCGCCATGCACGCCGCAGACCGCCCTCTCGGGCTGTCCGCTGCTCCGCAGCTCCCGTCTGCGGCTGATGTGCGTTCCGCACATCTGCGTCCGCAAAATCCAGCCCATTGCAGATAAATCTGCATGGTCTGCCTTTTACGGACTTGCATGGCGAAACTTAATTATCACATGCCCTTATATGCACCGTTCTCGATGACGACAGCCTTCGGGGATTTGGACGGCTCGCCCTCTGCGTTCCAGGTCATGCCTGCGCCGGTCAGACCATCTACAGAAATCTCTGTCATGGCAACCTTCACCGCGTCGCAGATCGCGCTCGGATCCATATCCGGCGTAGCGCCAGCCTTTTCCAGTGCAGCCTTCATGATGTAGATGCCGTCGTAAGCATCCGCTGCGAACTGGTTCGGAACCTCGCCGTACAGATCCTGATACTTGGTAACGAAATTCTTGGTCAGATCGTCCTCAGCGTCCGCGCTGAACGGGGTCAGCAGCATAACGCCCTCAGCCAGAGAGGTGTCGAAACCCTCAACCGCTGTGAGGATACCGTCCATGCCGTCCACGCCGAACCACAGCGGAGCGTAGTCCATAGCCGCAGCCTGTGTGAACACCAGAGAAGCCTCATTGTAATAGAACGGCAGGAATACCAGCTCTGCGCCCGCATCCTTTGCCTTCTGAATCTGTACCGTAAAGTCGGTCTTGCTGTCAGCCGTGAACGCTTCCTCTGCAACGATCTCGAACGGCTGGTTCTCCGCCTCAGCCTTGAACGTTGCATAGATGCCGGAAGAATATACGTCGGAGCTGTCGTAGATCACGCCGACCTTCGTCGCCAGCTCATGCTCGCCGATGTACTGTGCGGAAGCCGTACCCTGGGAAGGATCGGAGAAGCATACGCGGAATGCGTTGTCAGCATCCGAAATACACTCAACTGCGGAACCTGACGGGGTGAGCAGGAACATGTTGTCGTTCACTGCCTCAGCCTTGACTGCCGTGCAGGGAGCGGAAGTAACGGAACCGAGCAGAAGCTGCATGCCCCAGTCCTTCAGCGTATTGTATGCATTCACGGATTTCTCCGGGTCATGCTCGTCGTCCTGCGGATTGAACTCCAGCTGCACGCCGTTCACGCCGCCCGCCTCGTTGATCTCATCCACAGCGATCTGTGCGCCGTTCATAACGCCCATGCCGTAAGCCGCCGCCGCGCCTGTCATCGGTCCGATGCCGCCGATCTTAAAGGTCGGAGCTTCGCTCTCAGCAAACGCCGTCCCTGACACTGCCATTGCGAGTACGCAGGCAAGGCTTGTAAGTTTGAAAAATTTTTTCATAGTATCCTACCTCCTTGAATTTTATGCGCAAATATGAATGCAAAATATGCAGAAATATCGCGCCCATACTGCAAATAATACTCATTTCGCCCGGATTTGTCAAGCGATTTTGTGCTTTTTTAAAATACATCTGTCCGTCTGACGCGGATTTAATACGCTTTTCCCCAATATACCAGTTTTTTCGCCGGTTTCCCGCAGTATATGCAGGTATCTGCGATCTTTTCCCCGTCGAACGGCATGCATCTGGAGGTCACGGCCAGCTCCTCCTTGATCGCGTCCTCGCACTCCTGGCAGCCGCACCACATGGCCTTGATGAAGCCCGGTTTGCTGTTGGCGATGTCCTGGAACTCCTCTTTCGTCGTCGCTGTATAAGTATGCGCATCGCGGTGCGCCCTCGCCCGCTCCAGCATCTCCTTCTGCATGGTCTCGAGCACTTCCGGAATCTTCGCCGCCAGCTCCGCGATCGGAACCGCAATCTTTTCGCGCGTGTCGCGCCGCACGATCACGGCCTGCCCGGCCTCGATGTCCTTCGGTCCCAGCTCGATGCGCAGCGGGATTCCGCGCATCTCCTGCTCGGCAAATTTCCAGCCCGGGCTCTTCTCGGAATCGTCCAGCTTCACCCGCAGGCCGGCCGCCTTCAGCGCGTCCATGACCTCCCGCGCTTTCTCCAGCACGCCCTCCTGCTGCTGGCGGATCGGAATCACCATCACCTGTACCGGCGCAATCCGCGGTGGCAGCACCAGGCCGCTGTTGTCCCCGTGCACCATGATCAGGCCGCCGATCATGCGCGTGGAGAAGCCCCAGGACGTCTGATGTACATATTTTAATGTGTTGTCCTTATCCGCATACTGGATGTTGAACGCTCTTGCAAAGCCGTCGCCGAAATTGTGGCTGGTGCCGGACTGCAGCGCCTTGCCGTCGTGCATCAACGCCTCGATCGTGTAGGTCGCTTCCGCGCCCGCAAATTTTTCCTTGTCCGTCTTGCGCCCGCGGATCACGGGAATCGCCAGCACTTCCTCACAAAAATCTGCATAAACATTCAACATCTGAATGGTACGTTCCTCCGCTTCCTCCGCGGTCGCGTGCGCGGTATGCCCCTCCTGCCACAGAAACTCGCGGGAGCGCAGGAACGGCCTGGTCGTCTTTTCCCAGCGCACCACGGAGCACCACTGGTTGTAAACCTTCGGCAGATCACGGTAGGAATGAATATCGTTTGCATAGAAATCACAGAACAGCGTCTCCGAGGTCGGGCGCACGCAGATGCGCTCCTGCAGCGGCTCGAGCCCGCCGTGCGTCACCCACGCCACCTCCGGCGCGAAGCCTTCCACGTGGTCTTTCTCTTTCTGCAGCAGACTCTCGGGGATAAACATCGGCAGATACACATTCTCCACCCCGGTCTCCTTGAAGCGGCGGTCCAGCTCATGCTGAATATTTTCCCAGATCGCATAGCCCGCCGGCTTGATCACCATGCAGCCCTTGACGCTGGCGTAGTCGATCAGCTCCGCCTTTTTGACGACGTCCGTATACCATTGCGCGAAATCTTCTTCCATGGAAGTAATCGCTTCTACCAGTTTCTTTTCCTTAGCCATTTCTTCTCTCCTCCTGAAAACAATTTACCGCCGGCGCCCCAGTCCGCAAGGGACCGGAATACCGGCGGTACCACCCTCATTAACAGCCTTTTGCTGCTCTCTTCATTATCCGTTAACGCCGGACCGCGCCGCGGTTTCCCGCGGAGGCTCCAAAGCCGGTTCATCCCCGCTGCCTGGAATCTCGCACCCGCCGATTCCTCTCTGAAAAGCGCTTTGAGACTACTGATCTTCTTCATCGCCCGATTAGAGCTTATTTTAAGAGAGGCGGGAATGTTTGTCAAGGGATTATTTCCTCTGCCGTCATTGTTTTTGCGCTGTCTGAATATGCCGCAGAATTTCATAGCGCGCATTATGTCAATGCGGAAACTTCTCCAAAAATTTCACGCGATTTTTGTACATAATAAATAATGCGCACTATTTCCATATCAGATATAATAGACGCACCGGCGTGAGGGAACAAAGTGCCTGCAGATATGAAAAAACGCAGTAAACGTCAGTAAAAACGGGCCGCCCTGACCGGGAAAACGGATAAAATGAAATAAAAGACCCGGTTATAATATGTTTAACCGGGGAGCCGGAGGGCGATCACCAGAGACTGATAACTCTTGTTGTTACAATTGTCACACGCAAAAAATAGCGCCCCCCGTTTGACAAACTAGGCGCTATTTTTGCTTAGGACTGCCATCGGCCAGGTGCATCCGGCTTCCGGCTCTCTCGTTAAACCCATTATAAACATTCAGGTGCAAAATGTCAACCGGCCCTGGCCGGTTTTTACTTTGCGCCCGGATCAATTCTCTCAACGTAACTTTCCCAGCAATGTTTGCCTGCCAATGCGCGCCATGCGTATTATAATAGTACACAATACACGAAACGGAGGCCGCCATGAACATACTCGGACTGCAAAAACTGACTCTTCTCGATTTCCCGGGCCGCGTGGCCGCCATCGTTTTTCTGGGCGGCTGCAATTTCCGCTGCCCGTTCTGCCAGAACAGCTCCCTGGTGCTGACGCCGGAGGCGCTGCCCCCGGTCAGCCCGGAAGAATTCGCCGCGTTTCTGCGCAAACGCTCCGGCATCCTGGACGGCATCTGCGTGACCGGCGGCGAACCGACGCTGCACGCAGACCTGCCGGAATTCCTTGCTTCCATCAAGGAAGCCGGATACCTGGTCAAGCTCGACACCAACGGCTCCAACCCGCAGATGCTGCAGGCCATCCTGGACGAACATCTGGCGGATTACGTGGCCATGGACATCAAGGCCGGACGCCGGAATTACGCGCAGGTCTGCGGCCTTGACCCGTCCGTCTCGGACCGGCTGCTGGGCCATGCGGAACAGTCAGCCGCGCTCCTGATGCGTTCGGCAGCCGAGTATGAATTCCGCACCACCGTAGTCAAGGGCCTGCACACCGAACAGGATTTTGAGGATATCGGCGGCTGGCTGTCCGGCTGTTCCGGCTATTTCCTGCAGTCCTTCCGCGACTGCCCGGAGGTGCTGCGCCAAAACCATTCTTTCTCCGCGTTTTCTGAGGAGGAAATGCAGCATTTCCTGAAAATTGTGCAGAAAAATATCCCTCAGGCTGCCCTGAGGGGTATCTGAACATTCATCGTTCCAGCGCGCGGTACCAGTAGCCGAACAGTTTGCCGCATTTGCAGACGCCGGACTTTTTGAACTGGCGGTAGCCGAACATCCCCGCCATATATTCCTCCTGCGGATTGCGCACGCCCGGCACGCCCAGAATATAGCTGCCCTGCCGCTTCCCCAGCAGCAGATGCTGATAGCGGTAATATCCGTGCTGCAGGAAACTGCTGCGTCCCACCTGCCAGTGCTCCTGCTGCATGCGGATGATGTCGCAGGGCATCAGCATCACGCAGTCTGTGATTTCCTCATCGGAAAACGGCTGAAAACCGGGCCGTTTCCGAAAAAGTTCCTCTATCACCTGTTCTGCTCTGTCTGGAACGCAGGACTTCGGCTCTTTTACGGCAGTCGCCCGGATGCCGGGTTCGGGATTTCCTATTCCTGCATCGGAAGCAAATTCTGTGTCAGAGGCAAATTCTGTATCAGGATTTTGAGATTCTGCGAGGCTTTCTGATTTCGCAGCTTTTTCTGAGGTCAGTACATTATTTACAGGGGCTTCCATTCTCGCGGGGTCGTTTGTTTCACTCTTTTCTGAGGATTCCGGGGGCGTGTCGCCTGCATCTTTTTTGGTCATCTGCGCATCGCCTGTGAGTTTCTCCGCTGTCTGCGCATCATCTGCCGGCTTCTTTGCGGCCTCTGCATCACTTATTGATTTCTCCACCGTCTGTTCATCATCTGCGAATTTCTTCACCGCCTGCGTATCATCCGCTGACTTCTCCGCTGTCTGTGCGTCATCTGCCACCTTTCTCGCAGCCTTTACATCACTTACTGATTTCTCTGCCGTCTGCATATCATCTGCCGGCTTCTTTGTGGCCTCTGCATCACTTATTGATTTCTTCGCCGTCTGTTCATCGTCTGCGAATTTCTTCACCGCCTGCGCATTATCCGCTGACTTCCTCGCTGTCTGTACATCATCCGCCGACTGTTCACCCGCCGCAGCCTTCCCGGCAGTTTTCCGCCTGTCCGGCAGCTTCAGCACAAATTTTGCGGGATCAATCGCCTCGTCGTCCCAGACCGTCAAAAAGCTGCGCCCGTCTCCGCTTTGAATCCATATTCCCGCCAGGTTTTCCAGATAATATGGGCTGTCCCCAATCGGCGCGTCCGCGCGGTAAGCCCATTCCTCCGAAATCTCCCGGCCTTCCCGCATCACGCCCATCGGAATCCCCAACAGATACCCGTTTTCCCGCACAAATCCAAACATCTGAATCGGCGGGTCAGGCGCATACTCCATCGTCAACCGGAACAGGATTCTCCACATTCCGTTGCGCAGCTCCACTTTTGCAAAGCCTGCATTTTTCTGTTTTCTGCCATTTATGTACTCATAAAAATAAGCGATAAACCTTCTGTACTCCGGCATTCGGCAACACATCCTTCCGTCATTCAGTATATGCGCCTGTACACGGAAAAATGACTGCTGCCGAAAAACTGCCGGAATTTTTTCAGTTTTCGCTCTGCATCTTTTCAATCAGGGCCAGCATCGCTTCCACTGAATTGAAATTCTCCGGCAGCAGATCCTCTACATTGATCTCGATCTCGAAATTGTCATTCAGTTCTCCGACCAGAGATACAATGTCAAAGGAATCCAGCACTCCGTCGTCGATCAACGCGGTCTGGGCCGGAAAATCCACATCCGGTCTCAGTTCCTCCAAAATTGCCATCAGTTTTTCTTTCATTGCCGCAATCTCCTTTCTTTATATGCGCTTACGCATTTCTTATCCTTATTTTATTTGTCATCCTGTTTTTTTCTTGTATCTTTTTTCTTGTATCTTTTTTCTTGTACCTTTTTTCCTGTAGCTTTTTTCTTCTATCTTTTCTTACATCTTTCTCCTGTAGTTTTCCCGTCACTCTTTATCCTATATTTTCAGTCTTTTATCTCACTTTTTAACCTGTATGCTTACCAACATAAGTCCACAGGCCAAAATCTGTCGCATAGCTTCTTGATACAGGTTCTGGCATACCTCAGCCTTCGCCGGACAGCTCCTGCCTCAGCAGCACACGGTCGATCTTGCCGTGTTTGTTCAGCGGCAGCCTCCCGTACCAAAGGCACTGCGTCGGCAGCATGTATTTCGGAAGCTTCTTCCCGAGGTCGCGCAGCAGTTCTTTCTCACAGGCCCCGCCGCACTGATAGCAGAGGACGATCCGGTCATCCAGGTACAAACAGATGCCCGCGTCGATGTACGGCAGCGCGTTGACCGCGGCCTCCACCTCGCCGAGCTCGATGCGGTGTCCCATGTGCTTGATCTGAGCGTCCTTTCGCGAGACAAAGTACAGCAGACCCTGCGCGTCGTAACGGCCAATATCTCCGGTGCGGTAAATCCGCTCCGGGTAACTCTGGTTCAGCGGATTCTGACAGAATGCCTCCGCCGTCTTTTCCGGCGCGTTGTAGTAGCCGAGCGCCAGGCAGGTGCCGCGCACGCAAATTTCCCCCTGCGCGCTCTCCCGGCCTCTGCTTTCCAACGACTCGCCGTTGCTTTCGGATTCACTGTTTCTGAGTCCTCCATCTCCCGGTTCGCCGTCCTGGTATCCATTGTTCCCCGGCTCACCATTCCCGCATCCACCATCTTCCGATTTACTGTCCTTGAGTCTGCCGGTCCCCGCCTCCACCGCCTCATCGCCGTTCAGTAAAAAGACTTCGCAGTTTGCAAACGGCCTTCCGATCGGAAGCGTCTCATCGTCCGCAAATTCACGGTCGACCTTGTAAAACGTACAGTTGCAGGTGATCTCCGTGGGACCGTATAAGTTCACATATTGCACCTGAGGCAGATGGCGTCTCCAGTAATTGAGCACCTTCACCGGCATCACTTCACCGGAAAACATAATCAGCCGCAGCGTCTCCGGCTCGCGCGTCGAAAATCCGTCCAGATTTTCTATGATCCGCAGCGCCGATACGGCCCATATGATTGTATTGATCTTTTTTTCGTTTAAATATTCAATCAGCTTCACCGGAAACGAAAATTTCACCTGCGGAATCACATGCATGGTGCCGCGGCAACACAGCGCTGAATAAATATCCTTGACCGAAACGTCAAAGTCGAACGGGGCCTGATTGCCGAAAACAGAAGTCTCGTCAAATGCAAACTCCCGCAAAAACTGATCCGTCAGGTCAATGACGGAGCGGTGCGATACCAGCACGCCCTTGGGAACTCCGGTGGAACCGGACGTAAAAATCGCATACAGCGGGTCCGTGTCCGTCTGCCGTCCGGCAATCCGGTCCAGCAGCGGCTGGTCAAGAGGCTCCTGCGCCAGCTCGTCCAGAAAACAGACCTTTCCGTCAAAATCCAGCTGGCCCAGCAGGCGCCGGTCGCCCTCTCCGGCCACCAGCACTTTTGCGCCGAGCGTTTTCAGCATCAGGGAAATCCGCTCCGCCGGCATGCGGCTGTCGATCGGAACATAAAAATTCCCGCTGTAAACCGCGCCAAAGAAACCGGCCAGCGGCTGCACAGAACGGTTTGACATCACCGCCACCGGCTGCCGGGTCCGGCCCTCCATCACACGGGCGAGCGCGCTGCCGATGCGTTTTGCGCGGCCAGCAAACTCCGCATACGTCCACTCCGTCCTGTCATCCGTAAACAATAGTTTCTCCGGAACCAGACGCAATGCGTTTTCCAGATATTCCAGTACACTTTTCTGCACTTTTTCCTCCTCAAATTCCCCGCCACGGCCGTACATCTGCAGAAACTTTCATTCTGTTTTCAGCCATGCTTCACGGAAACTTCCATTCTATTTCTCACATACTCCACAGAAATTTCCATTCCATTCTCCGTCACGACCGCGCATTTCATTTCACAGGAACCACAATCCCCTTTTCGCCCGCTCCGCAGAATCAGTCCACGCTCCGCGTAATCCCGAACCAGAACTCCACGCCATGGTTTTTATTTTCGGCCCCGTACACGCCGCCGTGCTGGAGCACAATACTCTTGACAATATACAGTCCGAGGCCGGTGCCCTCGGGCCGGTTTTCATCCTCAGCGGACTCGCCGCGGTAAAAGCGGTTCCAGATCTTGTCCATCTCCCGCTCCCCGATCGCGGAGCCCTCGTTGTACACCATAAACAGCACATATTGATTGCTGGGCGCGACAGACACGCGGATCAGGCCGCCCGCCGGCGTATAGCGGAACGCGTTCATCAGATAATTGCTGACCGCCCGCCGCAGGTTCTCGGCGTTGCCCATAACGTAACAATTGTCCGCATACTCCTGCTCCACCCGCAGCTCCCGGCTCGCAAACAGCGGCATAAAATCCTGCACCGCGGCCGCGGCGGCCGCCCCGAAATCCAGGCGCTCCATGGGAATGTGCTCCATGCTCTCCTCGACCGAGAAAATCTGCAGCATACTGGACAGCATGTCGCTCATGCGGTTGACCTCCTCGAGCACGGAAGCGCAGTACTGCTGCCGCTTTTCGTCATCCCGGGAGAGCGACAGAAGCTCCGTCTGCCCGGAAATGATCGCCAGCGGCGTCTTCAGCTCGTGGGAGACGTTGTTCACAAAGCGCTTGCGGTGCTGTTCCAGCTCGGCCCGGCGCTGGTTGTCCTCCTGCAGGAGGCGGTTATAAGTCTCCAGATCGCGGATATAACTCTGCAGCTGATCCGACATCTCGTTGATGCTCTCGCCCAGCTCGTTCAGCTCCTGATACTTGGTCTGGCCCTCAATCCGCTCCGAAAAATCCTTGTCCGCGATTTTGCGGGCAATCCTGGCCGCATCCGCGACCGGACGGCCGATGCCGCGCGCCAGAATGCGCACGCAGACGGTGCCCAGCAGCAGAAACACCAGCAGCACAATCAAAAGCACATGCTCCGCGTAATCCGCGCTGCGGTCGATCACGTACGTGGACTCTGTTATCATAATATAATATGTGACACCGTCAAGAACATGCCTGCCGCGCAGGATCACGCGCCCCACGGAGCCGCTTTTCTCGTAGACGGCGCGGGCGTCGTCGCTGTATTTGAGCATGCGCTGACGGTCAAAGCCGGACCAGCCGCCGGAGCCGGAAGCCCCGCCTTCGATCTGCGGCATCTTGTTGGTCGCGTAGAGCAGGTCGAAATTTTCGTCGCGGATCCGGAAGCGGAGGTTGTTGTTTTCGTAGGGCTCAAGCAGGCTGCCCGTCTGCTCCTCCCACTCGTCCTCCTCGGCCCGCTCCTTGATGCGGTTTTCCTCCTCGCAGAGCTGCGGAATGTCCTGCTCCAGCAGCAGCGCGTAGACCTCGTCCACCATTTTGCACTGCTCGGAAATATAGAGGCTGCGCATCCCGCTGGTGTAGAGGACGCCGATGCCGCCCGCCACCAGCACCAGCAGCAGAACGATCAGCACAAAGAGACGCCTGCTAATCGTCTTCATTCTCTTTTACCTCGAACCGGTAGCCGACCCCGTAGATCGTGTCGATGTACTGCCCCGCCCTGCTACCCAGCTTCAGCCGCAGCTGCTTGACAATCGTATCGACCGAGCGGTCTGTGCCGTTGTAGTCGATGCCCCAGATTTCATCCAGGAGCCGGTCGCGCGTCAGGACTATTTTCTCATTTCGCATGAAAAAATGCAATACCTCATATTCGCGGGGCGTCAGATTTAACAATTTGTCGTCCAGACAGATTTTGCGGGCCTTCTCGTCCAGCGTCAGCGCGCCGAACACCCTCCTCTGCCGGCGGCCCAGCGTGCGCCGCAACAGCGCCTCGATGTGCGCTTTCAGCACCGAGAGCAGAAACGGCTTCGTCAGGTAATCGTCCGCTCCCAGGGCAAAGCCTTTCAGTTGCTCCTCCTCGCTGCACCTGGCCGTCAGGATGATGACCGGGACGTCTGATTTTTCCCGTATCTTCGCGAGCACGTCAAACCCGTTCACCGCCGGCAGCATCAGGTCAAGCAGCACCAGATCGGGCCATTCGCGCTCGTCCGGGCCGAACACCCGCAGCGCCTCCGCCCCGTTCTGCGCCTCGATAATCCGGTAGCCGCTGATGCTGAGATACTCCTGCACGGTGCTGCGCAGCTTTTCCTCATCCTCGGCCAGCAAAATTCTCATATTGTTGTATACGGAAGTGTCATCCATGTCGCCATTCATCCTTTCCACGATTCGGCCTGCATATATTTTCATTATCTGCGATAGAATACTGTTTCATAACAATACAATTACAACATTTTCCGCAATAAAAACGAAAAATTTTCGTAATCTATCTGTAAATAATTAAGCATAAAAATATGATGAGAATGTGTTGACCCGGACATAACTTCCTGTGAAAACGCAATTTTCCGCTATTTATTTTCTCTGCCTTGTGCGGGCGTCAAATCTGGCCTGCAGCTCCGGGTCCACCTCCGCGTACGCATCGCGGTCCCCCTGCAGAATCCGCGCCGCCTCATCCTTCGTCAGCTCCTCCTCGCGCACCAGCACCGCCATCTCGCCGGTCCGCACCGGATAACCGAATTTGTTCAGGCAGAGCTTTTCCGCGATCGGGTGCGCCCAGCAATCCGCGTGCGGCAGGCTGCTCTCGGGGCGTTTCCAGCCCATGTCGCGCTCCAGCACCTCCAGCATCTCCTCCGTGCTCACCTTATGATACATAAAATACGACAGCGATTCCGCCTGCGCGCCGTGCAGCAGATCGATGCAGCTGTGCCCGTCCAGCTTGTCCACGAGCCGCCCGAACATCTGGTATTCAAATTCCTTCAGGCTCTGCGAAATCTCAAACGGCTCGATTCCCTTCTCCGCCGCCGCGCTCTGGAGAATCTGCCCGCGGGTGCGGCCGTTGACGATCAGCGGAATCCCGTTCTGAGACGCCAGAATATACGCATAATAATACATCAGATGGAAACAGACGCCGCAGAAATTTTTCAGAAGCTGCAGCGACTTCTCATAATATTTGCGCAGGATATCCTCGCTCGGCGTGACCCGGATGTGCTCGACGTCGAGCTTGTCAAGCGCGTTTCGGACGTTGTCGGTGCCGAATTTCGTGGAAAAGCCGTTGTCCAGTGTGAACGCCAGCACGCGCATGCCGTATTTTTTCCGGAGCTGGTGAATCACATAGGTGCTGTCCTTGCCGCCGCTGAGCCCGACGATGCAGTCGAAACGGCTGCCCCGCCGCTTTGCTTCCTCCTTTGCAGCCTCGGCCCTGCTTGCAAAAAACGCTTCCAGCGCGTCATAATCCCGCAGCCGCGCCTGATGCTTTTCATAAAATTTACAGAAATTGCATGTCCCGTCCTCGCCGATCTGAATGCCTTTGTAGGTCTCCGGCAGGCCGCACGTTTCACAATATCTCATATTGAATATCCTCCTTTATTCTGTGTTCCCAAATCCGCTGTCCTGCGCCCGTTTTTCGCGGAAATGGCTGCTTTTCAGCGTTTTGCGTGCCTCAAAGCCGGGCTTGCGCCCCGCTATATAAAATCATATTATTTTGATAGGAATATGATGTTTTCTATTCTCTGCTCAAAATTACCGTGCTTCCGGCATTTCCCCTCTGCACGATGATTTTGCGGCCGATGCGCTCTTTCAGCTCCTCCACGTGGGAAATGATGCCCGCCAGGCGGCTGCTCCCGGCCAGCTCGTCGAGGATGCGCAGCGCCTGTCCCAGCGATTCCCGGTCCAGCGTGCCGAAGCCCTCGTCGATGAACACCGTGTCCAGCTGGATGCCGCCCGCGTGCTGCTGCACCACGTCGGCCAGTCCCAGCGCCAGCGCCAGCGACGCCTTAAACGACTCGCCGCCGGAGAGGCTCTGCACGCTGCGCACCCGGCCCGTGTAATGATCCAGCACGTCCAGCTCCAGGCCTGACTGGCTGCGCAGATTGCCGGCCTCCTCCCGCCGCAGCAGGAGGTAGCGCCCGTCCGTCATGGTCTGGAAGCGCTTGTTGGCCTCGCGGATGATCTGTCGGAAAAATACGATCTGTACGTACTGCTCAAACGCAATTTTCTGCCGTCCGCGCAGCTCGCCGTTCGCCGTGTCCGAAAGCGACGACAGCGTCTGGTACGCGCGCCCGATGCGCGCAAGCTCATCCCCGCTCTTTTTCAGCTGCTCCAGAATCTTTTCGTCCGTCTGCAGCAGCGTATGGCGGCGCCGCTGCGCTTCCTCCAGGGCTGCCGCGCGCGCAGACGTCTCCTGAATACGCCCGGCCAGCTGCGCGGCCTCCGTCTCCGGCTCCTGCTCCGCCTGCTGGCGCAGCGCCTCCAGCGCCTTCTGCTCCGCCGCGCTGCGGCTCATGCAGCCGTCCCGCCGCTCCTGCGCCGTGCGAATCTGCCCGCGGATCGTATCGCTCTCGTTTTTCAGCCGCTGTATTTCCTGCTCCGCCTGCTGCCGGTCTTTGCAGAGCAGTCCTTCACGGACGCCCTCCCGCTGCCGGCGCAGCGCGGCGCATTCCGTCTGAGCCTGCAGCATCGTCCGGCCCGCCGTTTCCTGCTCCTGCTTCTGCTGCTCCGCCTGCCGCTGCCACTCCGGCAGTTTTTCCGTCAGCGTTCGCTTTTCCCCGAGCCGCTCGTCCAGCGCGGCGCGCTGCGTTTCCAGCGCCTCCATCTGCGCATCCAGGCGTTTCTTCTGCTCCGCGAGGTATGCGCCGACCATTTCCAGCCCCATCTCAGGCTGCACCACGTCTTTTTCATCCGCTGCGCCGTACTCGATACGGATACGCTGCACATTCTTCGTTTTGTTTTCGGCGTCGCTTCCTGCATCACAATATGAGATGTTATGTCCTGTCATACCGCGCTCTGCATTCTCATTTTCCGCGGCATGGATCCTGGCATCCCGCGCATACCAGTCCTGCAGAGACGCCCGGCCCTGTTCGTGCCGGCCTCTCTCCAGCGCCAGCGCGCGGGCAGCCTCCTCCAGCTCCTGCCGCGCCTGCTCCCGCCGCTTTGACAGGCTTTTCAATTCCTCCTGCGTCGGGGCCTGCCCGCAGACGCGGGCCGGGGACGGATGTTCCCGCGAACCGCAGACCGGACAGGGCTGTCCGTCCTCCAGGGTCTGCGCCAGCACGCCCGCCTGGCTGCTGAAAAACGCCGCCTCCATCTCCAGGAACGTCTGCCCCAGCGCGGTGCTGCGCTCCCGGACCTGCAAAAAGCTCCGCTCTTTTTCGTCGATTGTCTCTTTTTGTTTTTTCAGTATGTCCAGCTCCTGCTCCTTCTGCAGAAGCGTTTCCTGCCGCTGCCGGTGCTGCCGCATCTGCGCCTCCGTCTCCGAAAGCTCCCGCTCGGGCATTCCCAGCTCCTGCAGTCGCCTCTGGCCCGCCGCAAGCCGTTCCTCCAGCTCGCCGCGCTCGGCCGCAAGCCGCTTCTGCAGCTGCTCCGCCTGCGCTTCGCTCTCTTCCAGATTCCCGATGCGCCCGGACAGCTCCTCCAGCTCGCGGTAGCGCTCCATCTGCCCCGCAAGCTGCGCCAGCCTCTGTTCCGCCTGCTCCGCCGCCGGCTCACGCGCCTGCGCTTCCCGTACTTCCTGCTCCAGCAGGCCGGCCTGTTCCCGCAAACGTGCCAGTTCTTCCTGTTTTTTCTGCATCTCCCGGCGCGCCTGCTCCGCCATCTGCTGCCGTCCCTGCTGCTTCTGCAGCGCCGAGAGTTCCCGCCGAAGCTCCTCCCCGCGCCGCTCCGTCTCGCGCCAGCGCGCTCGCTCGCCGGCCAGCAGCTGCTGCAGGGCCGCCGTTAATTCCGGCAGGCGGTAAACCGCGCCGCTGTCCATCTGGAGGAGGTTTTTCAGATTATCTGTATTTTCCGTTGAAATCTTTTCACGGGTTTCTTTCGCCTGCAAAGCATCTGTTTCCGAAACCTGCTCCGCCTCAGGCGCATTTTTATGCGGAATCACTTCCGAAATTTCTTCCACCTGCGACGTGTCTTCCAGCGGAATCTCCTGCTGAATTTCTCTTGCCTGCGGAGCATCCGCTTCCGCAATTTTTCCCACCTGCGACGTGTCTTCCAGCGGAATCTCCTGCTGAATTTCTCTTACTTGCGGGGCATCTGCTTCTGAAATTTCTCCCGCCTGCGGAGTTTCCGCTTCCGGCAGCACAATCCCCTGCGCGCACTGGTCGACGCTCCGCTGCAATTCCTCATAGCCACGCTTTGTCTCCAGGAAGCGGCGTTTCAGCTCTTTCTGAAAATCCAGGTAACCTTCCGTATTAAAGATGCGCCGGAAAATGCGCCCGCGCTCCTCCGTCCCCGCCAGCAAGAGCTTCAGGAAATCGCCCTGCGCGATCATCGCGATCTGCACAAATTGATTACGGTCAAGCCCGATCAGTTCTTCCACCGCTTTCGTCGTCTGGCGGCTGCCCGTGACCACCCGCCCGTCCGGGTAAGTGAGCGACGCGTCCGCCGGTTCCTTCGTCAGCCCGCTCCCGCGCGCCTTCGGCCGCAGGTATTCCGGGTTGCGGACCGCCGTGTAGGTCTTTCCGTGGCAGGAAAAGACCAGCTCCACATACGTTTTCGCGGATGCCGCGGCGAAATCCGAGCGCATCATGTCCGCCCGGCGCGCATCCCCGCTGGCCTCGCCGTACAGTGCAAACACAATCCCGTCGAAAATCGTCGTTTTCCCGGCGCCCGTGTCCCCGGTAATCAGATAGATGCCGTGCGTCCCGAACTCCGAAAAGGGAATCTCCACCCGGTCCGCATACGGCCCGAACGCGCACATTGTCAGTTTTTCCGGTCTCACCTGCTCACCTCCCTGTCCTCTGCCAGCACATTTGTTCCATTATAATACACCGCGGCATTTATCACAACATAGTTTTGCGCGCGTGGTGGATGCCGGTAATTCTGCAATCCCATATCTTGGCAAAAAAAATTTTCTGACTTTAAATATAGGGAACTTTTTAGATTTTTATCCTCTAAAAAGTTCCCTATTTGCAACAGATACAGAAATATTGCATTATATTTCGTCGGCCCCAAAAAAGCAAGGGCGGCTCCAAGCCCGCTTTCGCACATTTCTGCCCGGATTCTTTCCGGTGTGTCTGTATTGCACGCTGGATTTGTCACATTTTTTTCATTCAAAAGCTTGATTTTAATATGCTATATCCATATAATAGTATTAAAAAGTATGGCACAAAGGAGGACCACTATGGAAACAAGTTTGATTCAGACAAGGATTGACGCAAATCTGAAAAATGATGTATCAAAACTTTTCGACAGCTTAGGGCTGGATATGTCTACAGCAATCAAAATATTTTTTAAAAAATGCCTTTCGGAAGGAGGGATTCCTTTTGAAGTAAAACTTTCCCGTCCGGCATACAAAAGCCCTGAGGGAATGCGCGCATTTACAGCTCTGCGTCAGGAAGCGGAAGCCAACGGTCTTTCTGATATGACTCTGGATGAAATCAATGCGGAAATTGCTGCAGCCAGAGCAGAGCGGAAAAAGAAAGCAGGTGAATGACTTGTACTATGCCGTCATCGATACCAATGTGCTTGTATCCGCTCTGTTGAGCCGTACAAATACTGTGAGTGCTCCGGCAAAAATCGTAGAATATCTCTATCAGGGCCAATTTGTACCCGTTTACAACAACGAAATACTTGAAGAATATGGAGAAGTTCTGAGTCGGAATAAATTTCATTTCGACCTTTCAAATGTAAAAACACTGATCGGCCAGATTAAAAAAATTGGTATTCACACAGATAAAATTTCATCAGGAGAAGAATTCCCGGATTTGGATGATGCCGTTTTCTTTGAAGTGGCCTTCTCCCACAGAAAAATTGATGAGAATACTTATCTTGTGACAGGAAATATAAAACACTTTCCTGTAAAACCCTTTGTAGTATCACCGAGGCAAATGGTTCATATTCTTGAAAGCAATAATGACTGATTCATGCAATTGTGTGTCATTCCGCCTGCCGCAAAATTTCATCCACCACGGCCCGCTGCTCCTCATCCAGCTTCCTGCCGTTCTGCTGCAGGAAAAATGTCTCAAACAGTTCCTGCGGCGTCTGTTCCTCCGGTAAAATCTCCGGCTCCGGGGAGGTCTCAAAAGCGGCGCTCTCAAAATCCAGCCGCATGATGTTCGGGTACACCTCGCGCAGCCGGCCGATCGCGTCCAGCACCTCGTGCTCATCCGTCAGCGTGATGTGCAGGTAATCCTGCGGGTTCGCCGCAAGGTAAATCTCCGGCTGCAGCAGCTTCTCGATCGGGCCGCGGATTTCGCGCAGGTCGAGGCGCGGTCTCAGGGGAATCGTACTAATTGTCACATACGATATTTTGTCCGCTGCATCCTCGCCTTCCAGCATCTTTCTTCCGTCCGCTGCATCCTCGTTATCCGGCTTCTTTTTCCCGTCTGCCGCATCCCCGCCGTCCGGCGTTCTTCTTCCGCCCACTGTTTCGCCGTTACCCGGCGTCTTTTTTCCGCCCGCCGTTTTCCCGTCGCCCGGCGTCTCTCTTCCATCCATTGTTTCCCCGCCGTCCGGCGTCCTGCCGTTTCCTGCATTGGTTTCCACACCCGGCCGGCTCATTTCTTCTTTCTTCTTAATCTCCACCACCGTCAGCGACTTATCGTGCCCGGCCTCCGAAAAAGAGTATTTCAGCGGGGAGCCGCAGTAGCGCACGGTCTCCCGCCCCACGCACTGCGGGCGGTGCAGATGCCCGAGGGCCACGTAGTCAAATTGATCGACCACCGAAGCGTCGATCTGGTCGGTGCCGCCGACAGACAGCTCCTCCGAATCGCAGACCGCCGCCCCCGCCAGAAACTGGTGCATCAGCAGGATATTCACGCGGTTTTCGCGCAGTTCGGTGCGCTCCAGCACCGCCTCCGCCGCCTGCTGCGCCGTCTCAATCGTTCTGTCCGGGAAAAAGCGGCGCACCTGCGCCGGGCGCAGATACGGCATCAGATAGATGTCCGCGCAGTCTTCCACGGTATAGCGCTGCAGCGTCCCGTCAAACACGCGCGACATAAAGACGCCGGCCTGCTCCATCATCCGGCTGCCGTAAGCGACCCGCTCCGCCGAATCGTGGTTGCCGCTGATCGCCCACACCGGAATCCGCAGCCCGGCAAGCTGCGACAGAAACCAGTCCGCAAGCTCCACCGCCTCCGCCGGCGGCGCCTGCCTGTCATACAGGTCGCCGGCAATCCACACGCCCTGCGGGCGCTGCTGCTGCGCCAGCTCCAGAATCTGCTGCAAAATGTGCTTTTGATCCTCCAGCATCGAAAAGCCGCAGACGCGCTTTCCGAGGTGCAGGTCGGAAATATGGAAAAATTTCATCACTTTCACGCTCCCGCAGGGCAGAGCCTTTTGCGCCCTGCAGCCTGTAAAAAAGACCGCCGCGCCGGAACCACTGCAGGCATCGGAGCCCGCAAAGCCACAGCGCGGCGGTTTTCATCGCTTTGTCGCCTGATTCTTCAATATGCAGTTGTCTGCGGCGTATCTTACAGAGCGGTTCCCTGCGCCATCATCGCGTCCGCTACTTTCTCAAAGCCTGCGATGTTCGCGCCGGTCACATAGTTGCCCTCAACGCCGTAACGGCGTGCAGCGTCGGAGATCTTCGCGTAGATGTCGTTCATCATCCGCTGCAGCTTCTCGTCCACTTCCTCAAATGTCCAGCTCAGGCGCTGGCTGTTCTGGCACATCTCCAGAGCGGAGGTGCCCACGCCGCCCGCGTTGGATGCCTTGCCTGGCAGGAACAGGATGTTCTCTGCAAGGAAGAAGTCGGTCGCCTCGCGCGTGCTCGGCATGTTCGCGCCCTCTGCCACTGCGAAGCAGCCGTTTGCTTTCAGCGCTCTCGC
This sequence comes from uncultured Lachnospiraceae bacterium, assembly GCA_947630595.1. GTDB lineage: Bacteria > Bacillota > Clostridia > Lachnospirales > Lachnospiraceae > Choladousia. Next base: position 12,247 of record CANRIG010000034.1, on the reverse strand, counting down.
GTCGTCCAGATTCAGCTCGTTCTGCGTTGCGCACGGAAGCGCAATGTCACATTTGATATTCCAGATGCCCTTGCCCTCGGTGTAAACGGAACCCGGCACCGCGTCCGCGTACTCTTTGATTCTGCCGCGGCGCACTTCCTTGATGTCCTTGACCACGTCGAGATTGATGCCGTTCGCATCATAGATGTAGCCGTTGGAATCGCTGAGCGCCACTACCTTTGCGCCGAGCTGCTGTGCTTTCTCGGTCGCGTAGATTGCAACGTTTCCGGAACCGGATACCACGACGGTCTTGCCCGCCAGCTCGATGCCGTGATCTTTCAGCATTGCGTTCAGAATGTATACCAGACCGTAACCGGTCGCCTGCGTGCGCACCAGAGAACCGCCCCAGGTCAGGCCCTTGCCGGTCAGCACGCCCTCATACAGGCCGCGCAGTCTCTTGTACTGTCCGTACAGGAAACCGATCTCTCTTCCGCCTACGCCGATATCGCCGGCCGGAACGTCCTGGTCAGCGCCGATGTACTTGGAAAGCTCGGTCATGAAACTCTGGCAGAACGCCATAACCTCGCGGTCGGATTTGCCCTTCGGGTCGAAGTTGGAACCGCCCTTGCCGCCGCCGATCGGCAGTCCGGTCAGGGAGTTTTTGAAAATCTGCTCAAAGCCCAGGAATTTGAGGATGCCCTGGTTTACCGACGGATGGAATCTCAGTCCGCCCTTGTACGGCCCGATCGCGCTGTTGAACTGCACGCGGTAGCCCTTGTTTACCTGTACCTTGCCGTTGTCGTCCACCCACGGCACTTTGAAGGAAATGATGCGCTCCGGCTCTACCAGACGCTCCAGCAGGCTTACCGAACGGTATTTTTCCTCGTTTGCATCGATGACAAGTTTCAGGGAATCAAGCACTTCCTTTACTGCCTGATGAAATTCCGGCTCGCCCGGATTCTGCGTTACGACACGGTCATAAATTTCTTCTGTGTATGACATACAAATATGGCCTCCTTGCCTGAAATAGATTTTGCGTCCGGCAGCAGAAAAACCCGCGGCATAAGCCACGGGTTCCCCAAATGTCTGCTCCGTCGCACACATGCGACACTATTATACAATGCGGTCGACGTTTTGGCAAATATTTTTTCTAAAAATATGCAGGTATATGCAGACCCTCATGCATATTTATTCACTTCTTTTTAATCCGTCGTATAATCCGCCAGCGCGCCCAGCGTGATTTCGACTTTGTTTTCCGTATATTCGCCTTCTACCGCTCTGCTGACCGTCACGTTGATCGTTTCACCGGCTGCATAATATGCAAGCTTTTCACGCAGTTCCTCCATCGAGCTGACGCTCTCGCCGTCGAATTTGGTGATGATGTCGCCGCGTTTGAGTCCTGCCTGGTCGGCCGGGCTGTCCTCCTCGACCTCTCTCAGATAAATGCCTCTCGGAATGCCGTACAGAGAGGACATCTCTTCCGTCACGCCCTCACCGGAAATGCCGATGTATGCGCTCTCGGATTCGTCCACAGTCTCCGTGCGAGTCTTGCGGTTCATCAGGTCCTCCAGAATCGGCCGTGCATAGGAGATGGGGATCGCATAGCCCATGCCCTCGACGCCGCTGGCCGCTACCTTTGCGGAGTTGATGCCGATCACGTGGCCCTTCATATCCAGCAGAGCGCCGCCGCTGTTGCCGCCGTTGATGGCCGCATCCGTCTGAATCAGCTTCGTGTTGTCGTAGCCATCCATCTGGATGGTGCGGTTGAGTGCGCTGACATAGCCGACCGTCACAGACTGCCCGTAGCCGAGCGCGTTGCCGATGGCCACTACCTGCTGCCCTACCTCAAGCGTATCGGAATCCCCGATCTTGGCTACCTTGATCGCGTCCATCGTCTCATCCGAAATATCGGAAATCTTGACCGCCACGACCGCCAGATCGTTCGACGCATCCGTGCCCTTCACAGCCGCCTCGTACACTTCGTCGTCCACAAATCCGACGGTGATCTCCGTCGCGTCCTCGACCACATGGTTGTTCGTGCAGATCAGCAGCTCGTCGTCGCTCTGTCCGATGATGATGCCGGAGCCCCGGCTCTCGCTCTCATAGGTGTACGGCTGGTCTCCGTAGCCGCCGAAGCCGTAGTACATGCCGTACCTGCTGAACAGGCTCTGAACCTCCTTCACCGAACGGTTGGTGATGGAGACGACAGCCGGCATCACTTCCCTGGCCACATCAACCACGCTGCCGCCCTCGTCGGCCGACACCGACTCCGGCACCTCCGCCTCTTCAATCTCAGATGTCGACAACAGAGTATAATCACCGGTCGCCTGTTTGTCTTCTTCTTTATCTGCAAAACCGGTCAGCCCTGTGAGCGCTCCCACGGTCAGCACGCCTGCTGCCAGTAACGAAATCATTGTTTTCTTCTTCATGGAAATCCCTCCTCTGTTTTTATATTTGCAGTATATACATCTCTTTTGACCGATTTGTGTCAAAATTGTGGTATTTTTGTGAACTCTGCAAAGAATCCCACCAAAATATTCTGCGCCTGAAATTTCAGCGCGCCCGGTAAAAGAGCAGCCCGAACCAGGTCACAAGATTGCCGCCGTTGTCAAAGACAATCCCGGCCTTTTCCGCCAGCAGCGGCGTCACAATCCCGTAGCCCTCGATGCAGGGAATCATCCGGTCCGGAAAACGGCAGGGCTGCTCCGGGTAAGCGCACTCCGGGCAGATCGCGCAGGAATCCCCGGACAGAGCCAGCGTCTCCAGGCCGCATTCGCCGAACAGCTTTTGCAGCTGCCGCGTCACTTCCTCATGGCCGCCGCGGGTTGCCAGCGTTTCCTCCATATTAGTAATGTCCTGCACCTCGGCGATCGTCGTAAACACAAAAAGCCCGTCGTAGCGGCCGCAGCGCTCCTGACACTGCTGTACGCTGCCAACGCCGGGAGGGCAGGCCCAGCTCTTGCCGTAGCGCGGGCACTCCTGCCGGCAGATCGTCCGCACGCGCTCCGAAAATGTCACATCCTGAATTTTCAGCCATGCATACTGAACAATCGGAAGCTGCAGCAGCTCCTGTTCGACCGAGGTCTGCATCTCCTGTTCCGCCATCCGCCGCCCGCTCCTTTCCGGTGTATTTTCCGTACCGCTTCGCCGGCTATAGCCTTTCCGGCATACTTTCCGTATCGATTCGTCTGCTATAGTATATCCAAATTTACGAATCACTTCAATAGCATTTCGGCTTGATTTTTTCTGCAAACCTTGCTATTGTAAAAAATAAATCCTCTGCAAAAAAACTGGAGAATGCCTATGAGTTTCGCGTTAAAGGGCCTCCTGGCCGGCTTCTGGCTGCTGCTTGTGCCGACCGCCGCCGGAGTGCCGTTTCTCAGAAAAAAATCCCCGTTTTCCCTGGCGGAAAGCTTTCTCGCCGGATACCTGTTCCTGTTTTCCGCGGCGGAGCTGCTGACGCTGCCGATGATCTATCTGGATCAGCCGCTGCACCGGCTGACCGTCTGCTATGGGACGGTCACGCTTCTGACGGCTGCGGCGGGCGTAATTTTGACGGTTCGGGATGCGCCGGTATCTGACACCACAGAAAAGCGCGGTTCGCGGCTCTTCACGCCCGGGGCGCTCCGGCACATTTCCCCGTTCCTGATAGCCGCAGTGATCATAATCCTGATTCAAATCTGCGCCGTGATCGTATTTGCGCACAACGACGCAGACGACGCGTTCTATGTGGCCACCGCCGTCACGGACGTAGAGACGGACACGATTTTCAGCACCAACGCCTACACCGGGCTGCCTTACCGCGTGCCTTACCGGCGCTACATTTTATCGCCGTTCCCGGTCTTTCTGGCGGTCGTCAGCCAGCTCAGCGCGGGACTGCATCCGGCCATCATGGCGCATACGGTGTTTCCGGCGGTGTTCCTGTTCGCCGTTTACGTGGTTCTGTACCAGTTTGCCAGACGGTGGTTCCCCGATGACGCGGATGCGCGCGGCATTTTTCTGTTCCTGGCGGCGGTACTCAGCTGGTTTTCCGCGTATTCGGTGTACAATTCCGGCAGTTTCCAGATGGTAAGGCTGTGGCAGGGCAAGGCGGTGCTGGCCTCGTTTATGCTGCCGCTGCTCATTCATCTGTCGTTCTCGATCACCATGGAAGAGCATCCGCGCTACTCCTGGCTGCTGTTCGGCATGGCGAATCTCAGCGGCTGCCTGCTGTCCTCGATGGGCATCATCCTCACGCCGCTTGTCATGGGGCTGTTCGTGTTTGCCGGGCTGCTGCGCTTCCGCAGCTTCAAACGCACCGCGCTCGGCCTGCTTTGCTGCCTGCCCTCGGTGCTGCTGGGTCTGTTTTATGTCCTGGTTCTGTGATATTCTGGTTCTGTGACCGCAGACAAAAACGCATGTCTGCTCTGATATCATGATCATGACCACTATATCTTATAGCAAACGTCAAATATATTTTCCGTTTGCTACAGTCCCTCCGGGGGATGCGCGCGAATTTGCACCGGAAATATGCTGCTTACGCAGCGCAAATTCGGCGCGGGAAACGAGCAAAACAAAAATCGTTTTGTCGTTTCCTATAATTATAGAAGGATGTGACGCTATGAACGCTGTAATGCAATGGATCGCCACCATGTGGGGCTATTACTGGGGCGACGGATTTTATCAGTATCTGTTTCTGGCCGCCGCGCTCTACCTGCTGATCTTCCGGCGCAAAGAAAAGAGCACCCGGCAGATACTCCTTTATTCGCTGGCTGTGCTGTTTCTGTTCTTGTGCCCTCTGACCGCGGTCATCATCCGCGCCTGCATCGGCGACAGCGTTTACTGGCGCATCCTCTGGCTGCTCCCGACCGCGCCCGTGATCGCGCTGGCGGGAACGCAGTTTCTGAAAGCCCGCCGTTCGCGGCCCGCAAAGGCGCTTTTGCTGCTCGTGTTCACCGGCGTGATCGCGCTGAGCGGCGAGGACATGTTCCGCTCCGGCAATTACTATCTGGCGGCCAATTACCAGAAGGTTCCCAACGAGGTCGCGCACATCTGCGACGTGGTAAACGCGGAAGCGGAAAAGGACGGCATCGAGCAGATCACGCTCGCCGGCGATGAAACGGTGGCTTCCTATGTGCGCGTGTATGACGCCTCAATCTTTATGCCCTACGGCCGCCGCAAAAAGGGCGCCCTGACCAAGGCCTCCAGTACCCTGTATCAGGCCATCAACGCCGAAAAGCCGAAATACAAGCGCATCGCCAAATACGCAAAAAAAGCCGGCTGCAATTTTCTGGTTGCAGCCGTGCCGGAAAAACGAATCAAGCGTTTTCAAGAATATGGATTTTATGAGATCGGACACGCCGGATCATATGTGATCTTCCAGCTGGAAGAAAGTAGTATATCATGAAGTGTTCGTCACAGCTGTCAGATCAATGACCACGCAGCATATATCATAGTTCTCAGATCAGTGACCATGCAGCATATGTCATAGTTTTCAGATCAGTGACCATGCAGCATATGTCATAGTTTTCAGATCAGTGAACCTGCAGTATATGCCGCAAACATCAGATCAACGGGCCTGCTCTATTACAAGGATGTCCCGCAATGCCTGATACACAGCCGACACCGGCAGTCCGACCACATTGCTGTAGTCGCCCTCGATACGCTCAATCCAAGCCGCGAACCTGCCCTGGATGCCGTAGGCCCCGGCCTTATCCATGGGCTCCCCGGTGTCGAGATAGGCCTCTGTCTCCTGCTCGGTCATCGGGCTGACATGCACCTTCGTTTCTCTGGAAAAAGTACGGCTGTGCCCGGAGATTCCGTCGATGACCGTGACCCCGGTAAACACGGAATGTGCGCGGCCCTGCAGGCGGCGCAGCATATCCCGCGCCTCCGCCCTGTCAGCCGGCTTGCCCATGATGCAGCCGTCCAGGCAGACCACGGTGTCCGCGCCGATGACGATTCCCTGCGGAAACCGTTCCGCCACCTCCAGCGCTTTCTGCCGCGACAATTCCTCGACCACCTTCGCCGGTTCCCGCTCCGTTATGATTTCTTCCCCGTGCGCCGGAACCACGGTAAATTCCAGTCCGATCTGCTCCAGCAGCTCTTTTCTTCTCGGCGACGCCGAGGCCAGAATGATTTGTCTCATATTGTCCTCCGCAGAATCACTGGCGAATGTAAATCCCCTGAGACTCGATGAAATCGTCAAGGTCGGCAATGGTCTCCTCGGCCCAGGTCTCGCTGACAGCCGCCTTTTCCTCTGCCGTCTGTCCGGTATCCGCCTGTGCGCCTGCCGGCGTCTCCGTCTTTTCCTCTGTCAGCTGTTCTTTTCTCAGTTCTGCGTCTGTCATATCCTGCGCCTCCCTTTTTTATCTTGAATATCTGCGTTTTTGTAACCGGTATTTTTTATATGTTTGCTCTGCACTTCGTATATCTATGTTTTGTATATCTGCGCTTTATAATTATACTCGCTTGCATATCAGCCGTTCCCTTTCCAGAAGCCCTCCTGGCCGAGCTCAGTCATGCTCACACGGCCCTTGAACTGAAGCTCCGGGTTTTTGATGCTGACTCTGGTACCGCCCGGCACCGACGATGTGATGAACGCATTGGAACCGATGATCGCGCCTTCCCCGATCACCGTGTCCCCGCCCAGAATCGAGGCTCCGGAATAAACGGTGACGTAGTCCTCCAATGTCGGATGACGCTTAACATTTCTCAGTGTCTGCCCACCGCGCGTCGAGAGCGCACCCAATGTCACACCCTGATAAATCTTGGCGCCCTTTCCGATCTCCGTCGTCTCGCCGATGACCACGCCCGTGCCGTGGTCGATAAAGAAATAGCTGCCGATGGTCGCTCCCGGATGAATGTCGATTCCGGTCAGGTTGTGCGCGTACTCCGTCATGATACGCGGAATCAGCGGAACCCCCAGGACGTGCAGCTCGTGCGCAATCCGGTTGACGGTGATCGCAAAGACGCCCGGATAGGAAAAAATGACCTCGTCCGTATTGAACGCCGCCGGGTCGCCGTCGTAGGCCGCCTGCACATCTGTCGCCAGAATGGAGCGCAGGTCCGGAATCCGCTGTAAAAACCGGTACACAATCCGGCCCGCTTTTTTCTGCGCTTCCTCCTCACTCTCCGGCGGCTCGGCGCTGTGGAACAGCGCCTTGGTCACCTGCTTGGTGAGACGGTACTGAATATCCTCTAGCAGCTCGCCGATGTGATATTCAATGGAATCTTCTTTCAGATTCTTCGTCTCAAAAAAGCCCGGGAATACAATGTAACGGATTTTCTCCAAAAGATCAATGATGGTTTCCTTGTTCAGCCGGTATCTTTCGTTGATGCTACAGATCTGCGGATGGTCCTGATAGCTGCGGACGATCTCGCCGACCAGTAGGCGGATATCATTTTTTTCTGAGCTTTCCATTACAGCTCCCCTTTTCTTTTACTTTGCTGACAATTTATTATGAGCCAGACTCAAGAAAATACTTCACATTTTCTTTCATTGGCATATTAGAATTACTTTAATCCAAAGCCAGACTCAAGAAAAAACTCTGTATTTTCTTTCGTTGGGATATTAAACTTGTTTTATTAAAAACCAGACTCAAGAAAATGCTTCGCATTTTCTTTCGTTGGCATATTAGAATTACTGCGTAATTAGAAGCCAGACTCAAGAAAATACTTCGTATTTTCTTTCGTTGGCATATTAAACTTGTTTCACAAGTTTAATATGCCATGTTGCAAATCTGATAAAGCATATCTTCCGTCACCTTGTACGGCACGTTACGCAGCTTCGCCTCATTGGACATGATGCCCCGCACCGCTCTGGTGATCAGCTCCTCGTCGGCCTGCATCGGCCCGATCAGATTGTGCATAAATGCCACAAAATATTGCATATCCGGGAAACCGATCAGGCTCAGCATCTTCTTTCTCACGAGCGGCCCCTCCTGCGCCAGATAGCCCGGCAGAAAATAGCCGACTGCCGTGCCGTGCGGAATCCCTTTCTCATAGGTCAGGTAATAGCTCAATCCGTGCGGCAGCGCGGTGCCCGTGTGCGAGATCGCCATCCCGGCCAGCGTGGACGCAAACAGCAGGCGGTCACATTCCTCGGCCGTCACGTTTGCGCCGATCAGCACGTTTTTGACGCTGCTCCAGACGCCCAGCCCATATTCGCAGAGCATGCGGCTGAAATCCGTCGCGTTCGTATTGATATAGCTCTCGATGAAATGTCCCAGCGCGTCCACGGAGGTGCTGACCAGGATACTTCGCTTCGCATTGACCAGATACTTGCCGTCCACCAGCGCATACGCCGGGTATATCTTATGCGGAAGGCTGGATTTTGTGCGCTTTGCATGGATGGTGAGAATCGCGTACGGCGTCACCTCCGAGCCGGTGCCGCAGGTGGTCGCCACCTCCACCACCGGGAGCGCGCTGTCGTCGCCCTTTTCGTAGAGATACTCCGCGCCTTTGTCCTTGTGCGCGATCATCAGTGCGACCGCCTTCGCCGCATCCATCGGCGAGCCTCCGCCGATTCCGATGACGAAGTCCGCCTGCTCCGCAACGCCGAGGTCGCGGACCCGCATCACCATCTCGATGGACGGGTTCACCTCCGTCTCGTCAAATACACACCAGGAAACGCCGTGCTCCTGCAGAGCCTCCGTGACATCCGCCAGAGAGCCATTCCCGGCCGAGCTTTTCCCCGTCACAATCAGCGCCTTTTTCCCCAGCGCCGTCCACTGCGCAGCGTATTTTTTTACACAATCCCGCTCACTGTAAATTTTCGTCGGTATATAAAAATACATTCCTGCTCCCCCTGCTTTTATACTCTTCTGCCGCGCTTTTCCCACCGGCGGCAGCCCTTCTTTCGTTGTCCGTCAGTCTTCCGCCGCGTCCTTCACAGCTTCTGCAGTCTCTTCCACTGTATCTTCTGCCGCTTCCGCCGTGTCTTCCACTGCATCCGTTACCGCGTCCGCTGCATTTTCTACTACATCCGCTGCCGCTTCTGCCGTATTTTCCACTGCATCCTCTGCTGCTTCTATGGTTTCTTCCACTGTGTCCGCTGCCACGTCCGCAGCATCTTCTACTGCATCCGCTGCCGCTTCTACGATTTCTTCCACTGTGTCCGCTACCGCTACATCTCCTACTGCATCCGCCGCTGCTTCTACAGTTTCTTCCACTGCATCCGCCACTGCCTCTGCGGTTTCTTCCACTGCATCCGTTGCTGCGTCCGCTGCCGTTTCTGCGGTTTCTTCCACTGTATCTGCTGCCGCTTCCGCTGCATCTCCTACTGCTTTCGCTGCTGCCTCTGCGGTTTCTTCTGCTGTGTCCGCTGCCGCTTTCGCAGCATCTTCCACTGCATCCGCTGCCGCTTCTACGGTTTCTTCCGCTGTGTCCGCTGCCGCTTCCGCCGCGTCTTCCACGACATACTCCGTTGCGTCTACTGCCGTCTCCGCGCTGTTTTTCACCGCGCCCATTGCTTTTCCCACGGTTTCCTTCGCTGCATCCACCGCTGCCTTCACTGCGCCCGCCGCTTTTCCCGCGGTTTCCTTCGCCGCATCCACTACCGTTTTCGCCGCGTCTTTCACGGAGTCCGCCTTCTTTTCTGCAGTTTCTTCCGCTGCCGCAGCCTCCTCCGCTGCGTCTTCCGCGGTTTCCTCCTCAGCCTCAGTCTCCTCGAAGACCGGCTCCGGCATCTTGTTGCCGCAGTTGGAGCAGAAACGCTCGGTTTTCGCGACTTCCATATTGCACGCCGGGCAGAGAACAACGCCCTTGACGTCCCGAATCTGTGCCTTCGTGCTCTCGATCAGAGCGATTTTTTCATTGATGGCCTGGATTTCCGCGTCGAAGCCCTCCAGTGGAAATTCGCTGTACTGCTCATAGAGCTTTCTGCCCATGTCCTTGTAAAGACCGTTGATCTGCTTCTTGGCGTCGTTTACCTTGCCGTTGAGCTGCCGGATCTCGTTCATCTTCTGGACTTCTTCCATCGTATCTTTACTAAATTTTTTTACTTTCTTGCCGAACTCGTCAAAATTCATGATGCTTCCTCCATTTTTGAATTCCGTTTCTATTATTCGTTATAAATAAGCGCCATAAACACCAGATCTTCACTGGAATTATTTTCTATCGCGTGTCCCTGGCCCACCTCGATCAGGCACACGTCGCCCGGGCCCACTTCCGTTCTGGAACCGTCGTTGTCCACGAAGATGCCGTGGCCCTCCAGTATAAAATACGGCTCCGTGTCGCCGATGTGCTGATGATATCCGATGCTGCAGCCCGGCTTCAGGCGAATGCGCGCATACAGCCTGCCGTGGCCGTTCAGCTCCGAAGCCGCCAGAATGTGCTCCAGCTCCACATCGCCGTTTCCGCCCCTCATATTCGTTCTGATTTCTGTCGTTGTTTTTCTGACCATAGCCTTCTCCCTTCCGCGCAGACAACGCGCTTTTCCTGTCAGATTCTGATACCATCATCTTAAAAGAATCGCCTGAAATTGTCAACTTCTAATGCTTTTGTTCAGAAAAATTTAAGTAAGGCACGCCGCGCCAAAAAGGCGGGAAAGTGTGTTTGACTTTCCGGCCCGGCTCTAATACAATATCCCTGATCAAAGCATATTTATGCTGCCGTTTGGGCGGCGGAACGGAGTTTTCTATGAAGACAAATATTCGCGAAAATTATAATCATACACTCTATGCATGTTTTATCGGCTATATCGTGCAGGCGGTGGTCAACAATTTTATTCCGCTGCTTTTCCTGACCTTTCAACGCGAGTTCGGCGTCACGCTGGAAAAAATCGCACTGCTGATCACCTTCAATTTCAGCGTTCAGCTTCTGGTGGACCTGCTGGCCGCCGGGTTTGTCGACCGCATCGGCTACCGCGTCTGTACGGTCGCCGCCCTGCTGTGCTCCGGCTCCGGACTCATATCCTATGCGTTCCTGCCGTCTCTGCTGCCGAACCCGTTTGTCGGGCTGCTGCTCTCCGGCACCGTCTGCGCAATCGGCGGCGGACTGATCGAGGTGCTGATCAGCCCGATCGTGGAAGCCTGCCCCACCAAAAGCAAAAAGGCGGCCATGGGGCTGCTGCATTCCTTTTACTGCTGGGGGCACGCGTCCGTCATCCTGCTCTCCACCGCGTTTTTTACGGTATTCGGCATCGCGCACTGGCGCGTCCTGGCCTGTCTGTGGGCGCTTCTTCCGTTTGCGGACGCGCTCTATTTCACGCAGACGCCGCTTGCCTCCCTCACGGAAGAAGGCGGCGGCATGTCCGTGCGCGAGCTGGCCTCCGCCGGCATCTTCTGGTTCATGATTCTTCTCATGGTCTGCGCCGGGGCCTGTGAGCAGGGAATCAGCCAGTGGGCGTCGGCCTTCGCCGAATCCAGCCTGCACGTGTCCAAAACCGTCGGCGATCTCGCGGGCCCGTGCGCCTTTGCCCTGCTGATGGGAACTTCCAGAATTGTGTACGCAAAATTCAGTGAGAAAGTACCATTGTATCAGTACATGATCTGCAGCGGAGTCCTGTGCCTCGTCAGCTACCTGCTGGCCTCGCTGGCTCCCTCGCCGGCCGTCAATCTTCTCGGCTGCGCGCTCTGCGGCCTCTCCGTCGGCGTGCTCTGGCCCGGCACGTTCAGCCTCTCGGCCCGCAAAATTCCGGGCGGCGGCACCGCAATGTTCGCTTTTCTGGCGCTGGCCGGCGACCTCGGCTGCGCCGGCGGCCCGGCCGTCATCGGTTTCGTCTCCGGCCAGTTGAACGGCGATATGAAAACCGGCATGCTGGCCGGCATCGCGTTCCCGATTCTCCTGATTGTGACGCTGTCGTATCTGATGCGCAGGCAGGTCAGCGCCGACTGAGGCCGCTGCCAAATCAACAGATAAATATGCAAAAAAAGGACCCGGAACGCTATGGTTTCCGGGTCTTTCCAGAGGCGCCAACCAGATTTGAACTGGTGATAAAGGTTTTGCAGACCTCTGCCTTACCTCTTGGCTATGGCGCCTTACCGATAAAGCACTGAATGAGCATTGCGTGCAGATTCCGTGCGATGCATGCCGAACCTTTTAAAATGCTGTGCGCAAATTTCACAGTCCAGCACAATGACTCCACCGGGAATCGAACCCGGGTTACCGCCGTGAAAGGGCGATGTCTTAACCGCTTGACCATGGAGCCCTGATGTACACTTAGCGGCTATCGTTAGCCGCTTCAGTGACTGCCTGATCTGATTTCAGAACTCCCCGAGTTGGGCTCGAACCAACAACCCTTCGGTTAACAGCCGAATGCTCTACCATTGAGCTATCGAGGATTATC
>CANRIG010000033.1 GCA_947630595.1 uncultured Lachnospiraceae bacterium | reverse complement strand
TTGCAGATTTCCCTTAAAATCAAGGTTTTTATTATATTTTGCAACAAAAAAACAGGTAGCTTTTGACACTACCCACAAAGAAACGGAGGATGCGAAATGAAATACATAGGATATTACAACGGCGAAATCGGGCCGCTGGAGGAAATGAAAATCCCGATGCTGGGCCGGGCCGTTTATTTCGGAGACGGCTGCTACGACGCGACCACGTTCGCTCACAATCACATTTTCGCAGTAAAAGATCACATAGGCCGTTTTTACAACAGCTGCCGGATGCTGGAGATTCCGTTTGAGATGCCGCGGGAGGCGCTGATCGCCACCCTGCAGCAATGCATCGACGCAAATGAGCTGGATCACGGAATGCTCTACTGGCAGTGTTCCCGCGGTACAGGCTTAAGGCAGCATCATTTCCTGCCGGCGGACGTGAAGCCGAACCTGATGATCTTCACAATGCCCTGCGAGCTGATTCCCTTTGACCGGACTTTCCGGCTGATTTCTATGGAGGACACGCGGTTTTTTCACTGCAACATCAAGACGCTGAACCTGATTCCCAGCGTAATCGCCACCCAGCGCTGCATGGAAGTTGGCTGCCAGGAGACGGTTCTGCACCGCGGCGAGCGGGTGACGGAGTGCGCCCACAGCAATATCCTGATGCTGAAGGACGGAGTCTTGTGCATCCGGGCGGTCGAGCTGGACGGAAAGCCGGTCGGCGGCAGGAATGAAGCGACGCTTCGGAAGCTGCAGGAAGCATACACGGAGCATTACGACACGGATATCAATTATTAAAAGACAACAGCTGCCTGTCATGCCGTTGCAGCGTTTTGAGCCGGTACCGTTTTGTCTCGCCAAAAACCGGTCTGCCGCGGCATTTTTTGTGCACGCAAAGCCCGCGCGCCGCACTGCCGGAACCTCCGCCGCGTCTTTGGTCAAATCAGCCGGTCGAGCAGTTCCTTCGCCCGGATGATGTCCCGGACCTGCTCCTCTCCGGAGATTTCCCGTTCGATGGTGATCGCCCCGTCGTAGCCCAGCTCCCGCAGGCGGGCGATGAGGCGCGGGTAATCGACCCTGCCCTCCCCCAGCGGAACCTCCGGCCCCAGTTCGCGGCCATCCGTCGGGTAAAGGCCGTCCTTGCCGTGCACGCCGCGCACGTACGTGCCGAATGTGTCCAGGGCGTCCACCGGATTGGCCTTGCCGTACATCACCAGGTTCGCCGGGTCGAGGTTGATGCCGAGGTTGTCCGCGCCCACGTCCTGTATCGCGCGCAGCAGGGTAATCGGGGTCTCCTGCCCGGTCTCAAACAGAAAATACTGTCCGTTCTGCGCGCATTTCTGCGCAATTTTTTTCAGGCAGGCAATCACCGCCGGATAATGCGGGTCGTACGGGTTCTCCGGCATATAGCCCACGTGGGTCACCAGGTCCGTCACATGGATCCAGGAAGCGAAATCGGAGCCCTCCATCAGCATTTCCATGCGCCGGAACCGGTACGCCTCCGGCACCAGGCCCAGGGTCAGCTGGCCCTCGTAAAAATTCCAGTCCCGCGGGCCTTCCCAGCCGCACCAGAACGCGGAAATCTCCGTTTCATAGCGGCTGACCGCCTCGTTGACCCGCGCCGCCGTTTCCCGGGTCAGCAGGCTCCTGTCCCAGCACACAAGCTGACAGTTGTCCATCCCCAGCTCTCTCAGCTGAGCGAACTGTTCCTCCACGGTCCGTTCCCGGACCAAATCTACCATAACTCCAACACGCATGTGAACTTCCTCCCATATTATTTTGAATTTCCGGTGCGTGCGCGCTGCAGAAAAACTGCCGGCAATAAAATCCGGGGCGCGCAGTTTTCTTTCCATCTGCGGCTTATCTGCGGCTTTCAAGACAACGCTCCGGTCAGCCGCGCAGCGCCCGGTGCGCCGCCTCCAGCTCCCGCAGCATCAGCCGCACCGAAGCCACCCCTTCCTCCAGGGAGGCCTTCTCCGGCTCCAGCCCTTTCGCCAGGCAGTCATAAAAATAAGCGATTTCCGTATAATAGGAACCCAGCGACTGGATGTTGATGCCGGAGCTGCACTGCGCCAGCGCTTCCTCCTGCCGCAGCTGCGGTTCCTCCACGGCGCCGTCCTTTTTCCAGATTTTCACGGACGGATTTTCCCTGCCGTGGAACGTGATCGTCGCATCCTCGAAATACGCGCGGTACGACGGCTGGAACGGCAGCGCCGGCGTCACGTCCCACACGGCCTCCGCGCTGACAAAGCAGCCCGGATAGTCATAAATGGTGAGAATCTGGTTGATCATGCCGTTTTCGTACGCGGTCGCCTGCACCTGGATTCCCTGCGGTTCGCCCAGCATATAGCGGACAAAATCGGCGTCGTGGATGTGAAGGTCCAGCACCACGGAGCCGCTCTTTCCCTCCTCCTGGAACCAGTTCTCATAGCCCCAGAGCACGTCCTGACTCAGCCTCTGCATGACCAGGCTTTTCAGCCTGCCGTATTTCCCGCTCTCATACGCCGTCTTCAGCAGCTCATATTCCGGGAAAAACCGCACCACCTGGCCGACCATCGCCCGCACGCCCGTGCGCGCCTTTGTCTCCAGCAGCCTGCGGCAGTCTTCCTCATTCAGGGCCACCGGCTTTTCAATCAGCACGTGAATCCCTTTTTCCATCGCGGCGACCGCCAGCTCCGTGTGCAGGTAGCTGGGAACGCAGATGTGAACACAATCGAGCACCTCCTCCCGCAGCAATGCAAAGCCGTCTGTATAAATATGCGCCTGCGGCCACAGCTTCGCCGCTTCCTCCCGATACTTCGGCAGCATGTCCGCAATCGCCGTCACTTCCACATCCATCTTCTCCGACAGCGCCTTTACCGCGCTGTTGTGGGTGGCCCCCATGCCGCCCACGCCAATCATTCCAACTTTCATATACTCCTCGCCTTTCCGTCCGCAGGCCCTCAAAATATGCCGGAGAGCCCGCGGCAATCCGATTGTATATCCCCGAAAAAACCGTTTTCAGATGTCCTGCGGATACCTGATCCGGTAGCTCCCGTCCCGCAGGCAAATGGTGACCGTGGTGCCGTCCGCATACTCCGCCTGCTGCACCGCCTCGTCTCCGTCCACAAATGTGTGCCGCAGCATCTCCTGCTTCGCCACCCGCTTCTGCAGGGCGCTGACTTCCGCGCAGCGCCGGATTCTCGTCGCGGCATCCATGGTCTCTCCGCCGGCATAGCTTCCGTCGATGTTCAGATAGGCCCCGTTTCGCTCCAGATAGGGCGCGCCGCCGTTGAGCAGCGCGTAAAGCATGTAATCCTCGGCGTTGTCAGGGTGTTCCATCATCCAGGGGATGATCAGGCAGTCGTGGTACACCAGATTAAACAGCGGCACCGCCAGCCCTCTCCGCTCCACCCCCGGCCTCTCCATCATAAACTGATACGGCGCAAAGTGGCAGAAAACAAGGCTGTTCAGCGCCCATTCCGACGCCTCCTCCGAGCTCGGAAGAATGCCCTCCGCAGTCAGATAATCAAAGCATTTCCGCCGGCTCTCATAGCAGTCCCGCCGGGACATCACATGCGCCGGGTTGGCGCACTCGTCCCCCTCGTTGCAGGTAAACACGTCCAGATAGGCGGCGTCCAGATGAACTCCGTGCTCCCGGATCTCCTGAAAATTCCGGCGCACATAGTACGGCGCCTGCGTCGCGCACAGATAAGCCTGCGGGCCGCCCGCCCAGCGTGCGTGCGAGGGAATGCTGCCGTCCGGCAGCCGGCACGCGTAATCCTCCGAGTAAGAGGGCGCATTTTTATAGTAGTCCCGGTACTGGTCGTGAATACCGAACAGATAGCCGCAGCGGTGCATCGCATCGGCCAGCTCCCTCATGCCCTGCCAGCCGCCGGCCTCCTCACAGGCCGGGATGTAGTCGGGATGGCAGTTGTCATACCCCGGCTGCGCCCAGCCGTCCAGGTGCAGGTAAACCTTCTCCACCCCCAGGAGGCGGTACTGTTCCATCTGTTCCCTGCGGGTCGAAAACGGCGTCAGGGAATTGTTTTTTTCCGGCGCCAGCGGATCAAAAAAATCGGACAGCGGATGCACGCTGGTCTTGATTCCCGCGTGGACAAAGGCCGCGCCGATCAGATCATTCACCGCCGGAAGCCGCGCCGCTTTTTCCTCCAGCGTCGCGGCCAGCCTGTTTTCGAACGCGTACCGCCGGTAAATCTTGCACATGGTATTGTAATCGCAGTCCCGCCGGAAGCTGTAACGCAGAATACGCCGGTAATCCATGCGGCCCAGGCTTGGCTCCCAGCAGACGCCCGCGTGCGTGTAAGGCCCGTTCACCGGATGGTCCACGACCACTTTGGCGTTCCACGGCGTGACCGCAACCGCGATGTAGCCGCTGCCCTCGCGGATCTGGGAAAACCAGGGCATATAGGAGCCCGCAGTCAGGAACATCCCGTCAAAACAGAGTTTCTGACAGGCGGTTCCCCAGTCGTTGGGAATCAGCAGGCCCTGGCGCTCCGTGACCAGCGTGTACCAGTCGCGCCGGCGCTGCTCAAAGGCCATCGGCCCCGGCCAGTACACTCCCGCGACTGCGCCGCGCCGCTCCTCCGACAGCGGATACCATTCAAAAAAGACGTCGCCGCTGGAACGCTCTGTCCACACAAAAGTGGCAAAGGCCAGCGCCTCCTCCCGGCCTCCGGCCGTAAAGCCGGCATACCGGCTGAGAATCCCGTCGCCCACCCCGTTATGTATCTCACAGTGCTCTGCGGATTTCGCGGCCCGGAATTCCACTTTTTCCCCGTTCAGCAGCAGCCAGGGGCTGTAATCCGGCGCCCACTCCCAGCGCTCTGTGCCCGCCGTAACCGTCAGCCGGAGGCTCTGCTCATCCAGATCCAGTTCTGTTTTGCCGTTTCCGGTAATCTTCATAAGTATCCTCCATATCAAGTCAATATCCGCAATGTCACGCGCCGCACTCCTCGATCACAAACAGGCGCGAACCGTAATCTCCCAGATACGCCGCATTCTCCGGGTAATCCGTACCCTGAAACACCGGCATCAGCGTCATGCCCCGGCATCTCAGCAAAGCGCCGGAAACCACGCAGGAGAACGCTTCGCTTCTGTGAGGGCCGCCGCGTTTCCCGCACATGAGCGCATTGGTCACCCACTGCCTCCGGGCCGTCACCCGGTACAGCTTCTCCGGCCTGCAGGCGGGCACGACCAGCCTGCGGACCGCGCTCTGGGCGATGCCCATGCGCCTCTCCAGATACAGCGCAAGGATGACGCCGTCCTCCTGGCTCCCGCACGTCCAGATCACGGCGTTGCCGCCGTCTGCGCCGGCCGCCCTCGTGAACGTCCCGAACTGAAATACCTTTCGGTATCGTTTGTAAAACGCAATCTGCTCCCGGAACATGTCCCGTTCAAAATCCGTGAGCTTTGTCACATCCAGCTCATAGCCGAACGCGCCGAACGCATTCACGTGAAAGGCGGTCTCGTAGTCGTAGACCCGGCCCGTGATCCCGTTGGGGATTCTGGACACGTGGGCCCCGAACGCGCACTGGGGATAGCCGTAGCTGGTGCCGGTAAAGATATCGACCCGTTCGGTCGCGTCCGTGTTGTCGCTTCCCCAGAACTGGCTGACATAGCACAGCATCCCCAGATCAAACCGGCCGCCGCCGGAAGCGCAGCCCTCAATGAGCAGCTCAGGAAACCGCCGCGTCAGCCGGTCCAGCAGCCGGTACAGGCCGAGTATCCAGCGGAAGCGAAACTCCGGTATCCAGACAGCCGCCGAATAATCATCCGCAAGGTAGCGGTTCATGTCCCATTTTATATAATCAAAGCCGTTCTCCGCGATCAGCCTCTCCAGTTTTTCAAAGAGGATGTCCGTCACTTCCGCTCTGGACATGTCGAGAAGATACTGATCGCGCCCCGGGCTCGGCGCCCGTCCGGGACACTGCACCAGAAAATCCGGGTGTTCCCGGCAGAGCCCGGAATCCGGGCTGATCATCTCCGGCTCAATCCAGATGCCCGCCAGCATGCCCAGGCTGTGAAGATAGTCGCAGACCGGCCGCAGCCCCCGCGGAAACCTTTTCTCCGCCGCCTGCCAGTCTCCCATGCTGCCCTGCGCGCAGTCGTTTTCGCGGAACCAGCCGTCGTCGATGACAAACAGCTCTATACCAAGGTCTCGCGCGCAGGCCGCCTGCCTTTTTACCTTTTCCTCCGAGAGCGCAAAGCCCATCCCCTCCCAGCTGTTGAGCAGCACAGGCCGCTCCCGGTCTCTCCAGACCGGCGGGCTGATATACCTTCTCACAAAATCATGCATCGTCTGCGAGACTGCGTTCTCACCCTCCGCAGAGTAAGCCATGACCGCCTCCGGCGAGGCAAAGCACGCGCCGGGCTCCAGCCGCCAGGAAAAGGAGGCCGGATTCAGACCGGTGAGCACCCGCACCATGCCGTACGGAGAAACCTCCGCCAGCTCCCGGTGGTCCCCCGACCAGAGCAGATTGAAAAGGAAGCATTCCTCCCCGCTTTTCAGAAGGAACAGCGGATTGTGCTCCGCGGAGGACACCCCGGCCACAGACTGCACGCCGCCGAAGCCCCCGCCGAGCCTTGTCCGGTGCAGATGGCGTTCCCGGCTCCATGCGCCGTCAAACGTCAGCAGCTCAAACCCGGTGTCGTCCAGATCCAGCTGCAAAGAGTACAGCGCGCGGATGGTGAGCGGCTCCCCGCTGTCATTTCGGATCACCGTTCTCCGGACGATGGCGTCGCTGTCCGGATAGACCGTGTACCGCAGCTCCGCGCAGACGCGGGTGGGCAGATCCCGCAGCACGAGCACAAGCGTCTTGGCGCCCTCTTTGCGCGCCGCCGGCAGCTGCGTGCGCAGGGAATCTCCCTGCTCGACGCGCCAGGATTCAAATGTAAAGTCAAATACCGTATTGCCCTGCGCACCCCACTCGCCCTGAAAGACCGGCTCGCGCAGATCGCCCTTGCCCATGGAGGACAGCTCCAGGGGCATTATCGCCGGATATCTCCGCGGCGCCCCGTCGGAGTAATTGACGAGCGTCGGCATCCGCAGGTCACTGTAAATAATATAGGAAGAAACATCTCCGGTATGGACGATGCCGGGTCCATAATAGAGATGTTCCGCATGTCCTGTCTCCGAAATTCGGAACAGATAACTTGTGTTTGGCGTATCTAATTTGAAAACCTTATTCCTGCAGCTGATCATGTCTCACCTTATTGCGTCAAGCGCCTGCGTCAGATCTCGTTTCAGCAGTTCCACATCCTCCAGACCCGCGTGCACCCGGATCAGGGAAATCTTGTCCTCCGGAACCTCCTGGTCGGTCCGGCAATGCACCAGGGACGGGTCGAACAGGCTCTCGTAGCCTCCCCAGCTTACCGCCAGTTTGAAGAAACGGATGCGGTTCGTCATCTTCTTGATCTTCTCCGGGTCCCTCGTCCGAAGCCGGAACGAGAACAGGCCGCTTCCGCCCCGGAACTGCTCTCTGGCCAGCTCGTACTGCGGAAACGAAGGCAGCAGCGGGTAGCTCACGCTCTCCACATCGTCCCTGTCCTCCAGGAAACGGGCCAGCTCAAGCGCGTTCCGGTAGTGTATCGGCATTCTCACATGGAGGGTGCGCAGATTCCGCAGAATCAGCCAGGCCGCAAACGGATCGATGACCGGGCCCATGGGCAGGAATTCCGTCCGGAAAATGCGGACGATATCCTCTTTGCTGCCGCAGATCACGCCGGCGATCACGTCGGAATTGCCTCCGAGGTATTTGCTGACCGAATGCACCACCAGGTCAATTCCCATGTCCAGCGGATTCTGGAAGACCGGCGTCGCCCAGGTATTGTCAATGATCGTCCGGATGCCCCGGGACTTTGCCAGCGCGGCCACCTGGCGCAGCGGCTGGAGCGTAAACGTAAAGGAAGCCGGGCTCTCCAGATAGATCAGCTTTGTGTTCGGCCGGACCGCGTTTTCAAATTCCTCGATCTGAGTCCCCTCGACAAACGTCACCTCGATCCCGAAGCGGCTCAGATAAGTCTGAAACAGATACCGGGCCCAGCCATAGGCGCTGTTGACGCACACGGCATGGTCGCCCTGCTTCAAAAACGCCATGGCCGCGCAGGAAATCGCCGCCACGCCGGAGGATACCAGCTTGGCTTTCTGCGCATGCTCCAAAGCGGCAATTTTCTCCTCGCACAGATTGACCGTGGGATTGTTGCCGCGGGTATAAATATAATGCTCGTCCTCATTGGCCAGCGCCTCCCGGAACGCCTCAAACGTCTGAAAACTGAAAATCGAGCTCTGAAAAATGGGAGGCGCTACCGCGTGTTCCGGAAAATTATCCTCTCCCATATGATGGAGAATTTCTGTCATCTCGTAATCCGCATTCTGTATCATCCTGTTTTCCCCTTTTCGCGATAATAAAGTATGTTAGCCCTTGACGCCGCCGTCGGTAAGTCCCGCCACAATGTATTTCTGTCCGACGCCGAATACCACCATGGTAGGCAGCAGGGAAACCACAATGCCGGCGCTCATCAGATCCCAGCTCACGCCCGCCTTCGATATGAACGAGTTCAGGGCTACCGGAACCGTGTATTTTGTGGCTTTGTTGATCATCATGACCGCAATGAAAAGCTCGTTCCAGATATTGACAAACGCAAAGCAGAAAATCGCGGCAATGCCCGGCAGGGTCAGCGGCAGCACGACGTGGATGATCGACTGCGCCAGGTTGCAGCCGTCGATCTTGCCCGCTTCTTCCAGGTCCTCCGGTATGCGGTCGAAAAAGCTCTTGGACATCAGCGTGCAGAAAGCGACCACGGTCGCCACATAGATCGTCGCCAGCACCGGAAGGTTATCCACCATTTTCAGCCTGGAAAAGAACATAAACAGCGGAAGCATGATCATAAAGGAGGGGATCGTCTGCGTGAAATACATCAGAAGCTCGATGATCCCTTTCATCTTTTTCCGCTTAAACCGGGAGAGCGCAAAGCCTCCCATCAGCGCCAGCACCATCGCCACGGCCGAGGAAGAAAGCGTAACCGTCAGGGAGTTTAAAAAGTACTGCCCGAAATTGCTGTAGGAAAACAGCCGCTTGTAGGCCGCAAACGTCGGGTGCTTCGGCCAGTAAACCAGAGGATACGCGTACAGCTCGGTCTCACCTTTGAAGCTGGTGATAAAAATCCAGAACAGCGGAAGGATTGCCGAAAGCAAAAACGCCGCCAGAATGAGAACGCGCACGATGGTTCCCGCCGTTCTTTTTACTTTTCTTTTGCTCATCACATATCCCCCTCCGAAGACCTCGTAATTCTGAGATAAATTACGGCGTAAATCAGCAGAAGTCCCATAATGATCACGCCGTAGGCGGAGCCCTGGCCGTAATCAAATTCCTTGTACACCTTGTTGATCATCATTGTGCCGAGAATATGCGTGCTGTTCACCGGGCCGCCGTTCGTCATGCCATAAATCAGGTCCGGGAAATTCACAATCCACATGCTGCGAAGCAGCACTGTGCTTACAATCGTAGGCTTTATGTAGGGAATCGTGACATAAAACAACTGCTGAATTTTATTGCTTCCGTCGATCGTCGCCGACTCGTACAGCTCGTTCGGCACCGACTGCAGCGCGGCCAGGAGCATAATCCCGAAATAGGGAATCCCGTACCACACATTTGCGATCACCACGCTGTACATGGCGATTTTCGGATTCGACAGCCAGCCGATATTCTCCTTGATCAGGCCAACCTTCATCAGAAGGTCGTTGATCACGCCGAGCTGGCCGTTGAAAAGCCACGACCAGATCAGGCCGATGGCAAATCCGCACAGCGCCCACGGATAAAATACAAACCCGCAATACACGCTTCTTCCCTTAAAAGGCTTTCTCAGAAGCAGGGCCAGCGTAAAGCCCAGCAGGAACTGGAACACCAGGGAAAGCACCAGCCATTTCACCGTATTCAAAAGAATCAGACGGAAGCTGACGGCCTTGCTGAACAGAATGGCCTTGATGTTTTCGAGCCCGATGAACCGGATGTCTTTCAGATTAAACAGGCTGTAGTTCTGAAACGCCATGAGCCCGCCCTTGAACAGCGGGTAAAAGATAAAGAAGCAGATAAAAGCAATTGCAGGCAGAATCATCAAAAGATACCATTTGTCTTTCTTCATTGCTCCACCTTTCCATACCATAACGCAAAGAGCCGGAGGACAGGTCTGTCGCAATGCAATCATCGGGATTGTGACATGCCCTTCCTGATCCCTTGCGGCGGCCCCGCACTCCGGCTTTCGTAATCGATTATTTCATATAAACTCTTTTGGATTTAGTAGCCCCAGTACTCCTTGCAGGTCTTGATCATTTCTTCCGCGTCCGACTGACCGAGCAGGAAGCTCTGAATCGCCGCAAGATGCACGGTGGAGGAATACTCTGCAAATCTCGGATCCTCCAGCGGGAACTTCGTAAACACGGTATCCGGATCCGACATCTCTTCCGCCCATGCCTTGTAAACCGGAAGCTCAAACATCTCGGATGCCTCGTAAGCGCCCTGGTTCACCGGAAGCGCCCCGTAGAATTCGCAGATCGTCGCGTTCACTTCTGCGGAAATCATGTACTTGATGAACTCAAACGCTTCCTCCGGATGCTCGGAGTTCGCTGCCACTGCAAGTCCCGCATAGCCGTAGTCCAGATAACGTTTCCCGGATGCGCCCAGCGGAATCGGGATTGCCGTGTACTGATCCGGCTCAAGAGAACCGCTGACAGAGCCTACCGCGTCGGGATCCTGAATCAGGAACGGCGTGGTGCCGGAAACAAAGCCGTTGATCTGCTCGTTGTAGCCCCAGTTGACCGCATCCTCCGGGCAGCACTCCGTGTAGAGCTCATAATAGTCCTGCATCGCCTTGCGCGCGCCGTCCGTGTCCATGAAGAACGTGCCGTCCTCGGTCAGGTAGATGTTGTCCGTGCTGATGCCCGGAACCTCGGTCGCCCACATTACGTCCACCGTCTTGCACGGGGAACCGGTGCCGCGGAGTGCAAACGCATACTGGCCGGAAGCCGGATCCGTGATCTGCTTGCAGATCTCCAGGAATTCATCCGTGGTCTTCGGCATCTCGGTCACGCCAAGTTTCTCAAGGACATCCGTACGCACCATGAGAGCCTTCACGTAGAGATACTGAGGAACAAAGTAGGTAGCGTCGCCGATCGACGAACCTGCCAGCAGCGCGGCATCTACCAGCTCATCCTTTCCATCCCACGCGGCAACCATATCGTCCAGCTTGTAAAGGAAATCGTTGTTGATCCAGGCTCCTACGGAGTTGTCGCGGATCTCGACAATATCCACTTCCTGCCCTGCCGCAAGCATGGAAGCCACTTTTGTCTCAGCGGATTCGTACGGCGGGGATACGAGCTCAACCGTAATATTCGGATGCTCCGCCTCAAAATCTGCAATCGTCTGTTCCAGAACCAGCGTCCTCTCAGGGGATGTCATCGTCTCGGCAAAGGTCAGCGTAACCTGCTCCTCTGCGGAAACCGTCATCGCAGCCGCGACCGACAATCCCATAATCAGACCTAATGCAATACCTTTTTTCATTTTGTTCCTCCTTTCAAACTTATAAATCTTATAAAATTAAAATACATTCACATTATATTATATTGCATAAAATTCGTCAACATTTTTTCGCTTCCGTCATGCAAATTCACAGTTTTTAAATGCGGAGGTTCTGTTTTTTCTCTGCATTTAGCCAAAAATGCGGTCATGGCAGAGCTTTAAGTTGGCAGCCCTCGCCGCTGTCGAATTTTGTCGAACAAGTTTGCTTGCATTTAGCCTCTGATTATGTTATTGTAATACACATATTATATATATGTTGTCTTATAAAATTTTAGGAGGTATTATGACAAGCAAGCTGAAACAGTATTTTCCCATGATTCACGAAAGAGAAGACCTGCTGGAGCAGATTCAGTCCACGCCCGCACTCAGGCAGCAGTTCGACAGCTGGCAGCCGTACCAACGGGAGAAATTTCTTGACTTCTGCACCGGAGTCCGGGGCGTCAAGCTTTTGTACGATTCTTTTTTCAAGGAAATCCTGAATCCGGAATATACTCCGGAGCGCCTGCTATTCAGCTGACCTTCTGCTGCGCCAGTACAAACGGATCCGCGACGCGCAAAAAAAGAAGTTCAGTTATCTCGAGGTCAAAGAGGTCTACACGATTGTCTTTATCGAGAAAAGCTCCGGAGAATTTCGGAACTTTCAGAACGATTACCTGCACTATTTCGAACAGCGCTCCAACACCGGCCTCCGGCTTGACCTTCTGCAGAAATATCTGTTTATCGCGCTTGACATTTTCGGACAGAACATCCAAAATAGAAATATCAGCAGCGAAACCGAGGCATGGCTTGCGTTCCTCAGCCGGGACGACCCGGAAACCATCGTCCGTCTGATCGAGGCATACCCGGAATTCAGGCCCATGTATGAGGACGTATACCGTCTTTGCCGGAATGTGGGGAGGGTAATGGAAATGTTTTCAGAAGAACTGCGTATTCTTGACCGGAACACCGTGCAGTACATGATCGACGAGATGCAGGATAAGCTTGATAAACAGGAGGCAATGATTGACAGCCAGAAAATGCAGCTCCAGAAAGACCGCCACGTCATCCAAAATCTCGAACAGCGCATTGCTGAGCTTGAGAAACAGCTGAATAAATCATAAACATGTTCTGTTTTGGGTCTGCCGCACCGGAAAATCCGGTACGGCAGACCTTTACTGTTAACACACCGCGCTCTGATATATGACATTGATAAGCGCTTACACTGATATAGCCGTAATTTTCTCCCGATAGTCACGCATGATCTTGACATTTACGAATGATCTTCCGATTTTTCTTCGTCAAAAGACACACTTTCCTTGTTTCTGCAACCTCAATTTACCATTCTGCTTTGTTATAATTTTCATATGTGAATATTTTGATAATGTCTTGCCAGAACCCACAAATTTTGTCATAATAAGGCATAATATTTTTTGTTTTTCTGCATCAGAGAGGTGATTTCCATTTGACATCAACGCGTGTTAAGCTAAAAGATATTGCAAAAGTATATGGTTGTTCAATCAATACGGTTTCCAAAGCGCTGCATAATTCAGAGGAGCTGCCGGAAACAACCTGCAAGAAGATACAGCAAATCGCTCAAAAAATGGGGTATATCCAAAATCGACAGGCCTCCAGCCTGCGTTCCGGGCACAGCCATATCATCGCAGTCATTGTTTATGATATACACAACCCCTATTTTTCATCAATTATCAGCGAAATTGAGCTGGAACTGCGTCATTCCGGCTATGATATGATGATTTTCTGCACGCAGACCAGTATTTCAGAAAAAGAACGGGGAATTGATATGATCCAGATCGCGCTGTCGCAGTCTGTGGATGGCATAATCTATTTTCCATATTGGACCGACCAGAAAGCAGTACAGTACCTTGAAAACAGCCGCATTCCTTTCGTGCTGGCCAGCCATTGGCTGCCGGGCGTTTGTACCGATTCTGTCCGGTGCGACGATTACTCAGGAGGATGTCTGGCTGCTTCACATCTGCTGGGGCTTGGTCACAAAAAATTTGCTCATATCGCCGGTCCGAAAAGCAACAGTGCCCAGCATGACCGGGAACAGGGATTCCGGGATGTTCTGTCCAAGGCCGGAATTCCGTCTACCGATATTTATACTATCTCCAGCGAGCGCTGGGAAATAGAAAATAAAAACGGAAATTTGATCGAACTGCTGCAGCCGGAGGTCTATAAAGCTATTTTCGCTTTCAACGACAATGTCGCATATCAGATCATGAAAGTGTTTCGAAATGCCGGCATCCGGATTCCGGAAGATGTTTCTCTGATAGGTTGTGACAATATATGCCGATCCATCAATTACCTTGAAAGCCTGACCAGCATTGCCTGTGACGACAGTTACAGTATTGCAAAAGAATCCGTGCGGGTACTGCTCGATCGCATTCATATGCCTGATCGCCCAGCCGAAATCAGGCTTCTTCCGGTCAGACTATACGACGGAAAGACAACGCAGAAACCTGCCTGAATTTAATCTGTATCAAAACAACGCTGCCACAAGGCCGGTATCATCTGGGACTAAGTCTAAATGACCCGCTTTATGGCAGCTTTCTTATTTTTCACTATAAAATCATTTATCTTTTTTCAAATCCGAAATCCTTCTGTCTGAGGTATGCAACTCCAATCTGCTCAATGCACCAGATATCCTCATTGTAGCAGGCACCATTATACCACATTATCCATTTTTCTCCGTCCCACAGGACATAGGGTTTGTAAACAGATAAACCGTCCCATGTTCCCGCATCGGGAGCAATAATCGGATTCTCGGGATGTTTTTCCCAATCTGTAATACCGTTTTTAGACCTCGCCATACCCACCTGTGCTCGTTCCTCATGCATATGACCAATATAAAATATATAATACCATCCATCCTGTTTCACAACATGGCCGGCGCATACCTTATGCTGCTCCCAGAGATATCCGGGATCTGGTTTCAGAATGGGATTAGCAGAATATTTCTCCCAGATCACCCCATCGCAGCTTTCCGCATACCCGATGGCAATCGGTTCATGATTATTCCCTCCGGAATACCACATCTTAAATTTACATACCGTCTCATCATAAATTACATGCGGACACATAATTGCATGATTTTCCCATTCCTGTGTGCAGACCATAACCGGACGTCCACCGTTGCAGCGTGTCCAGTGAATACCATCCCTGCTTGTCGCAAGGCCAATAAATGATACCCCGTTTTCCCGATAGGGCCGCATCTGTCCGGAATACCACATATAATAAACGCCGTCTTTCTTTAAAACAGACGGCCTGTTCAGCTCATCCGCCTCCCAGTCGCTCCCGGCAATCGGGCAAAGTACTGTCACAGGGGCGTTCCATGTTATGCCGTCCTTACTCTCACAATATCCGATGGAGCGCTCTGTCCTCCAAGACAGCCACATTTTGTAAAGGCCTTCTTCATGCATCACCGACACATCAAACAGTACGCCATACTGTTCGGAAATCACCGGATTCTCCTTTGCTTTCTCCCACCCGCCACGGGTTCCGTACTGATAATATTTCGTATTTTCCCACACTTCATAATACTCCATCTTCTGATCCGGAGTAAATGTCTCTGGTGCTTTTAATTTCATTCTCTCCTCCTGTCTAGCAAAATGAGTCTTCATACTGCTGATACGGTTCCGGCAATGACATGCAGTCTCTGTTCAATGCGTCAATGCGTTCCATATCGTCTTTATTTATGGAAAAATTAAAAATCTCAAGGTTTTCCCTCAGCCTGTTTTTATGAACAGTCTTTGGAATGGAAATCACGTTTTTACTTTTTATCCAGCAGAGAATAATCTGCGCCGCCGTTTTTCCGTATTTTTCTGCAATTGCACACAATTCCGGATGCCGCAGAAGCTTTCCCTGCATAAAAGGTCCGTAAGCTTCCATCGCAATTCCTCTGTCATCGCAATATTTTTTCAGCATTCGATACTGGTTCAGCGGATGAAACTCAACCTGGTTAATCTGCGGCACGGGCAGGCCCGCATGCTTCAGAATTTCCAGATGGGCAATCCGAAAATTGCTGACACCGGCAATTCGTATACAACCTTTCTCTTTCATTTTCTGAATCTGTTCCCAGGCTTTTTCCATCCCCATACAGGGCCAGTGTATCAGCAAAATATCAATAAAATCCGTGCGCAGTTCTTTCCGCATCCGTTCTATTGCGCTCTGCGTATTTCCATTCCGGATATCGTCCGGAAACAATTTTGTTGTCAGATAATATGTTTCCCGCGGCAGTCCCATATTACTTAATATTCTGCCAAGTTCAGCTTCATTTCCATAGTAATCTGCCGTATCAAATAAACGATATCCTATTTCAACCGCATCATGAATACAGTTTTCCAGTATTTTATTTTCAACTGGTATCTGAAAAATTCCAAGCCCAATTAGCGGTATCCGAATATCACTGCCGAAATCTCTGTATTCCATAGCACACCTCTAACCTTTGATTGCTCCCGCTGTCATCCCCTGGATTACCTGTTCCTGAAATAGCGTATAAACGATAACGGCCGGAATAATCATAATTGTAATGCCCGCAGTCAGAACATTATAATCATCTGAAAATGAAGCTCGCAGGTTATAGACAGCCAGGCTGATCGTATGCAGATTTGCCTTGGAACAAATTGTCATTCCCAAAAGCAGATCATTCCAACAGTTTACAAAAGCCAGCATGCCGGCAGTTGCAAGCGCCGGTTTGCTGAGCGGAAGCCCAACTCTGGCAAAAGCCTGGAATCCGGAACATCCGTCAATCTCTGCCGCCTGCAAAAGTTCATCCGGAAGATTTCTCATAAAAGCAGTCAGAATGAATATCGACATCGACAGATTAGACACTGCATACGCAATAATCAGGGCAGTTCTTGTATTTCCCAGTCCTATTCTACTGTACAACACATTCAGTGGTATGAGAACCGCATGCAGCGGAATCAGCAGCCCAAATGAAAAAAATGCATATAATGCTTTGCTTGGACGAATTTTAGCAAATCTGTATGATGTCATGGAACTCAATATGAGAACAAGCATCACAGCCATTGCACAGTAAAACAGACTGTTTATCAATGACTGAGACAGGCCGCCGCCTTTCCAAGCCTGCAAAAAGGCATCAATTTGATATTGATGCGGAAGCGAAAAAGGCTGTCCGTATATCTCACTGTTGGTCTTAAATGATGACAAAAGCACCCAGAGGAACGGAGCCAGCGTCGTAACCGCAAATATACCTAAAATCGCCAATTTCAAAACCAGAAATATGCATTCTTTCGGTCTGAAATGTCTGTTTCTTTTTATTACTCTGTTATTCTGCTTCATACATCTGCCCTCCCTTACGTCACAGATTCCTCATCTTTATGATAGAAGATCCAGTTAATAATCCTCGTGCAGATAAACGCCAGCAAAAGAATAACCAGACCTGCCGCTGAGCCCAGTCCCAGTTTCTGGCGGCTGTATGCCTGTTTATACATAAACACCGCTAAAAACGAAGAAGATACGCCAGGGCCTCCCATCGTCATGACGTATGAATGGTCAAATGCCTTCAGGCATCCGGTAACCATGAAAATTATGCTTACCTGAAGCATATCTTTAATTAACGGGTATACAACTCTGAAAAACAATACCACTGTGTTGGCGCCGTCTATAATCGCACTCTCGATAATTTCCTCCGGAATCGCCTTCATGCCGGCCAAGATAATCACTACATGATAACCAATAAACTGCCATATAATAATGAAAGAAACCACAAACAAAACCGTAGTTTTATTTGACAGCCATGGCAGGGCCCAGCTGTCCAGACCAATTTTATGCAGCGTATAATTGATTGGTCCCAAATCAGCATTAAACAACAGCGAAAACATAACTCCAATCGCTGTGGCGGAAATAACGGACGGTAAAAAGAACACGGATCTGAAAAATCTCATTCCCGGTCTTGTCCTGTAAAGCAGATAAGAGAAAAAAAGCGCCAATGTAAGCTGAAAAATCAGATGCAGTGCAATAAGGATGAGGGAATTCTTAAAAGATATCCAAAAATCTCTGTTGTGCAACAGATTCGTGTAATTATCGATACCTATGAATTTGATAGCCCCCGCTCCGCTCCATTTTGTCAGAGACAGGTACATTGCGCCAAAGATAGGCACAATCATAAACATTACAAACAACACCAGGCTGGGCAGAGTAAACGCCATAACCAGTACCGTTTCACGCCTTTTTCTTGATGATTTGCCGATCGCCGGCAATGCCGTCTTCAAATTCTTATTTCCCTCCTTTGTCTTAAAGCCAGATGAATAAAGTGGAGCTGCCGAATATCACAGCGGCAGCTCCAAACTCTCTTATTCCGCGTCAGCTTTTATTCTCTGTTTGACTCCAAAGAGTCCTGAACATACTCAATATATTCATCAATGGTCATCGTACCGGCAATGAATTCATCCAGTCCGTTCTGATAGTCCGCCCATACGCTTGCGTTTGGAATTGTCGCCATATGCGTGATCAGGCCTTCTCTTGTGCTGTTTCTGGAAACAACTTCCTGAACGATCGGATCTACCTGAGACTCATCGTAGTCACAGTCCACCAGCGTGGGAACAACACCATCATTGATGAAGGTAACAGCCTGGAATTCAGAACTGCAGTACCATTCTACGAAATCAACGATTGCAGCTCTCTTCGCTTCATCATTGAAGCTCTTTTTGTTGATCAGAAGGCCAGCGCCGCAGTACGGCTCAGACATATTGGAAACGTCTGCATCTGTCTCATCTACCTTAAGCATATCACAGAGCTCCCAGTCAAAGTTGTCACCAATGCCAGCTATGCCGCCTGCCCAGCTCCATGAGAACAGTGCTTTTCCTTCTGTAAACAACGCCCAATACGGACCCCAGTCTCCATTTGCAATGGTATCCTGCGGCAGACAGTTTGCCTCTCTGAGATCCGACACAACCTGAAGAGTTTTCCTGAAGTTTTCGGTGTCGATATTCCAGGATTCGCTGATATCAAGAAGCTCATCTCTGGATCCTTCATACTGAGCATAGATGGAATCTACCCACCAGTGTCCGGGATTGCCGCCCTTACAGCCCATAGCAATCGGAATATAACCCGCTTCATTAATCTGGTCAGATACCGCAATTAACTCATTATACGTTGTAGGCATTTCAATTCCAAGTTCATCAAGGATGCTTGTATTCACTACCCAGTTGCTCTCAAGATTATCCACCGGCAGACAATAATTCTTGCCATTTACCGTGATCTGATCCCACAGGGATTCTTTAAAACTGTCTCTGGAAAGCTTTTCGCTGGCCTCAAAGAACTCATCCACTGTAATCAGTAAATCCGCATCTATCATATTTCCTGCATCAGATGCTGCTCCCCAGTACCACATAATATCCGGAAGATTATCGCTGGCCATATCTGTGGCAATTTTTGTCTTCAGGTCATCGCCGGCAACAACTTCCTGCTCAACAATATACTTATCTGCAACGGAAGCAATATAGTCATCCAACGTATCTACAATTACCTGCATGCCTTCACTGCTGGCAGTATCCTGGTGTGCAAAGCGAATCGTCGGGATTTCATCTGCCATAGCGCTCATGCCCATTGCCGTCGTCATTACCAAGCTAAGCACTACACCGCCAACACACTTTTTCATGTTAACCTTTTTTGACATACCTTTCCTCCTTCTCATTTCCGGACATATCAGGTATAACTCGATTATAAATGCGCACAAAAATAGCCGTAATTTCATAAATTACCTGACATGTCGCCCCGCTTTTTCAAACTCTAATCATCATTCACTACTACGTTAACGTTAACTTAATAAAGTACTTTATATAAAGATAATATATTTTCTTTCTTTTGTCAATACTTCTTGAAAATTTTAGAATCTATAGAATTGTTTTCAGGAAATGTCACATTTTCATCAGGCAATGTAATTTCCATATACTACCTGCTGAACACCAGCTCTATCCCAAATCCGCTCTCATACGGAATCCGCTCACTGAGGCGCACCCCGACGCACAGCTTCTGTCCGTATTTGCGGACCAGATACAGGCCCATGCCGGTCGCCTTCTGCCGGTTCGGCCGGCTGCTCGTAAAGCCCCGGTCAAAGAGAAACGGCTCGTCTTCCGGCGGCACGCCGTCGCCGTTGTTGCAGACGCTCAGATAAACCCTGTCCTCTTCGCGGCGGATGCTGACCGCAATCTTCCCCTCTTTGCCGTCCGCATACTTCACGGCGTTGCTGAAAAGCTGCGCCAGCATAAAGGAAACAATTTTGCGGTCGGAATCCACCTCGGCCTCCTGCAAATCCAGCGCAGTCAAAATATGCTTTTCCTCCAGAAGCGGCCGGTACTCCTCCAGCGCCTCCCGCGCGCACTCGTCCAGCCGGAAGCGGGAAAACCGCATGTCCGGGTGATCTGTATGCAGGCGGGCGTAATACAAAATCCGCTCCGCATTTTCATTCAGCCGGTGCTGCGCATACTGCAGCCGGGCGTGAACCCCGGGCGGCATCTCGTCTTTGTGATTGTCCAGAACCATCGTAAAAAGCGTGAGCGGCGTCTTCACCTCATGCACCCACGCTTCGATATAGTCCCGGTACTCCGCCAGCCCGGCGTTTGCCTCGCCGACCCGCTCCTGCAGGGAAAGCAGCTGCCCGCAGAGTTCACGGGCCGCCGCGCTCTTCGGAACATGCGCCAGAAATTCCGCCCTGGTCCGCTCCTCCGGCGTTTCCAGAAAACGCCGAAGCGCGGCTTCCTCTCTCCTCTGACGCCGAAGCTCCGCAAAAATCCCCGCCGCCAGGGCAAGCGCCGTAAACAACAGCAAAAACAGTGCCATACGGACAAAGGCTTCGGGCCGCAGAATCCAGGCCGCAAAAAGGAACGCCGTGTCCGTCAGTAAAAACAGAGCTGCCCAGTGCCGGAACCGCCTGGCGGAAAGATACCGTTTATCCAAAAAATTTCTGTCACGAAAATGCTTCATCATTTGCCTCCAGCACATAGCCCTTTCCCCGGACGTTTCGCACGGCGTCTCCCAATCCGAGCTCCGCCAGGCTTTTCCGCAGGCGGCTCATATTGACCTGCAGGATATTCTCATCCACAAATTCCTCCGTTCCCCAGACAGCGGAAATCAGCTGCTCCTTTTCCACCGTTTCCGGGCAGCGCTCCATCAGAAGCCGCAGGAGCTTTCCCTCCGTCTCCGCCAGCAGCAGCACGCGGCCTTTATAGGTCAGTTTGTAGGTATCCGTATCCAGAGACAGCGGACCGGCGGTCAGAAAAGCGCGCAGCCTGCGCCAGGTCTGCAGCAGCCGTCCGGCCCGCGCCAGCAGCCTGTCCGGATGGCAGGGCTTGGTGAGAAAATCGTCCGCGCCCAGGCCGAGGGCGGTCAGCTCGTCGTCGAGCGTATCCCGCGCCGTCAGAATCAGAATCGGAAAGGAATACCGCGCCTTCAGGCTTCTGCACAGCTCATAGCCGGATTTGCCCGGCAGGTTCACGTCCAGCACCGCAAGATCCGGGCACAGCGCGGCAATCTCCGTCTCCGCCGCCGCAGGGGAAGCGGGCGCAGCCGCATCATAGCCCGCCTTTTGAAAGGTATGAAGCAGTTCTTCCCGCAGATAATCGTCATCCTCCACAATCACAATCCGAAACACAACATCACCTCCGGCTGGTTCAGGCCGCAAAAATCAGAACATCCGCCGGCCATGTGAAAGCTCTCCGGCCAGCAGCCGGCCAAGCTCCCGGCCGGCCGTCTGCTTTACAATGCGGATATAAAACGTTTCCAGCGCCGCAAAGGCAAGCAGCGCCGCTGCGGAAAGCGCCGCGGCTTTTCCCATGGAAGCGCCCGCCGGCAGCCTGGCAAAGCTGGTGAACATCGCGGCAATCGCCGCCGCGCTGCTGACGAGGGCGGCGGCCAGCACCAGCGCAAAATAGACGCTGATCTGCTTTCTCACCGAGCGCTGCAGGGACGGCATATCCGCGCCCAGCATGGCCAGGATTTCATAACGGCGTCCGGTCCGGCGCTGTCCGATCAGATATTTCAGCCCGATCACCGTGTTGGCGATCAGCCAGAACAGCACGCCGAGATAAATCGTCAGATAGCCCGCCGCAACCGCATAAAAAAGATTTCTGCCGATTCCGCCGAGGTAGCTGTCATAGGTGACGCCGGTGCCGGCAAGCAGCGCGTCCATGTTCTGGATCGCCTGCATCAGCCCCATTTTCTCCACAACATCGCCGCGAAGCTGCACATTCCGGCAGTACGCCTCCGGCGTTTTGGCAAGCTGCGCATACAGCGCGTCCGGCACGATCAGGCCCAGGTACAGGGTGATGGCCCGGTCGGCGACAATGTTGTCGCAGCAGAGCGCGGGGAGAAGCTCATAATCCTTCCCGCCGATGCCGACGGACACCCTCCCATCCAGCGCTTCCTGCAGCTTCGTGCCGGGCTCGTTTTTGCCGATCAGGGAAGAATACAGCGCCGCCTTTCCTCCGGACAGATCGAGCTTTTCTTTCCCCAGATGCTCCAGAATGTCGTTATAGGAGCTCTCGGCGATCACATAGTCAAAAGAACAGTTTTCGATGATGTTACCGGCTCCCCCGATGCCGGAGAGCGCGGCTTTCAGCCCGCCGGTGTCAAAAACAGAGCCGTCTTTCACATGGGAAAGGTACAGGGGATAGCTCTCCCCGACCAGCCCCCGGATATCGTCCCGGTTCAGGCAGGAGTCGATCTGGCGCTCCTCTCCAAAGAGCGAAAAGTCGACGCTGCGGCCGCTGACCGAACCGCCCACGCCCATGGAAATGCCAAAGGAAATGCAGGACAGCGCCAGCACCAGAAGCAGGGAAGCGACGGCCAGCGGTTTGTGCTGAGACAGGACGTTCTCCTGCACCTGTCTTGCCGTAAAAGTCCAAAGCCCCGCAGCATCGGGACTTTTCCGGCGAATGCGCCGCCCGAGGAATCCACCCAGCCCGCGGTATAACAGGAACGTGCCGGCAATCCCGAACAGAACCGTTGCAATCATGACGCCAAGTTCCAGCGCCTGCAGCCGGACTATGCCGAGGTAATACGCAAGCAGCAGAAAAACCGTCCCCAGGCACAGGAAAGCCGTGCTTTGCGCGCCGGAGGAAACCTCCTGCCTTTTGACATCGCCGGCGCGGAAAAATTCCGCCGGCTCCGCTTTGCCAAGTCCGGCGCAGATCACCAGCATGGACAAAAGCTGCACGAAAACGAAGCCGCATACGGTCCACCAAAGCGCCTCCGGAGAAAACGAAAACCGGTGCCCGATGATGCCGAGGCCCACGATTCTGGCCGTGGCAAGGCTGATTCCTTCCGTCAGAAGCAGCGCCGCGGGAAGGCCGGCCAAAAGGGCAAGCATACTGCTCCACAGTGTCTCGCAAAACAGCATCCCAAACAGACGGCTCCGCTTCATCCCCAGCATCAGATACAGCCCCAGCTCCCGCCGGCGGCTGTCGGTCTGATACCGGCAGGCGAAATAGACGAGAAAAAATACAAAGAACAGAGAAACCGCATATACAACAGGAAGCATCCGCATCAGTTTCCCCACCGCATCGCTTTCTATCGTGGCAAGGAACTGCATGACATCCTGTTCTCCCAGGGAAAGCAGGGTATAAAAAGCCACAATGGCAGTCACGAGGGAACCAAAAAACAGGCCGTTGTCCCTGCGGCTTCGGGCGGCATTCTGCCGTATCTGCTTAAAGAACATGGGCGCTGCCTCCTCCCAGCTGTGCGATCACCGTCACGATGCGCTCATAAAAAGCCTCCCGCGGTTCGCTCAGCACATTGCGGCGCAGCTCGTGAAACAGCTGCCCGTCCTGTATAAAAAGAATCCGCGAGCAGTAGCTTGCGGCGCCGGCATCGTGAGTCACCATCACAA
Organism: uncultured Lachnospiraceae bacterium; assembly: GCA_947630595.1. Classification (GTDB taxonomy): domain Bacteria; phylum Bacillota; class Clostridia; order Lachnospirales; family Lachnospiraceae; genus Choladousia. The sequence continues at coordinate 9,920 of CANRIG010000033.1, read as the reverse complement.
TGGTCTTGTTCCGCACGCGGTTCACCTCCGCCAGCCGGTCCAGCAGCACTCTGGAATTTCTGCTGTCCAGCGCGCCGGTCGGCTCGTCGGCCAGCAGAAGATCCGGATCAGAAATCAGCGCCCGCGCCGCGGCCGCACGCTGTTTCTGGCCGCCGGACATCTGGGACGGAAATTGATCCAGTATCTGCGCAATGTCCAGCAGGGCAGCAACCGTCTGGAGCTCCCGCTCCGCCTGTCCGGCCGTAACGCCGCGCAGAGCCAGCGGAAGCGTGATATTTTCCCGCGCCGTCAGATTGTCCAGCAATTCAAATTCCTGAAATAAATATCCGATGCTCCGGCCCCGGTAAGCGGCCAGCCGGTCTCCCCGGAAACCGGAAATATCCTGTCCCCGGAGCAGGATTTTCCCCGAGGCGGGCTTCAGCATCGCGGCGATGCAGTTGAGCAGCGTGGTCTTCCCGGAACCGCTGGCGCCCATGATGCCCAGAAATTCTCCCTCCAGCACCCGGAAGGAAATGCCTTTCAGGGCCTCCGTCCGGTTCGCGCCCCTGCCATACGTTTTGGTCAGGTCCTCCACCTGCAAAATGTCTCTTTTTGTATTCATAAAGTCCCCTCCTTGCTGACCTCATTGTAGCAGAGGAAGGGACGAAGCGCCACTTACAGTTGCTGTAAGGTTTCCGGGCCGCTCCCGGCGTCCGCCGTCCGTTTTGCAAGCAGCGCCGCCAGGCACTCCGCCGTCGGCCGGATCGCCGCCGGGTCGACGCAGAAACGCGGGCTGTGCAGCGACGGGCCGGCCCCGACCCCGAATTTCAGGTAAAGGCTGCGCGAGCCCTCTACGCTGAGGCCGTACTCACTGAAATCATCCCCGAGCATGGCCGGCGGCAGGGATACGCATTCCAGGCCGGCCGCGGCGCAGACCCGGCGGGCCGCCCCGCACAGCGCAGCGTCGTTGATCACGGCCGCCGGGCCGAACTGCCAGTCCACCTCCGTCTGCACGCCGGCCAGCTCCTCATAGGCGCGGGCGATCTGCACGACATTTTGATGAATCCGTTCGCGCTCCTGCGCGTCCATGCTGCGGGCCGTGCCCTCCAGAAACGCGCGGTCCGGAATCACATTCCAGGTCTCCCCCGCGCTCACATGCGTCACGCTCACGACCTTCGGCAGCAGCGGACTGGTGCCGCGCGCCGCGTACGACTGGATTTCATGGACGATGGACGCCAGCACCGGAATCGGATTGTTGCCCAGCTGCGGAGCCGCCCCGTGGCAGCCGCGGCCCGTCACCGAAACGGCAAAGCGGTCGCAGGCCGCCATCACGCTCCCCTCACGCACGGACACCTGCCCCGCACGCAACGAGGGCTCCGCATGAAAGCCGTAAAATTCCTCCGCCCCGCGCAGCAGCCCGGTCGCAACCGCCTCTTTGCCGCCCAGCATGAGCTCCTCCGCCGGCTGAAATACCAGATAAACCGTGCCGCACAGCCGCCCGCGCTGTTCCTGCAGCAGCGACGCCGCGTACAGCGCGGCCGCGATATGGTAATCGTGCCCACAGGCATGCATTTTCCCCAGGTGCTCCGAACCATACGGCAGCTGCGTCAGCTCCGTGACCGGCAGCGCGTCGATGTCCGCCCGCAGGCAGACCGTCCTCCCCGGATGCGCGCCCCGTATCACGGCGATCGCTCCGGTTTTCAGAGCGGACGGGACCAGCTCGATTCCCTGCTCCCGCAAAACATCACATATCATTTTCGTCGTTTCGATTTCCTCGCCTCCGAGCTCCGGATGCCGGTGAAACCGCTGAAATAAGGCAATCCATTCCTGTTCTGATCGTACCATGTCTGCTTCTCCCATATTCTGTAAACTATTTTGTAAACCGTCTGCGGTAATTGTTTTCAAACTGTCTGCGGTAATTGTTTTCAAACCGTACAGCCGCGAAAAACCGGCGTTATTCCAGTTCAGCGCTTTTGCACGGCTTATTTGCTTTCGTCTTGACCAATCACAACTTTTCCGTTAAGCTAAATGCCCCGAAGAAAATCTTGGGATTCTCTCCGGGGCATTTTTGATCGGTTCATCTTTTTCTAATCAGCCAAGCCTCACTGTCCGCAGGCTGCCTTGAACTCGGTCCAGTTCTTGTTATAGGCCTCGTCGGCCTCCGCGGATACGTTCTGGATGATCTCGCCCTTGGTCACGGAATCCGGCACCACCAGATCCGGGTTGACCAGATCGTCCGCAGCGCTGCACGTATTGTAGTAGCCGATGTAATCCATGCACTGTGCGAACACTTCCGGCTCCAGAAGGTAGTTCAAAAACTCCATGGCCGCCTTCGCGTTCGGAGCCGCCGACGGGACGAACGCGCCCATGATGCCGAAGCCAAGGCCCTCCTCCGGATACACGACCTCGAGGTCCGGATTCTCAGCCAGCACGGAGGTCACCTGGGAGGTGTAAAGGAACGCGGCGGAAGCCTCGCCGTTCAGCAGGGAATCCTGCGTATTGTCGTCCTGAATCAGGCGGATGTTCGGAGCCAGCTCCAGCAGCTTCTGGCCCGCTTCCTCGATCACGCTCACGTCCTCCTCGTTCATGGACTTGCCCATGGACAGAAGGGTGATGCCGTTGATGACGCGGTAGTTTGCGGTGATGGCCACGGAATCGGCCAGCTCCGGGTTCCACAGGTCGCTGTAGCCCTTGATTTCCACGTCCGTCAGCGTCGGATCGTAGACGATCAGCGGGATGCCCGCGCCGTACGGTACGGTATATTTATCCTCGGGGTCATAGAACTGCCCCTGGTAGAGCGGGTTGATGTTGCCGAAATTTGTGACCACATCGCGGTCGATCTCGCTCACCAGGCCCGCCTGCACCGCCTGCTCGATGATGTAATCGTCGGCAACGATCACGTCGTAATCGCCGCCTTCGGCCTGCGCCAGCTTTTCCAGCATCGTCTCGTCGGTGTCAAAATTGGAATAAATCACCTTGACGCCGGTCTGCTCGGTGAAAGCGTCCAGCACTTCCTGCGGGAACATCGCTTCCCAGGTAAACAAAACCAGTTCGTCGTTGTCTTCCGCGTGAACTGCGGTCGTCATGGTCAGCGCCGCGGCTGCCGCCAGAGCAATTGCAAATACTTTTTTCTTCATTGTTTTCCTCCTTCAATTAAATCTATTGTTTCCGCACATCCACTGGCGCCGTATCATTTCCGGCGCCGCAGCAGCGCGGCTACAACCAGTACCACCACCACGACCGCCAGGATAATCGTGCACAGCGCGTTGATCTCCGGCGTGACGCCGGTTTTCAGCTGTGTGTAAACCTTGATCGGCAGCGTGGACAGCTTCGGTCCGTTAACAAAAATGCTGATCACCACGTCGTCGAACGACATGGCGAACGACAGCAGGCAGCCGGAGGCCACCGCCGGCATGATCAGCGGCAAAGTGATGTCCCAGAACGTGCGCCCGGGCGACGCGCCCAGGTCGCGGGCCGCCTCCTCCAGCGAGGGGTCGATGCCCACCAGACGGGCCTTGACCATTGTAAACACGTAGGGAATGCAGAACGCCGTGTGCGCGATCACCAGCGTCACCATACCGAACGGCAGGTTCAGCAGCGAGAAAAAGGCCATGAACACCATGCCGAGGATAATCTCCGGCACCATGATCGGAACCGTCGACAGATATTCCATCATGCCCTTGCTCCGGTAATTCACGCGGGCCATGCCGATTGCGCCCAGCGTTCCGATGACCGCCGCGAACGCGCAGCTGACCACGCCGAGGACGATGCTGTTGCGCAAAGCCTCGATCAGGGCGTGATCCTGCAAAAGCACCTGATACCAGTGGAGCGTAAAGCCCTTCCAGGCCACCGGCAGCTTGGAATCGTTAAATGAAAAGACCACCACCACCGCAATCGGCAGGTAGGTAATCAGCGTAATCAGCGCCAGATACAGTTTGGAACCCGGAAACCGTTTCTTTTTCATCAGAAAATTCCCTCCAGATCCTTGACATGCGTGATTTTCCGGTAGAGAAAAATCATCAGGCTGGTCAGCACCGTGAGGATGACCGCCAGAGCCGCCGCAAACGGCCAGTTGCTGCCGCGGGTCAGCTGATCCTGGATGAGGCTGCCCACGAGCACGATTTTATTGCCGCCGAGGATGTCCGCGATGAAAAACAGGCCCATGGACGGCACAAATGTCAGAATCACGCCGGACAGCAGGCCCGGCAGCGTCAGTTTGAACGTCACGGTCAGAAACGCCCGCGCCGGGGAAGCCCCCAGATCGCGCGCCGCCTCCACCAGCGACCAGTCCATCTTTTCCACGCTCGAATACACGGCCAGAATCATAAACGGCAGCAGCGCGTAGACCATGCCGATCAGCACCGCCGGATACGAATACAGAATCTTCAGCGGCCGCTCCAGAATCCCCAGCTTCATCAGCACCCCGTTCATGACGCCCTTCGCCTGCAGGATGATAATCCAGCCGTACAGGCGCAGCAGCGAGCTGGTCCAGAACGGCACCATAATCAGGAACATCATCGTTTTTTTGCCCCGCTCAGACAGCTTCGCCATGAAGTAGCCGAACGGATAGCCCAGCAGCATCACCAGCAGCGTCGTCGAAAACGCCAGCCGGAACGACTGCGTAAAGCACTGCAGATAGACCGGATCAGTCATCTTTGTATAATTTTCCACGGTAAACTGCCAGAAGAAGCCGTGCCCGTCGCCGTTGTCAACGGCAAAGCTGATGGCTACCATGTAGATCATCGGCCCCAGGACAAACAGCAGCGTGAACAGATACAGCGGAGCCACGCACAGCCCCCAGCGGTTTTTCTTTTTCATCCGTCAATCCTCCATGTCCACGAAGACCGCCGACTGGGCCGGCCATTCCAGATAAACCGGCTCGCCGATGGCGAGGTCGAAGTTGATGCCGTGACGGCTGATGATGATCTCCTCTCCGTCCTCAAGCGCCGCGGCAATCCGCAGCATCCCGCCGACGAAGCTCTTCTCGGTGATCACCGCCCGCAGCGCCTGCTGCGACTTCTGCTCGCGCCAGATGCCGATGTTCTCGCTGCGCACCGCCAGCGTCAGGCGGTCGCCCTCCCGAATCGGATAGCCGCCGCGCTTGCAGACCATCGTCCCGCACCGGTGGCTGAGCACCACCTCGTCCTCCGACACCGCAGCCGCCGTGCCGCTTAGCACATTGGCCGAACCCACAAAGCTGGCCACATAGCTCGTGCGCGGCGTGTCGTAAATCTCGGCCGGGCTGCCCGTCTGTTCAAAGCGCCCGTCCCGCATCACCGCGATCACGTCGGACATGTTGATAGCTTCCTCCTGATCGTGCGTGATATAGATAAACGTAATCCCCAGCTTTTTCTGCAGCCGCTTGAGCTCCAGCTGCATCTGGCGGCGAAGCTGCAGGTCCAGCGCGCCCAGGGGCTCATCCAGCAGCAGCACCTTGGGGTTGTTGACCAGCGCCCGCGCAATCGCCACGCGCTGCCGCTGGCCGCCGCTCATCTCCGAGGGCATGCGCTTCTCGAAGCCCTCCAGCTGCACCAGCTCCAGCATCCGCGTCACCTGCTCCCGGATCTCTGGCTTGGATACGCCGCGGATTTTCAGCCCGTAGGCGATGTTGTTATATACATTCATATGCGGAAATAGTGCATAATTCTGGAAGACCGTGTTGACGTTCCGCTTTTCCGGCGCCTTCGCGCCCATGGGCTGCCCCTCCAGCAGCACCTCGCCGCTGTCCGGCGTCTCCAGCCCGGCGATAATCCGCAGCGTCGTCGTCTTGCCGCAGCCCGACGAACCCAGCAGCGTGACGAAATCTCCCTCGCGCACGCGCAGGCTGATTCCGTTCAGCACCTCCGTGCCGCCGAAGCTCTTGGTCACATTCTTCAATTCCAGAACGACTGGTCTTTCTTTTTCTTCCATTCTATGTACTCAGACCTTTCCAGAACAAATTTGGGCATCACATTTCCATCATTTTCATAGATTTCCCAGCAAATTAGTAGTAATTCTATCATCAAACCGCGCTTCCGTCAATAGCGCAGCCCCGGTTTTTCGCCACAAACTCCCGCAATTCGCCGAAGCCGCCGTGCGGGTAAACCGAAATGTCCTTTTCTTCCTTATTGATCATGCAGTCGGTCAGCAGAAAGACCTGCATCCCCGTCGCGGCGGCAACCATATCCTCGCCCACATCGTTGCCCACCATCAGGCAGGCCGCGGGATTCAGCTCCTGCCGCCGGATGATTTCGCGGTAATAGGCCGGATTCGGCTTGCTGCAGCCGATGTTTTCATAGGTGGTGTACAGCTCAAAATCCTGCGGCGCAAGTCCGGCCCAGCGGATGCGGCTCTCGGTCGCAATCGCCGGAAAGATCGGATTGGTGGCCAGTATCACGCGCATGCCAAGGCCGTGCAGCCAGCGCACCGTCTCCGCCGCCTGCGGATTGAAGCCGCAGCACGCCTGCGCGCCCTGAAATTCCACCCGGTAAAATTCCTCAAACAGCGGGATGTCGCCGCTCATATCCCGCCCGTAAATCTGCGAAAACCGCTCCCAGAACGCGATCTCGTTGCTGCGGCTGCCGTCGTTGCGCACCATCGCTTCCGTCCCCGACCAGACCGCGTCGATCAGCTTCTGCGGCTCGTAGCCGTAAGGGGCCATCTTCTTCACCAGCAGGCCAAAATAGCCGCGGACAAATTCGTCCTGATCCATCGGCAGCAGCGTGCCGTCAAGGTCAAACAATACGGTATCGATCAATCTGTTCTCATCCTCTCTCACCGGCCGCCGCCTTGCCGCGCAAAACAGGCGAAACGTCCGCAGGCGGGGCGCGGCGGCTTCTATAGTGAATTATATTTCATACGGGAAAATTGTCAATATGCAGATCAAAACGGCTTTGGCGGCGGCAGCCAGGCAGCGCCGGGGCCTGTATTTCCCCTGCAAATCTGTTTACTCAATTTTAAAATACAGCAAAGATTTTTCAAAGACAACACAAACGATTTGCATCAAAGTATATATTATTTGAATTTATATACATTTTTTTCAATTTTTATTACGCAAAACCGGTTTTTGGTGCTACAATAGGCCTGAGAACCATTGACCTTGCTTTTACGGGAGGAATACAAAATGAAAGGAAACAGAACCAATGAAATGACAAAAGACGAATACTATATGATGATAGCCAGAATCGCCGGCATGCAGTATGACGGGAATCCCCACGCAGCCATCTGCCTCGTTGACCAGGACGACCAGATCATGCTGATCGGATCAGAAATCTCCGGCGCGCTTCCGCTGTCCGACGAAACGGATTCGGACATCCGGATGTATACGACAAAATTCCCCGATATGGATACTGCGTCCAAAATTCTTCATTCCAATATCCATACGCTGATATATGACGAAGACGGCGTTTCGGATTCCCTGTCTTCCCTTAAAATCATCAACCGCTTTCATTCCGCCGGCATCACCTGCCGCAAATACCAGAAAAGCGGCAAAACGCTCGCGCTTGCACTATAAAGCAGGATGCTTTGCGGCATATATATTCGGAAACCGGCGGAGCAGCCTCCCACTGCTCCGCCGGTGTGAGTTGGGGGATGGAACTTCATTTTTACAGCCATACCCCCAGCACCTCCCGTACCTTTTTTTCGACATGAAGCAGCTTTGCATACTTCATAAGCCTCGCTTCCGTCTTCTCCGGATCACGAATGTACCGCTGGATCGCCAGATTAAAAACCTCTCCATCCACTTTATTCCTATGAAGGAGCAGATCGCAGACGGTACGCTCCCTGTCATATATCCTGACCGTTTTTCCATCGATCCTGACCTGCTCTATTCCCACCCGGTAACGGTCGCTCTGGATAAAATGCGGCTTGATAACAGGATAATCAATGTAGAACCTTGTCCTTGTACTCTTATTGTCTACCGCCAGGTGCCATGCCGCCGGAGTCCGATCCATGTATCCATAATAGTCCAGCGCACTTTCCATGCACAGCACGCCGTCCGGAAAGAGCGTTGTTATGATTGGAATGTCCGAAAACGAATCTTCTCCAGCATACTGATAATATCCGCGGCGCACCTGTTCAATTTTTCCAGCTTCAATCAGTTTTTGCATTTTCTGGTAATAATAACCGGCCGCTTTGAGTTCAGATGTTCTCATAAGCCCGCCATGCTGATCAAATATTTCTTTCAGCTTCTCGCTCATACCATCGCCCCGTTCATTATTCTATACAATTTAAATATAATTTTTGTATAGTTTAGTAAATTTATTATAGCGGCGGAGCGATAAAAAGTCAATAAAAATTGAGGCTTAAATGCGGAATTCTATGCCGCATTCAAGTCTCAACTGTTCTGTTCGCAATAGACCCGAGCCTTATGTACGCTCAGGGACGGAAGCCGTAACACACTGCCGTCCGATTGCCGAAATGCAGCGTCCCCGCCTCCGGGCAGTAATCCGTACATCACTTCATATACTTCTCAAAAAAGCTCTGCAGCTTGTCAAACGGAATGGCATCCTTCCCACCGCCGTCGTAGAGATCGGTGTGGACGGCATCCGGGATCAGCATCAGTTCCTTGTTATCCGTATATTTGCTGTCCCTGATCATGTCGGCGTAAGCGTCCTTCCCGAAATAGCAGGAATGCGCCTTCTCCCCATGGACAATGAGCACGGCTGAGCGAATCTCGTTGCTGTATCGGAGAATCGGCTGATTCATGAAGGACTCGCAGCCGATGACATTCCAGCCGCCGTTGGAATTCAGAGAGCGGGGATGATAACCCCTCTGCGTCTTATAATAATCGTAATAATCTTTCACAAAGAACGGCGCGTCCTCCGGCAGGGGATTGACCACGCCGCCTCCCGGCTTGTATTCGCCTTTTTTGAGGTCCTCCAGGCGCTGCGCGCACATGGCGGCTTTCTTCTCATAGCGGGCTTCCTCGCTGTCCTCGGAATCAAAATAGCCTTTGGCATTGACGCGGGTCATATCATACATGGTCATCGCCGCCGTAGCCCTGATGCGGGTGTCCAGCGCGGCGGCGTTCAGCGCCATGCCGCCCCAGCCGCAGATGCCGATGATGCCGATTCGCTCCGGGTCGGCCTTATCGCACAGGGACAGGAAATCAACCGCCGCCATGAAATCCTCGGTATTGATATCCGGCGACGCCATATAGCGGACATTCCCGCCGCTCTCGCCGGTAAAAGACGGGTCGAAGGCGATCGTCAGGTAACCGCGCCCGGCCATCGTCTGCGCATAGAGCCCGGAACACTGCTCCTTGACTGCCCCGAACGGGCCGCAGACCGCAATGGCTGGCAGTTTTCCCTCCACACCCTTCGGCGCGTACATATCCGCCGCCAGCGTAATGCCGTAGCGGTTTGCAAAAGTCACCTTGCAGTAATCCACTTTATCGCTCTGGGGAAATGTTTTGTCCCATTCCTGTGTAAGGGTAAGTTCCTCTGTTTTCATCGTAAAAACCTCCTGATCCGTGATTGCGTTTTGGTATCGTCTGTGTTACAATGTGTATGCTAATACCTGAACCTGACTTTAGGTCAAGGTCTTTTTTGAAAATTGGAGGAAAAATAGATGTACACAATCGGTCAGGTCTCGGAGATGTTTCATCTTCCCGTTTCCACGCTGCGCTATTATGATAAGGAAGGACTTTTTCCCGAAATGGAGAGGCAGTCCGGCATCCGCAAATTCAGCGGCCGCGAAATCGAGGCGCTCCGCGTGATCGAATGCCTGAAAGCGTCCGGTCTGGAAATTCGGGACATCAGACAGTTTATGAACTGGGCCGCCGAAGGGCCTTCTACTTATGAAAAGAGAAAAGAACTGTTTGAAACCAGAAAGAGCGCCGTGGAAAAGGAAATCCTCCGTCTCCAGAAAACGCTCGATATGTTGAACTGTAACGATTGCAATTAGGTATGCCATCGAGCATCCCCAAAATTGAAACACCCCAGGAAATTCCTATAAAATAA
>CANRIG010000032.1 GCA_947630595.1 uncultured Lachnospiraceae bacterium | reverse complement strand
ACTTTGATGCGGTTGTTGAGGCCTTCGCAGGGGCCGTTGGACCGATCGTATTTCCAGCTGTTCTGGATATAGGAACGATGGTGTCGGATCGTGCCTGCACAGCGTCGGATCCCGTCATGGTCAGACTTGGAATAAGTACGGAGCCATTCGGTAAGGGCGTCGCGCTTAAGGGAATAGACGGACATGGACAGGATTTCATGGAAATCCTGGAGCGCGCTGTAAGCCTCCCTGAGGGGCTGTGAGAGGGAGTGCCGGACATCGGAGACGTTGTCATTTATTTGTTGGAGATCTTCTTGGTCATAATTGTTTCCTCCTTTAGGATTTTGGTAGTGGCAAAAAGAATCATAACAGAAGAGAGCAATTATGGCCAGCAAGATCGCCAACAGACGGAAAACACCAAAAAACAAAGGAGATCTTCTATAAAACGTGGGGAACGTCAAAGAAACACCAGGAACCAGAGAAGCTTTTGTGCATCCCCACAGAACAGAGAAGATCTTCTCTGAAAGTTGGTGAAACACCAAGAAATTGAGAAGAATCACCAACCTTTGGAGAAGAACCAACACTAGGAAATGGAGAAAATCACCGATTTTTCATATTTAAAACATTTAGATTGTTATGAAATAAAATGAATTTTAAAAGTTTCTGATATCTAATTCAGAAATGCATTCTATTTTAGAATGACAAGATTAAGAAAAACATAACAGGCCCCGCTCATAAAGAACCAGTGCCTGTTATTTATTATCACATCTGCATTTTACATTATATCCAGTCCCTCCGCCTTTCAGCCCTTCAACTACTCACCCCTCCGCCGCAATCCTTGCCTCCAGCACCTCCATAATCGCATCGACGCACTCCGTCAGCGACATGGTGCTGGTGTCGATGGTCACCTCCGGCGCGCGCGGCGCCTCATACGGGCTGGAAATGCCGGTGAAGTGAGAGACTTCGCCCCGGCGGGCTTTTTTGTAGAGGCCCTTGATGTCGCGGCGTTCGCATTCCTCAAGCGGGGTGCTGACGTAGACCTCGAGGAAGCTGTCGCTGCCAATGATCTGGCGGGCGTTGCGGCGGTCGCTCGTGTAGGGCGAGATGAACGCCGTGATCGTGATCAGGCCCGCGTCGTTCATGAGCTTTGCCACCTCCGCGATGCGGCGGATGTTCTCGATGCGGTCCGCCTCGTGGAAGCCGAGGTTTTTATTGAGGCCCATGCGGACGTTGTCGCCGTCGAGCAGCATCGTGTGCTTGCCGAGCGAGACCAGCCGCTTTTCCAGTTCGTTGGCGACGGTCGATTTTCCGGAGCCGGAGAGGCCGGTCATCCACACGGTCACCGGGGTCTGGGCCTTCTGACGGGCGCGGAATTCTCTGGTGACGTCGAGCTCCTGCCAGGTCAGGTGATCCGGACGGTCGATGACGCGCGTGATCACGCCGCAGGCGGAGGTCATGTTGGTCACACGGTCGATCAGAATCAGCGAGCCGAGCGCCTTGTTGTGACGGAAACAGTCGTATACGATGCGGTCGGAGACGGAGATATCACAGTCCACGATCTCATTTTTATAGGTGGTATCCGCGGGAATTTCTTCCCCGGTGTTGACGTCGATTTTGCAGTGGATAGCCATCACGACCACGGGAATCAGTTTGGTGCCGAGCTTCAGGTCGTAGCTGCGGCCGGCCACCAGGTGGGAGTCGTCCATCCACAGAAGGCGGGCGGTAAAGAGGTTGCCCACGGTTACGCCGGCATCCCGGGCCAGCACACAGCCTCTGGAGACATCGACCTCGCGGTCGAGGCAGATGGTGACGGCGTGTCCGGCGCCGGAGGCGCTCACCTCACGCCCGGCGTCGATGATGCGGCTGACGACCGCCTTTTCGCCGGAGGGGAGAGCAGTGATCTCGTCGCCGGTCTTTACGGAGCCGGACTCGATCTGTCCCTGAAATCCGCGGAACGTGCGGTCCGGACGGCAGACCCGCTGCACGGGCATGGCAAAGCCGTCGGTCGCCGCATCGGCGCTGACGTCGATCTGCTCCAGATAGCTGAGCAGGGAGTCGCCGTGATACCACGGCATGCGCTCAGATTTTTGTGTGATATTGTCGCCCTCGGTCGCGGAGACCGGGAGGATGCAGAGAGTCTTGTAATCGTATTCCCTGACCATTCTGCGGATTTCCCGCGAAATCTTTTCAAAGCGCTGCTCATCATACTGGATCAGGTCCATTTTGTTGACGGCAAAGACGAAGTGCTCGATGCCCATCATCGAGCAGATGCGGGTGTGCCGCCGCGTCTGCACCAGCACGCCGTGCGTGGCGTCCACGAGAATGACCGCCAGGTCGGCGAACGAAGCGCCGACGGCCATATTTCTGGTATACTCCTCATGCCCCGGGGTGTCGGCGACGATGAAGGAGCGTTTCTCTGTAGTAAAGTAGCGGTAGGCCACGTCGATGGTGATGCCCTGCTCGCGCTCGGCCATCAGGCCGTCGAGCAGCAGGGAATAATCGATGGCGCCGCCGCGCGATCCCATGCGGCTGTCCAGCTCCAGCGCCTTTTCCTGGTCGGCGAAGAGCAGCTTCGCGTCGTAGAGCATATGCCCGATGAGCGTAGACTTTCCGTCGTCCACACTGCCGCAGGTGATGAATTTGAGAAGACTGTTCATCCTAAAAATACCCCTCTCTCTTTCTCTTTTCCATGCTGGCCGAACCGCCGTCCTTGTCGATGACGCGGCTGGTGCGCTCGGAGGAAACGGCGCTCAGCGTTTCCGCTACAATGGCGTCGAGCGTATCGGCCTCGCTCTCGATGCCTCCGGTCAGGGGGTAGCAGCCGAGCGTGCGGAACCGGATTTTGCCGTGTTCCACGACCTCGCCCTCCCGCAGCCGCATGCGGTCGTCGTCGATCATGATGATATTGCCGTCGCGGCGCACAAACGGGCGTTCCTTGGCGAAATACAGCGGGACGATTTCGATGTTTTCCCGCTGGATGTACTGCCAGATGTCGGTCTCCGTCCAGTTGGAGATCGGGAAGACGCGCATTTCCTCGCCGGGATGGATGCGGGTGTTGTAGAGCTTCCACATTTCCGGCCGCTGGTTTTTTGGATCCCAGGCGTGGCTGGAATTGCGGAAGGAGAAAATCCGCTCCTTGGCCCTGGATTTTTCCTCGTCGCGGCGGCCGCCGCCGAAGGCAGCGGTGAAGCCGTATTTGTCGAGCGCCTGCTTGAGGGCCTGCGTCTTCATGATGTCGGTGTAGGCGGAGCCGTGATCGAAGGGATTGATGCCGCGGTCGAGGCCGTCCTGATTGATGTATTCCAGCATTTCGATGCCATATTTCTTCGCGGTGCGGTCGCGGAAAGCGATCATCTCCCGGAATTTCCAGGTCGTGTTTACGTGGAGAAAGGGAAACGGAGGCTTTTCCGGATAAAAGGCTTTCAGCGCCAGATGCAGCATCACGGACGAGTCCTTGCCGATCGAGTACAGCATCACCGGCTTTTCGCATTCCGCGGCCACCTCGCGCATGATGTAAATGGCTTCCGCTTCCAGTTTATCAAGATGTGACATATTGTCCATAAAGAATACTCTCCTGATTTCATGGTATGGTTCGGCGCTATTTGCGTCCGAGTAATCGTTTGACAAGATTTTTCAGGCGGTACAGCGGCGAGTACTTGCTGAGCGACTGGAACTGCCGGACAAGCGCCTGATGGTCCTTTGTCAGCGCCTTGTGATCCCGCGCCAGCGTCTTGTACCGGTCTGAGAGCGTATCGTACCGTTTGGCGAGCGTATCATACCGCCTGGCAAGCGTCTCCTGCTGCTTCGCGAGTGCATTGTGCTGCTCCATCATCGCATAGTACGCCCTGCCGTAAATGAGGATGGTATCCCGCAGCAGCTCGCTGTCTTTGACGACAAACGGCTGCAGCTCCCTGGGGCCTTCGCGGAAGAGCACGCCGTCGGGGCGGTCCAGGTACGTCTTCGCCAAGCGGCGGTTGGATTCCTCCAGCGGTCCGAAGAAAGCGTCCCGCTCTCCGTGGCTGAAGTAAGTGTAGCTGCGGTAATCGTAGTCCCAGATGTTTTCGTGCTGCACCGCCTTGATGTGAGGCGCCATGTCGGAGTAATTGCGCTGATATTCCGGCAGCTGGGTCAGCAGCCGGCGAAATTCCAGGTAATTGCCGTCGTAGCGCGCGTTGCGGACTTCGTCCGAGATCGTGAAGCCGTCGGCCATGGTAAGCCCGAGGATATCCAGGAAGTCCGAATGGATCGTGCCCTCCGGGCCGCGAAACTGTCCGCGCTCAAATACCCGCGGCACCAGCGCCTCTTTTCCGAAGATATCGGACAGCATGTCGAGGTAAGCGCAGAAATCGACCGGATAATGCACCTCCCGCATCTGCTGCAGATAATCGGAGAAAGACTTGCAGGTCATGCCCGATTTTATTTTCTGGGCGTAGAGCGATTCCACCCACTGATCCTGCCGGCGGAAATACACGATAATGCGGATGTCCAGCCCGCGTTCGTCAAGGTCGTTCTTTAACCGAGGCCAGAAATTGTCGCGGTTGAGGCTGCCGGCCCAGATCGCCTCGTCGAAAAGCAGAATCTTATCATATTTTGCAGCCAGTTCGGACACTTTGTCAAGTCCGGTCTCATAATCTTTATAGTGTTTGTCGGACTCGTCCATGCTCCCCGGCGTGCGCAGCAGAAAATGCGCGTTGCGGTATTTGCTTACCATCCGGTAGCGGAATCCCATCTCTGGGTAGCAGATGCCGTGCTGTTCGAGCAGGGCCCGGTTCTCCGGCGCCCACATAAAATACTGAATCGAGCTCGTGCCGGTCTTTGGAAGACCAATGTGTAAATAGATCGTTGCCATAAATTTTCCTCATTCATCCATTTTATTTTTGGTCAGTGCAGTGCCTGACGCTTATTATACAGGACTATACAGGAAAAATGCAATGGAATTATGGGAAGATCAGAAAAAATAAATAGAAACGGCCGGAATCGCATATACTTACTGTGATTACACAGGAAAATCGATCCCGGCGGACAAAGGTCAGACGGCAGCCCGCCATGAAAAAGCAAAGGAGAATAGTTTATGTGGGGAATTTTTATTGCCTTGCTGTCCGGCGCGCTGATGAGTGTGCAGGGCGTATTCAACACGGAGGTGACCAAGCAGACAAGCCTCTGGGTGTCCTCGGCGTTTGTGCAGTTTACGGCGCTGCTGGTGTGCCTGGCGGTGTGGCTGTTTTCCGACCGCACCAGCCTGATGTCGCTGACGGAGGTGGAGCACAAATACATGCTGCTCTCCGGCGTGATCGGCGCGTTCATCACGGTCACGGTAATCCGGGCCATGGACTCGCTGGGGCCGGCGCGGGCGGCGATGCTGATCGTCATCGCCCAGCTGATCGTCGCCTACGTCATTGAATTGATGGGCATATTCGGGGTGGAAAAACAGCCGCTGGAATGGCGGAAGGTACTCGGGATGCTGGTCGCGATCGCGGGCATCGTGATTTTCAAGTGGTAGGAAAAGCGGGAACGGGCCGTATTGTCAGACAGTAAGCGCAAAAAAGCGAAATATATTTGACGCGGACAAAGATTGCCCCTATAATCAAAGGTGCAGAAAATAAGCGGCCGCAGAGGCCTGTAGGGAGGATAATCTTGAAATTTTATGTGAAGAAGCCGACGCTGGACGTCTCGGCCTCCGTCAATCCGATGGGAGAGCTGCGGGGTTTTCCGGTGTGTCCGGGGATGTTTGATGTAAACGGCGCGACCGCGCTTCCCGTGGGCGTGAATTTTACGCTGCACACGCACGGAGGCACGTCGTGCGAGCTGCTGCTGTACCACAGGGGCGAGCCGGAGCCATACGCGGTGCTGCCGTTTCCGGAGGCGTACAAGATCGGCGACGTCTATTCGATGATTGTGTTTGGACTGAATATTGAAGACTTTGAATATGCCTACCGGGTGGACGGCCCCTGGGAACCGGCGAAGGGCCTGCGCTTCGACCGCAGAAACGTGCTGCTGGATCCGTACGCGCGGGCGGTGACCGGGCAGGAAATCTGGGGACTGAAACAGGAAAAGGATTACCGGGCGCGGGTTGTGCGCGATGTGTTTAACTGGGGCGATATGCCGCAGTCGAAGCGGGAGATGAGCGACCTCGTGATTTATGAGCTGCATGTGCGCGGCTTCACGAACCACCCCTCGTCCGGCGTCCGCAATCCCGGCACCTTTGCCGGGCTGAAGGAGAAGATACCTTATTTAAAGGACCTTGGAATCAACGCCGTCGAGCTGATGCCGATCTTTGAATTTGACGAGACCATGAACGCGCGCGAGTTTCACGGGCACCAGCTGCTGGAGTGCTGGGGCTACAATACCGTGGGCTTTTTCGCGCCCAACGCCAGCTACACGGCGGCCGAGGAGTACAACCATGAGGGAACGGAGCTGAAGGAGCTGATCAAGGAGCTGCACGACAACGGGATTGAGGTGATTCTGGACGTCGTGTTCAACCACACGGCGGAGGGCAACGACATGGGCTCCTCGTTCAGCTTCAAGGGCCTGGACAACAATATTTACTATATGCTGACGCCGGACGGAAATTATTACAATTTCAGCGGCTGCGGCAACACGCTCAACTGCAACCATCCGATCGTGCACCAGCTGATTCTGGAATGCCTGCACTACTGGACGGTCAGCTACCGCGTGGACGGCTTTCGCTTCGATCTGGCCAGCATCCTCGGGCGCAACGTGGACGGGTCGCCGATGAACAACCCGCCGCTTTTGAAGAGCCTGGCCTGCGACCCGGTGCTGGCGAACGTGAAGCTGATCGCCGAGGCCTGGGACGCCGGCGGCATGTACCAGGTCGGCAGCTTTCCGGCCAACGGCCGCTGGGCCGAGTGGAACGGCCGCTACCGCGACAAGGTGCGGGGATTTTTAAAGGGCGAAAACTGGGAGTCGTGGGCGGCGGCCTGGAGCATTGCCGGCTCCGGCGATCTCTACGGCGGTTACTATCAGGACGGCAACGGCAATTACGCCGGCTACAATTCCTGCGTGAATTTCCTGACCTGCCACGACGGCTTTACCCTGTACGACCTCTACGCCTACAACGACAAGCACAACTGGGAGAACGGCTGGGACAACACGGACGGTTCCAGCGACAACCACAGCTGGAACTGTGGCGCGGAGGGAGAGACCGACGACCCGGAGGTGCGGAGGCTGCGCTTCCGCATGATCCGCAACGCCTGCGCGGTGCTGATGTGCAGCCGGGGCACGCCGATGTTCCTGGCCGGGGACGAGTTCGGCAACACCCAGCGCGGCAACAACAACTGCTACTGCCAGGACAACGAGATATCGTGGCTCGACTGGAGCCTGCTTGAGAAAAATCAGGAGCTGTACGAGTTTTTCCGCTTCCTGATTCATTACCGCCACCGCCACGTGATCATCCGCAAGAAGCTGCCGGACGCGCTCTGCGGCCTGGAGCCGATTCACACGCACGACGTGCAGGCGGAGATCACCGACCTGCCGCCGGACGCGAGGACGTTTTCCGTCAGCTTTGCCGGCTATGACGCCGCGCGGGGCGAGGACGATCTGGTCTTTGTGTCGGTGAACACCTACTGGGAGGACGTGCGGATTACCCTGCCGGCGCTGCCGGTATCGATGGGCTGGTATCTGAGCGTGAACACGTACGGAGACGGCGAGGGCCGCTACTGCTATCCGGAGGGGCAGGAGACGCGCATCGACTATGATTTTGTGCTACGCCCGCGCTCGGTGGCGGTGTTCACCGGACGCCGGATAACAATGTAAAAAATGTATTGCAAAATCTTTACTTTTTCGTTAAAATAAGAGTATATAAGGGGAACTGGCAGCCTGCGCTGCGGGAACGATATGCGAAATCAAAATCAGGGAAGCATGATGGCCCTGTTGTTTGTGCTGCTGCTTGTTCTGTGCGGCTGTTCCGGCCAGCGGGAGGCGTATTTTTCGCCTGCCGGGGAGAGCGGAGAGTTGGCGGAGGATGCGGGTGCTGCTGTGACCGGTATGGACGGCTGGTCTGCGGACAGAACGGACGGAGATGTCGGGAACAGAATGACTGCAGTAGAAGCAGGCAGAACTGCCGGAAATGATGCAGCTGCAGCAGGTGCAGGAAACTCAGCTGGAAATGATGTAACTGCAGCAGAAGCAGGAAATTCTGTCGGAAAAGATGTAACTGTAGCAGAGGCAGGAAGAACTGCCGGAAATGATGTAATTGCAGCAGGTGCAGGAAGAACTGTCGGAAATGATGTAACGGCAGCAGGTGCAGAGGAATCCGCCGGCTACGTGTATGTGTGCGGGGCGGTGGCGCATCCCGGCGTTTACCCGCTCGGCGATGGGATGCGGGTATTCGAGGCGCTGGAACTGGCCGGGGGATTCATGGAGGAAGCGGACCGGGAATGGCTCAACCAGGCCCAGGTCCTGGCCGACGGGCAGCGGCTTTACGTTTACAGCCGCGCGGAGACAAAACGGCTGCGGGAGCAGGCGGAGGAAACGGCAGGTATGTTGCCGCCGGAGAGCATGGCCCCGCCGGGGCCGCTGTGGGCGGAGACGATGCCCGGGCAGACGCGGACGGAGGCCGCATCGGACGCAGCGCCCGGAAAGATCAACCTGAACCGCGCCACCAAGGAAGAACTGATGACCCTGCCGGGCATCGGCGAGGCAAAGGCGGAGGCTGTGATCGCCTACCGCGAGGAGCACGGCGCGTTTTCCGCCATTGAGGAGATACAGAAGATACGGGGCATCAAGGGCGGCGTATTTGCAAAGATTAAAGAGCAGATTACCGTGTGAACAAAGCAGGGAAAGAAGGAATGTAGATGAGCAAGAAAGTTTTGGTTGTGGATGACGAAAAACTGATTGTGAAAGGAATCCGTTTCAGTCTGGAAAAAGACGATATGGAGGTGGACTGCGCCTACGACGGCGAGGAAGCCGTGCGCATGGCGCGGGATAAGGAATACGATATCGTTCTTCTGGACCTGATGCTGCCAAAACTGGACGGTCTCGAGGTATGCCAGCAGATTCGTGAATTTTCCGATGTGCCGATCGTGATGCTGACGGCAAAGGGCGACGATATGGATAAGATCATGGGCCTGGAATACGGAGCCGACGATTATATCACCAAGCCGTTCAACATCCTCGAGGTCAAGGCGCGCCTGAAAGCGATCATGCGGCGGACGGCGCAGAAGCCGGCGCCGGAGCCGAAGGGAAAGACGGTCGAGGTGGGCGACCTGGCCATCGACTGCGAGGGCCGCAGGGTGAGCATCGGCGGCCGCGAGGTCAACCTTACGGCCAAGGAATTCGACGTGCTGGAGCTTCTGGTGTTCAATCCCAACAAGGTCTACAGCCGCGAAAACCTGCTGAACATTGTGTGGGGCTACGAGTATCCGGGCGACGTGCGGACCGTGGACGTGCATATCCGCAGACTGCGCGAGAAGATTGAGGCAAATCCGAGCGAGCCCAAGTATGTACATACGAAGTGGGGAGTTGGTTATTATTTCCAGCATTAAGGACACGGTGCGGGGCTATCTCAAGAGCCTGCGCGCGCGTATCTTTGTGATTGTGCTGCTGGTCGGCCTGATTCCGATTTTCCTGATGAAAAACCTGATTCTTGACAACTATGCGGATCAGGCGGTCGAGCAGAAAAGCGCGCTGATTCAGAGCCAGTGCCAACAGATTGTGGACCAGGTGGCCAGCTCCGGCTACATCTGGAACAGGACGGAGGCCACGGAGCAGGTCGACCGCCAGCTGGTGCAGCTCGGGAGCATTTACAACGGGCGCGTGATCATTGTCAACAGCAATTTCCGCATCATCCGCGACACGTTCGGAATCGATGAGGACAAGGTGATCATCTCTGAGGAGGTGCTGCAGTGCTTCCTGGGGACGGATTCCACCAATTACAATCAGGATTTTGAATTTCTCGAGCTGACGCTGCCGGTGCGCGACGCGCAGACGCGCGACATTGAGGGCATTATGATCGTCAGCGTGTCCACGCAGGACGTCCGGGACGGAAAAGACACGCTGGGGAATACGGTGCTGATTCTGCAGGTCGTGCTTACCCTGCTGATCATTGCGGCCGCCTATTATGTGGCGCGCGTGCTCACCAAGCCGTTCGGCAAAATCACGCGGTCCCTGGAAGAAGTGCGCGGCGGCGTGACGGAGCAGGAGATTTCGATTCCGGACTACACGGAGACGAAGCTGCTCTCCGAGGCTTACAACCGCATGCTGAACCGCATGAAGGTGCAGGAAGATTCGCGGCAGCAGTTTGTCTCCAACGTCTCCCATGAGCTGAAAACGCCGATCACCTCGATGAAGGTGCTGGCGGATTCTCTGCTGGCGCAGGACGACGTGCCGAACGAGCTCTACCGGGAGTTTATGGCGGATATCGCGGAGGAGATCGACCGCGAAAACAAAATCATTTCCGACCTTCTGTCCCTCGTCAAGATGGACAGGCGTTCGTCGGACGTCAATATTCAGGAGACCAACATCAACCAGCTCATCGAGCTGATCTTAAAGCGCCTGCGCCCGATTGCGGCGCGGCAGGAGGTGGAGCTGGTGCTGGAGAGCTTCAAGCCGGTGACCGCGGAGGTCGACGAGACCAAGCTGACGCTGGCGCTGTCGAACCTGGTGGAGAACGGCATCAAGTACAACCGCCCGCAGGGCTGGGTGCACGTTTCCCTGAATGTGGACAGCAAATATTTCTATGTCAAAGTGGAGGACTCCGGAATCGGCATCCCGGAGGAGGACCAGGAGCATATTTTCGAGCGCTTTTACCGCGTGGACAAATCGCATTCGCGGGAGATCGGCGGCACCGGGCTGGGGCTGGCGATCACCAGGAGCGCGGTGCTGATGCACCACGGGGCGATCAAGGTCTACAGCAAGGAGGGGGAAGGCACCACCTTTACGGTGCGTATTCCTCTGAAATATGTGCCGTAGGCGCGCGGACAGGAGGCATTGGTGAAGAAAAGAAAGATGTTCGGCTGTCTGCTTTTTCTGGCGCTCCTTTTGCTGACCGGGTGCGGCAGCCGCAAAAAAGAGGAAGACAACAGCTATACGGTATATTATGTCAACACGTCGCGGACGCGGCTGATGGAGGCCAGTTACCGCCCTCAGGCGCAGACCTTTGAGGAGATGGTGGAGGAGCTTCAGCGCGAGCTGCAGAACGCTCCCTCCGGTTTTGTCAGCGCCGTCCCGGAAAATGTGACGTTTAACGGCTACGAGCGCGGCATCGACGCTCTGCGCATCGACTTTTCCGGGGAATATTACGATCTGAGCAACACGGACGAGGTGCTTCTGCGGGCGGCGGTGGTCAAGACGTTCTCGCAGGTGCCCGGCGTCGCCGGCGTGATGATCACGGTCGGCGGGGAACAGCTCCACGATCTGGAGGGAAAGCCGGTGCCGGCGATGGACGCGGATTCCTTCATTGACACGAAAGAGGGAGGCATCAACTCCTACCAGTACGCGACGCTGTCTCTGTACTTTGCAGACGAGAGCGGGGAACGGCTGGTGCGGGAACGGCGCAACCTGCATTTTTCCAGCAACATGGTGCTGGAGCGCATGGTCGTGGAGCAGCTGATCGCGGGGCCGGAAGAGTCCGGGCTGAGGCCGGTGCTCACGGAGGGCGTGCGCATTCAGAATCTGTACACGCAGGACGGCGTTTGCACGATCAATTTTGACGCGGAGGTGAACCGCACGCCGTCGGAGCAGCCGCTCGACGCGACGGCGGCCCTGTATGCGATTGTGGATTCCATCTGCGAGACCTGCGACGATATCACCAGCGTCCGCTTTGAGATCGACGGCGAGAGCGAAACCCTGTTCCGGGGCGAGGTCGACCTGAACCAGTTCTTTATGATGAACCGGGAGGTCATCGAGCGCGACGAGATCGAGACGGAGCTTCCGCGGCAGGCGGAGACGGAAAAACCGTAAAGCAGTATTAAGAAATAACAGAAATCATGAGAAACAGAGTATTACCGGATAAACGGCCGCTGGCGTGCCTTTGCGCGGCGCTGGCGGCGGTTATGGCAGCGCTGTATGCCGCGGATGGACAGAGGGCGAACGCCCCGCCGCAGGCGGCGGCCGCGCTTTCGGAAGCGGTTCCGGAGGATCAGGACGTGACGGTTTCCGGGACCGCGGCGCAGTGCAGCGCAGTATCTTCAGGCATTCGCCTGTCTGTCAGTCATCTTACCATTCGACAAAAAAACGGTTCGCAGATATCTTTGTTACCCACATGGAACCTTTTGCTTACAACGGAAGAACGGGGAATTTTGCCCGGCGATGCCATTCTGGCGTCAGGAAAGCTGAAAGCCTTTGAACCATCCTCCAATCCCGGGCAGTTTGATCTGCAGTCCCATTATTTCAGACAGCGCACCGTCGGCCGCCTGCGGGAGGCCGAACTGCTGGAAGTGCGGCGGGGAAAGCCCGGATTAAAGCGCTTTCTGTACCGGGTGCGCGCCGCCCTGCGCGATTCCTGCGCGCGGATTCTCGGAGAGCGGCAGGCACGCACGCTCGCGGCCGTCAGCCTCGGCGAACGGGCCTGGATGGAATCGGAGTGGAAGACGCTCTATCAGGAGGGCGGCATCGCGCACATCCTGGCGATTTCCGGCCTGCACATTTCCTTGGCCGGCATCGGGCTGTACCGCCTCTGCCGCAGGCTGGGCCTTTCGTTTGGCGCTGCTGCCGGGATTTCCGGCGCGGCGGCGCTGTTTTACGTGCTGATGGCCGGCGCGGCGGTGTCCGCGGTGCGCGCGCTTTTGATGTTCGGGCTGTGGCTGTGCGCGCAGGTGTGGGGCCGCAGGTACGACCGGCTGACCGCGGCGGCGTTGGCGGCGGCGATTTTGCTGCTGGCCGGCGCAGACCACCTCGGGCAGGCCTCGTTTTACCTGTCGTTCGGCGCCGTGCTGTCGCTGGCGGTGCTGGCGCCCGCCGCTCAGAAAAGCTGCGGCATCCGCAGCGCGGCCGGGAGGACGCTCCTGTCCGGCGCAGCGATTTTCGCGGGCATGCTGCCCTGCGTGCTGTATTTTTACTATCAGACGCCATTGTGGAGCACGCTGGTCAATCTGGCGGTGGTTCCCCTGACCTCCGTGCTTCTGGTGACCGGCCTGACCGCCGCCTTTGCGGGTCTGCTGTCGGTGCCGGTGGGAACGTTTCTGGCCGCTCCCGTGCATTATCTGCTGTCCTGCTTTGAGCTTCTGTGCCGGTGGCAGCAGAGGCTGCCGCTGGCGCTGTATGTGGCCGGGCGGCCCTCTGCGGGCAGAATCTGCGCGTATTACGGGCTGCTGCTGGCGATGACGGTGTTTGCGGGGCGGGCCTGCCAGGCGCGGAGGAGAGCAGAGTGCGGGAGGAAAGCGGGCAGAAAGGGCGGGATGCCGGTTAGACAGAGTACAGGTTTCGGCGGAATGTTGGTTGGTAGGAGCACAGGTTCCGGCAGGATGTCGGCTGGACAAGGTATAAGACTGGTCGGGATAAAAACTGCGTGGAAGAAAAAGATATGGATGACGGGTATCCCCGCGCAGCGGCTCCTGTGGCTGCTTTGTATTCTCCTGTGCATGAGCACGATGACCGTCCGCGGCCGCCATGACCTGGAAATCATCTGCCTGGACGTGGGACAGGGCGACGGGGCGCTGCTGCGCCTGCCGGACGGCACAAACTGCCTGATCGACGGCGGCAGCAGCACGGAGTCTGAGCTGTGGCGCTACCGCATCGGGCAGGCGGTGAAATATTTCGGTATCCGCAAGCTGGACTATATTTTCCTGTCGCACGCCGACCGCGACCACATCAGCGGGGTGATGGAATACCTGCAGGAATACGAGCCGGGCTTTGCCGGGGAAAACATACACGGCGTGACACTGGGCTGCCTGGTGCTGCCGCCGGCTGCGGAGCGGGAGGACTTTGTGGAGCTGGAGACGCTGGCGGCAAAGAACGGGATTGCAGTACAGTGGATGAAGGCGGGCGACACGCTTGCGGCAGGAAACAACAGATCAGAGAGTCCGTTCCGTGAAGGCCAAAGGGACAAAACAGGAAGCCATTTTCGCACAAAGCCGAAGCCCTCCTGGAAAATCACCTGCCTGTCCCCGGATGAGGCGGCCCTTTACGGCGAGCGCAACGAGGATTCCATGGTGCTGATGCTTGCCTATGGCCAGTTTCGGATGCTGTTTACCGGCGACCTGGAGGGCAAGGCGGAACAGCGCCTGACGGATACGGAGGCGGATCTGCGCGCCGATGTCCTCAAGGCAGGTCACCATGGTTCGGCGGCCGCCAGCTCGGAGCCGTTTCTGGAACGGGTGCGGCCCGGCGCGGCGGTGATCTCGTGCGGGCGCGGCAACCGCTACGGCCATCCGGCGCCGGAGACTGTGGAGCGGCTGCGGCAGGCGGGCGCGCGGATTTTTGAGACGGCGCAGTGCGGCGCGGTCACGATTCGCTCGGACGGGACGGCGTATTCCGTCGAGCCCTACAAAATTTTGAAAAATTCAAAAAAATAATGAAAAATTATGGAAAAATGCGCCCCGGTTAGAATATAATAGTAGCAGAGTACCAACAGAGGTGAAAGGGAAATGACCATACGTGAGAAGACAGAGGAGCAGGAATTCAGTATTTTCAGTCCCTATGCCGCATTCAGCCGCAATTCCCGCGGCAGAGACCGGGAGGAGGAGCCCTGCGACATCCGCACAGCATACCAGAGAGACCGCGACCGCATTCTGCACAGCAAGTCGTTCCGGCGTCTGAAACAGAAGACGCAGGTGTTTCTGATTCCCGAGGGCGACCACTACCGGACGAGGATGACGCACACGCTGGAGGTTTCGCAGCTGGCGCGCACGATTGCCAAGGCGCTGCGGCTGAATGAAGACCTTGCGGACGCGATTGCGCTTGGGCACGATCTCGGGCACACGCCGTTCGGACACGCCGGGGAGCGGGCGCTGGCGGAGGTCTGCCCGTACGGCTTCGCGCACTATGAGCAGAGCGTGCGGGTGGTGGAACTGCTGGAGAAAAAAGGCGAAGGCCTCAACCTGACCTGGGAGGTGCGCGACGGCATCCGCAATCACCGGACGTCGGGGGCGCCGCACACGCTGGAGGGACAGATCGTGCGCTACTGCGACAAGATCGCCTATATCAATCACGACATCGACGACGCCGAGCGCGCGGGGATTCTGCAGGAGAGCGACATCCCGGAGGAGAGCCGGCGGATCATGGGCGACACGACGCGCAAGCGTCTGAACACGCTGATTCACGACGTCGTGTACCACAGCGAGGGCCGGAATGAGATCGTGATGTCCGAGCGGATGGAGTCGGCGATGAAATACCTGCGGGCGTTCATGTTCCAGCACGTCTACCGCAACAGCGCGGCCAAGCGCGAGGAGACAAAGGCGGTGCACATGATTCAGGAGCTGTACCGGTTTTACAACAGCAACCCGCAGCTGCTTCCCGAGGAATATCAGGACCTGATGCACAACCGGAATGAGCCGCAGGAAAAAGTGGTCTGCGATTACATTGCCGGCATGACGGATTCCTATTCCATCCATGTATACAAAGAGCTGTTTGTACCAAAATCCTGGCAGGGGTGAAGGTTTATGTACTATTCTGATGACATTGTTGAAGAGGTGCGCTCGCGGAACGATATTGTGGACGTCATTTCCGGGTACGTAAAGCTGCAGCGGCGGGGGAGCTCCTATTTCGGCCTCTGCCCGTTCCACAATGAAAAATCGCCGTCGTTTTCCGTCAGCCAGTCCAAGCAGATGTATTACTGCTTCGGCTGCGGGGCCGGGGGCAACGTGTTTACGTTCCTCATGGAATATGAAAACGATACCTTTCCGGAGGCGCTCAAGGTGCTGGCGGACCGGGCCGGGATCGCCCTGCCGGAGCAGGAGTATTCACAGGAAGCCCGCAGGCAGCGCGATCTGAAAACCTCCGTGCTGGAGATCAACCGCACGGCCGCGAAATATTTTTACTGGATGCTGAAATCGCCGCAGGGCGAGCGTGCCCTGCAGTATCTGAAAGGCCGCGGGCTCAGCGACGAGACGATCCGCCATTTCGGACTCGGCTACGCCGGGCCTTACAGCGACGCACTGTACCGCTATCTGAAAAAGCAGGGCGTCTCCGAGCAGCTTTTAAAGGAATCGGGGCTGATGCAGGTCAGCGAAAAGCAGGGCATGTACGACAAGTTCTGGAACCGCGTCATGTTCCCGATCATGGATGTCAACAGCAAGGTGATCGGTTTCGGCGGCCGGGTGATGGGCGACGGCAAGCCCAAATACCTGAATTCGCCGGAGACCGTGATTTTCGACAAGAGCCGCAATCTCTACGGCCTCAATTTTGCCCGCACCTCAAAGAAACGGAACCTGCTGGTCTGCGAGGGCTACATGGATGTGATCGCCATGCACCAGGCGGGCTTCACGAATGCGGTGGCCTCGCTCGGCACGGCGCTCACGAGCCAGCACGCTTCGATTCTGAAGCGCTACACGGACGAGGTGATCCTGACCTACGACAGCGACGAGGCCGGTGTGCGCGCGGCGCTGCGGGCGATTCCGCTTTTGAAAGAGGCCGGCATTTCCACGCGCGTGCTGCACATGGACCCGTACAAGGACCCGGATGAATTCATCAGGGCGCTGGGGACGGAGGCGTTTCAGCAGCGCATCAATCAGGCGGAAAACAGCTTTCTGTTTGAAGTCTCGATTCTGGAGCGCTCTTACGACATGCAGGACCCGGACGGCAAAACCCGCTTCTTCCAGGCGGTGGCGGCGCGGATTGCGGCGTTTGAGATGGAGCTTGAGCGCGAAAACTACATCGAGGCGATCACGGGGAAATACCAGATTTCCTTCGAGGGACTGCGCCGCATGGTGATGAATGTGCTGATGCAGGGGGCGCCGGCGCGCAGGATTGTGACGCGGCCGCCGGTCCGACCGGAAAAGGAGGACGGCATCCGCCGGTCGCAGCGGCTGATTCTGACCTGGCTGGCCGAATATCCGCAGCTGTACCGGACCGTTTCCGCTTACGTGCACCCGGAGGATTTTTCGGACGAGCTGTACCGGGAGGTGGCGGAGATGCTTTACGCGCAGCTGGAGCAGGGGCAGGTCAATCCGGCCCGCATCACCAGTCATTTTGACGGGCAGGAGCAGCAGCGCGCGGTGGCGGAAATTTTCAACACCGGCGTCCGGGTGGAGACGCCGAAGGAACAGGAAAAGGCGATTCAGGAAACAATATACAAGGTAGTGGAACACGGGATTGCGCAGCGGACCGGCGCGCTCGACCCGGCGGATCTTGCGGGCCTGCAGGCGCTGGTCGATGCAAAAAGACGGCTGCAGGAGCTGGGACGGCTGCATATTTCTCTGTAACACGGACAGACTAACCATAGGACAGTATAATACCATCTTCTGGTATCATGGAGCCCGAAGTCACGCGTTTTATGCCGGCACGGAACGTGTGACTCCTGTCTCCCGTCCATCGGCGTCGTGCCCGGAAAGGAAGGAAATCTATGAACGTACAGACGACGGACTTTCGGAAGAAACTGGATGAGCTGCTGGAACTGGCAGAGAAAAAGAAAAATGTACTGGAATACAGGGAAATCCAGGAATTCTTCAGCGGTCAGCCGATCAGTGCGGGACAGTATGAAAAAATCCTCGATTTCCTGGAGGCAAAGGGCGTGGATATGCTGCAGATTTCCGGGGAGGACGAGATGCTCCTGCTGCCGAATGAGGAGGAGTACGTCCCGGAAATGGAGGACGACCTCACGGAGGGCATCGCGGTCAGCGACCCGGTGCGCATGTATCTGAAAGAGATCGGCCGCATTCCGCTGCTGACCGCGGAGGAAGA
Source organism: uncultured Lachnospiraceae bacterium (assembly GCA_947630595.1). Classification (GTDB taxonomy): domain Bacteria; phylum Bacillota; class Clostridia; order Lachnospirales; family Lachnospiraceae; genus Choladousia. Next base: position 15,827 of record CANRIG010000032.1, on the reverse strand, counting down.
ACAGCTGCTGGCGAAGCGAATGAGCGCGGGCGATTCTTCGGCGAGGGAGCGCCTGGCGGAGGCCAACCTGCGGCTGGTGGTCAGCATCGCCAAGAAATACGCGGGCCGCGGCATGCAGCTTCTGGATTTGATTCAGGAGGGCAACCTGGGCCTGATCAAGGCGGTGGAAAAATTCGATTACCAGAAAGGCTACAAATTCAGCACCTACGCGACCTGGTGGATTCGCCAGGCCATCACCCGCTCGATCGCCGACCAGGCGCGGACGATCCGCATTCCGGTGCACATGGTGGAGACGATCAACCGCGTCGCGCGCACCTCGCGCCTGATGGTGCAGGAGCTGGGACGCGAACCGCGGCCGGAGGAGATTGCGGAAAAGCTGGAGATGCCCCTGCAGAAAGTGCAGGATGTGATCAAGATTTCCATGGACCCGGTGTCGCTGGAGACGCCGATCGGCGAGGAGGACGACAGCCATCTGGGCGACTTTATCCGCGACGAGCACGTGCCGGTGCCGGCGGAGGCGGCCACCCACACGGTGCTGCACGACCAGCTGGTGGAGGTGCTGTCCACGCTGACCGACCGGGAACAGCGGGTATTGTGCCTGCGCTTCGGCCTGAACGACGGGAAGGCGCGCACGCTGGAGGAGGTCGGCCGCGAGTTCAATGTGACGCGGGAGCGCATCCGCCAGATCGAGGCCAAGGCGCTGCGCAAGCTGCGCCATCCGAGCCGCAGCCGCAAGCTGCGGGATTATCTGGAATAGGGAGGAAGTTATCATATGCAGATTTCAAGACGCCTGCAGGCGGTGGCTGATATGGTAACTTCCGGCAGCCGGGTCGCGGACATAGGCACCGATCATGCATACATACCGATTTTTTTAATGGAAAACGGAATCATACCGCGGGCGGTCGCCATGGACGTCAACGCCGGGCCGCTTGCGCGCGCCCGCGCCCACATTGAAGCCCGCGGACTGAGTGAAAAGATAGAGACCCGCCTCTCGGACGGGCTGACGGCGCTCGCCCCCGGCGAGGCGGATTGCATCGTGATCGCCGGCATGGGCGGGCCGCTGACGGTCCGCATTCTCACGGAGGGCAAAGACCGCCTGGCCGGCTGCCGGGAGCTGATTTTGCAGCCGCAGTCGGAGATTCGTCTGGTGCGCGCGTATCTGGAGCAAAAAGGCTGGCGGATCGTGCGCGAGGAGATGGTCTGCGAGGACGGAAAATATTACCCGATGATGCGGGCTGTGCCTGGGGCGGGAGTGTTTGCCGACAAGATACTGCTGACAGGAAAACCAGGACGGGATACTGGAGAGGAAGTATTGTTGAAAGAGGCAGATCAGGATGCTGTGGAGATGATATTGCCGAAAGCATCAGATCAGAATATAGGAGAGACACGGTTGCCGGGGACGACGGAACAAGAGGCCGAGGAGACGTCGCTGACAGGAATGACAGCACAGAACAATGCAGAGCTCAGGATGACAGAGCTGGAACTGTGTTTCGGCCCGTGTTTGCTGCGTACACGTCACCCGGTGCTGCACGCCTATCTGCTGCGTGAACGGGAACTGCACCGCCGGATTTTGCGCGCGCTGGAGGGGCAGACCGGCGGGGCGGCGCTGCAGAGAGCCGCGGAGGTCAGGCAGGAACTGCGGCTGATTGAGGAAGGGCTGGAACTGTATTCGGGAAAAGAAGCGGAGGGATATACATCATGAGATTAAGCGAAATCATTGCGAATTTAAAGGCGAAGTACCCGCTGGAGCTGGCGCTTCCCTGGGATAATCCCGGCCTGCAGGTGGGCCGCATGGAGCAGGAAGTGCAGAAAGTATATGTGGCGCTGGACGCGACGCAGGAGGTACTGCAGGCCTGCGTGGCCTGGAAAGCGGATTTGCTGGTGACGCATCATCCGCTGCTGATGTCCGGGATTAAGAAAATAAACAGCGAAGAATTTCTGGGCGGCAAGGTGCTGACGCTGGCGGAGCACCGGATTGCGCATTATGCGATGCACACAAATTACGATGTGACGGAGATGGCAAGGCTGGCGGAGGACGCCATGCGGCTTGCTGATACGGAGATTTTGGAGCGGACAGGCACGCTGGAGGACGGAACCGCGTGCGGAGTCGGGTTTGTCGGGAGCCTGCCGGAGGCGATGACGGCAAAGGAATGCTGTGATTACGTGAAAAAGGCGTTCGGGCTTGACTCTGTGCGGCTGTTCGGCGACCCGCAGGCCCGCGTGCGGAGAATTGCGGTCTCGCCCGGTTCCGGGAAAAGCATGATCGCCCCGGCGCTGGCCTCGGGGGCGGAGCTTCTGGTGACCGGGGACATCGGCCATCATGACGGACTGGATGCCGTAGATCAGAATCTGCTGGTGATCGACGCCGGCCATTACGGAATTGAACATATTTTTATCGGACAGATGGCAGATTACCTGCGGGAGACATTCCCGGAGCTTGAAGTGCGGAAAGCGCAGCTTTTGCAGCCGTTTGCGGTGATCTGAGAGAAACAGAGGAAATGTAAAATCAGGGGGAGGGGAAAGAAACATGGAACATACCGTGACCGTAAAAATCAATGGGACTGCGGAAACATATCCAGCCGGAACGACCTACGGAGAAATTGCAAAGCGCTGCCAGGCGCAGATGGATGACCCGATCGTGCTGGTCCGGGCGGACGGGCGCCTGCGGGAGCTGGGGAAAGCCGTTGAGCATGACTGCGAACTGGAATTTCTGACGCTCGGGAGCAAAGCGGGCCACAGCACGTATCAGCGCAGTCTGATTCTGCTAATGCTGAAAGCGATTTATTCCGTAGCCGGAGACAACAGCAACATTGACCGCGTGGGCGTGCATTTTGACGTGGGCGGCGGATATTACTGTACCCTGCAGGGAAAAATCGAGCTGACGCAGCAGTTTCTGGATGAAGTGAAAGCCTGCATGCGGAAAATGGTGGAACAGGCGCTGCCGATTACCAAGATGGCAGTCTCCACGCAGGAGGCGTGCAGAAGGTTCAGCAGCTACCGCATGCACGATAAGGCGGAGCTGTTTCGTTACCGGCTGGCTTCCAAAACCAATATTTACAATCTGGAAGGGTTCGAGGATTATTTTTATGGATACATGCTGCCGGATACTTCCTATTTAAAGTATTTTGATCTGCAGCTGTATGACGAGGGCTTTGTTCTGCGCTTTCCGTCGTCGGAGGGGTCGCGTGAGATTGCGGAATTTCGCCCGGATGTTAAAATATTCCGGGTGCAGCAGGAATCCATGAAATGGGGCGCGAAGCTGGGGATTCCCACGGTGGGCGCGCTCAACAGCTACATCGTCCAAAACCGGGTCAAGGATCTGATCATGATTCAGGAGGCCTGCCATGAGAAAAAGATCGCCGAGCTGGCGGCGCAGATCGCGGCTTCTCCGGAGAAAAAAATCGTTCTGATTGCAGGACCGTCCTCCTCCGGCAAGACCACGTTCTCGCACCGGCTGTCGACGCAGCTTGCGGTCTATGGGCTGAAGCCGCATCCGGTGGCGGCCGACGACTATTTTGTAGACCGGGAAAAGACGCCGCGCGACGAGGAAGGCAAGCTCGACTTTGAACATATCGACGCGATCGACACCCTGCAGCTGAACCGCGATATGAAAGCGCTGCTGGCGGGGGAGACCGTCGAGCTGCCGACCTTCAATTTCAAGACCGGAAAGCGGGAATACAAGGGCAATTTCCAGCATCTCGGCGAAAATGATATTTTAATCATCGAGGGCATTCACTGCCTCAACGACCGGCTGACGCACGACCTGCCGCGGGAGAGCAAATTCAAGATTTACATCAGCGCCCTGACGCAGCTGAACATTGACGAGCACAACCGCATCCCCACGACCGACGGCCGGCTTTTGCGGCGCCTGGTGCGCGACGCCAGGACGCGCGGTTCGGATGCGAAGCGCACCATTGAAATGTGGCCCTCGGTGCGCCGGGGCGAGGAAAACAACATCTTCCCGTACCGGGAGGAGGCCGACTGCATGTTCAATTCGGCATTGATCTATGAGCTGGCGGTGCTCAAGCAGTACGCGGAGCCGCTGCTGTTTTCGATTCAGCCGAATGAGCCGGAGTACGACGAGGCCCACCGCCTGCTGAAATTCCTCGACTATTTCCTGCCGATTCCGAGCGACAGCATTCCCAATAATTCGCTGATCCGGGAATTTATCGGCGGCGGATGCTTTGACCTGTAGATGCGAAAGGAGAATACGATGAATCTGTTTGTATGCTATCCCAGATGCTCTACTTGCAAAAAAGCCGAACAGTGGCTGCAGGAGCATAAAATCTCTTATGAATTTCGGGACATCAAGGAAAACCGCCCGACCCGCGAAGAGCTTGCCGACTGGCATCAGAAAAGCGGGCTGAATCTGAAACGGTTTTTCAACACGAGCGGAATGCTGTACCGGGATCTGCAGCTGAAAGACCGGCTGCCGTCGATGCCGGAGGAAGAACAGCTGGATTTGCTGGCGACGGACGGGATGCTGGTGAAACGCCCGATTCTGGTGACCGGGGATCGGGTGCTGGTCGGTTTCCGTGAAAAAGAGTGGCAGGAGCTGCTGTGAATTTGGTTTCGTGAAAATAGCAGGAATTGCTGTAAGCTGTTTTGCGGGAGGATGACAGGAACGACGGAAATTGCCGTGAATCCGGTTTACAGAAATGGCCGAATGTGGTAGAATCAGCTCCGTAAGTAGGATAAATGGTCGCGGCTGACAGAACCGAAAGGCGTCAGGCGAGGAAAGTCCGGGCTTCACAGGGCAGGGATGCCGGATAACGTCCGGTGGAGGCGACTCCAAGGAAAGTGCAACAGAAATGAACCGCCGGCCTTTGGGCCGGTAAGGGTGGAAGGGCAGTGTAAGAGACTACCGCCTCCCCGGCAACGGGGAGGGCATATGTAAACCCCATCCGAAGCAAGACCGCAATGAAGCATATGGCTGCCCGCCAGCTTCAGGTAGGTCGCTGGAGCCTGCCGGCGACGGCAGGCCTGGATAGATGACCATTCACGACATAACCCGGCTTATCGTCCTGCTTACACTTTTTTGTATTTTTATGAATGATATTTTATAAGTGGAATTTTTATGAATGGAACAGGCCGTCATTTGATACTGGACGGCAATGACGGAGGGAGGAAAGTCTGTGAAGAAAAAGATTCTTGGGCTGCTCAGCCTGTGCATGCTGCTGTTTCTGCTGACGGGACAGACGGCTTTTGCCGCGTTGCCCAAAATGAATGCAGCCGTCACGAAAAAGAATGTGATGGCTCTGATGGATAAGTATGACAAGGACGCGGCGTATATTCTCGACACCATGTCTAAAAAGGGAGATAATATTCTTAAGTGGTGGACAAAAGGCTTTGATTCCTTAACCGATGGAATTGACACAGCCGTGCACGAAGAATTTCACGGCTACAGCTACTTGAAAGGATCATGGAATTCTGAGAATATTTATACGGGAAACAAAAAAGGGATCACAGTTACCTATACGAAAGTTTTCCGCAGCAAAAACATGGCGCAGACAATTCCATCGAAGCTCCGCACGTTCCGCTGGTCCACCTATGTCGGACATCCGGTCGCGAACCTGGGCTCGGACGTAGAAGGAGTGTATGGTCTGTTAAATGAATTTACCGCGTACTACTGGGGAATGCACGCGCAGATGTCACTGTTTGATTATTTTAAGAAAAATAATGCGTCTTCCAGTCAATGGCTTGCTTACATAAACAAATGTGCGAATGACCGGCTGGCCTACTCGGAATTTAAATATTATATGCTGCAGTACCTGGTGTATGCGAAACAGCACAGCCGTTCGGTCTACGATGGAATCGTCAAAAACAAGAGTTTTGTAAAAGCCTACACAACCATCGAAAAGAAATTTGCTTCGCAGATTGCCAAATTTGAAAAGCAGATGAAGAGCATTGCCAAAATCCTTGAAAAAGACGGCCACAGCGTATCGATCGGAGATTACTACCGTATTGACGGTTATGGAACCGGCATTTTCCAAGACGATTACGATAGTCTTATCACAGAGATGAAAAAATCAAAATACAAAAAGATTTTATAAACCAAATGGGCTGTCTTTTCCATGATGGAGAGGACAGCCTGTTTTTATGGTTCTGCCAGGCCAGGCAGGCTTTTTAATTATTTTTTTCCGTCAGGATTATTTTTCTTCTGCAGTTCATTGATAGCTTCGACATATTCCCGAAGAATCCGGACGGCATGCGATTTTGATTTGTCGTCCATCGTATGCAGCATTTCGACTAGCATATCTGATTCAAGCCCCTGTTGATTGCCGCGAATAATACCACGCACTTCACGAATCTGCAGTCCTACAGTTAGGTTATAATGTTTGTCTAATTCCATCGGAGTACCCATTCCTTTCTATCGTGATATAAGCGTAGGCAACAGAAATTTTGTAGGTGATTTTTCGGGATAAATAATTTTACGGAGTAAAGGATGGGAAAACTGAAAATTCCTTAATCAAAAGAGTATGCTAAACGATCGAATTATCATGACCTGAAAAAAGTAACTCCACTGTCTTGTTGAAATAAGCGCATCATGATAAAATAAAGACATTCTTAGCGGGAACCGGAATGGCAAAGCCCGCGGAGCTGGCGAAAGCAGATGGAAAGAGTATTTACTTTGCCTTTTGGACCTGCCTGCAGGGACAGATGCCGGGAAAAGGAAAAGTGCGAAAGGTAGATTATACCGTTTATCGGGAACAATAGCGGGGCGGATGGTGATAATGTGAAAGATGGTTTGCTGCTGAAAGACACGATATATAATCTGAATGCAAATTTTGATGCCCGAAAGCATAAAAAAACTGTAGTTTACGAGATTATGCACGCAGACGATCTTGTAGCGGAAATCAGTACGGTGGGGCGTGTGGTGATTCAAAATGAAAAATTCTGCCCCTACGACCTTTATCTGGAGCAGGAGCAGGATTTTGACGCATGCATCAATAATCTGAATAATTTTTATCATTGGTGTTCTTCGCGGGTGCTGTCGCTTGACAGAAAATATGCAAAGGAAATACTGAACAGCATCGGTGTGGCACAGGCTGTGACGGATCGGGATCGCGCTGAAATCTCTCTGTCTTATCACTGTGTTTCTCTGACAGATGTCTATTGGGTGAAAAAAAAGGAAGAAACTATTTCGTTCCGGGATATTAATCTGTATGACAATCCTCTGCAGGAGGCGATTGTGGAGCTTCCTTTGCGGGGAAAACAGATGACTGTTACAAATGAGGAGCTGGCTCCGGATTTGTCGACAAAGGGCTGTTTTCCCAAAGCGTGGATCAGAAGAAACGGAGGTTTTATACTTCTGAAAGACGGAGGCGAAGACGCGGTAAAAAGAGAAGCTCTGGCCAGCAGGATTTGCCAGCATTTTGCGTTTCGTCAGGTAAAGTATCAGGAGAGTGCTTATGCCGGAGAAAAAGTAACGCAGAGCCGGATTGTAACTTCAAAAAGATACTCGATTGTGTCCAAAATGGCGTTTGACATCTATGCCTGTAATCATGATTTGAATACCATAGAAGAATGTATAAAAATTGACCGCATGACTTATTATGGCATGAATATTATTGATTATTTAGTCGGAAATACGGACAGGCATCCTGAGAACTGGGGATTTCTGGTAGACAATGAGACAAATCAATATGTTGCACTTTATCCCATTATGGATTTCAACCAGAGTTTTTACAGCTATGATACGACAGAGGGCGCAAACTGTCAGACGGTTTTTCCGAGGAAGATGACTCAGAAAGAGGCCGCGATAGAAGCGGTGAGAAAGGTTGGATTGAATCAAATAAAAAAAATAGATGAGACTGTTTTTGAAAAGGCCCCGGAATGGAAAGAAATGTTTTTCAAGAGGCTGGAGATTCTGACAAACAGTTTGGAATAAGGTGAATCGGGGGCTGTCGCAAAACGACAGCCCGCTGCATTTTCCGGCAGTTCTTTCACCGCAGCATTCCAGCCTCTTCCTCCGTACATCCCTCCCGGCTGTAGCGGGCCTTTTCATACAGCGCGTGCAGATTTTCGGTGTCTGCGTTCCGGGTCAGCGCCGCTTTGGCTTCGAGCTCGGAGGGCGTTTCCCAGCCGTCCGGACGTTTTTTCATGGCGCGCCGGAGCGTTTTTTTGTAGAATCTTCGTATTTTCAGGTTCGGCGAATTGCGGCGCTCTTTTGAAGCGCGGCGTGCGCGTGTGCCGCGCTGCGCAAGGCTGATCTCGTTCGCATCCAGAAAGATGATCTCATCCTCCTCGTCCTGCGCGAAGTAGGCCAGGGCGTTGCGGCAGGCGCGGTAGATGATGACAAGCAGGGCGACGGCAATCGCGGCGGTGCACAGGTACATAAACAGGCTGCTCAGGGTTTCCAGCCACACGGGCGGTTCGGCGGGAGCCTCGCCGGGCGGAAGGAAGTCTGCCGTGGAGAAGCGGTCGGACATCATCGGTTCCAAATCCGTGGGAAGCGTGAGCTTAATCGGTTTTATGAGGCCGCGCAGCCCGGTCAGTGGTTCGCGGCCGTACAGCGAGGCGGGAAGTACGATCAGCCCGAGGAGAATTGTGCTGATGAGCAGCAGGATCCGCCCCACCTTCTGGATGGAATGCACCGGGAGGTTGGCGATTTTCTGATTTTCACGGATGAAATACTGCATGTGTTCCAGATAGATAAAAAGGAAACAGACGAAGACGTCCGCGAGCAGCAGAAAGAAAACCCAGCGCAGCAGGTAATCGTGCCGCGTCAGCAGAAACGCGATGTAATAGACCGCGAACACAGCCCAGTGCGCCGGGGACGGACGGTCCAGAAAGGTGGGGATTTCCCACAGCTCGCGCGCGAACTGCGCGCCGGCCTCGCCGGGCATTTCCATCATGAGGCGTTTCAGCTGGCCTTTTTTGATGCGCACATAGCAGCGCGCCAGCAGAATCAGCGCAGCGAGAACAGCCGTCAGGGCAGAGCGGGAGAGCCATGCAAGCAGCGCGCACACGGCGAACGAGCCCAGCAGATAGACGGCGAGTGAGCGGAACATACGGATAAAAATCCAGCTGAGCACAAGGGGGATGATCAGCCACAGTGTTTCGAGCAGCAGTGTTGCCGGCTGCTTGGTTTCCCCGATGAGGATGGTCAGGAGATAGATTCCGCCGTTGAGCAACAGAATGTGAATCCAGGCCAGCGCGGCGAGCCACAGGTTGTCCTCCGGCTTTCGGATTTTTAACTGCTGATTTTCTTTCATACCGTGTTCACCTCCCAGCGCATCATGCGGATTCCGGGCGCATTTGCGTGAAGCAAAGCCTCCCCGGGAGCCATGGGAATCACCCACAGAATTTCATTTCCGGAGGACAGGGCGCGCAGAAGCTCCATCGAAACGCTGTCCTGATTCTTGGAGATCAGGACGTAGATTTGTCCGGCCGGTCTGTTTGCCGCCTCCTTTTGCAGAAGCTGACTGATCGGTGCGACAGTTCGATGCGTGTCGATGCGGGCGAGCCGGCGGTTTAATTCATGGATGCGGCCCGCGCCGGGCTTGGCGTGCCAGGCGAAAAACATACGTTCCTCCTGCGTTTGCGGATTCTGAATTCCCGATACACCCGAATTACCATGTATATTCCCGGAAATATCTATTCTGCTGTCTGTATTTTTAAAAGCATCTGAGCCACGGCATGTATTCGCAGGCGCGCTCAGGCCGCTGTGCATATTCCTGAAAATATCTGCGCTGCTGTCCATATCCTTGAAAGTATCGGAACCGCCGTGCGCATCCTCATACAATACAGCATTGCTGACCAGCCGCAGTTCCATGTGTTCCTTCACCATCCGGGCGGCGAGAGAGGAGGCAATGCGGATGCTTTCTTCCGTCAGCGGCTCGCTGCGCAGAATGTGGGAATCCTCCACATCCAGAATCACGGTTGTGCGGATGCTGGTGGTGGAGTCGAATTGATTGACCATCAGGGAGCCGCTTCTCGCGGACGCTTTCCAGTTAATGTGATGCATGGGATCGCGGCGGTATTCGCGGATGCCGGAGAATTCAAACGGATCGGGGTAGAGCCGGTTCTGCACCAGCACCATACCGGAGACGGTCTGGCAGATCAGGCGAATCCTGCCGGCGTCGACCTGCGCCGGATAAACGTAAAGCTGCGTCTGCTGGGCGGCGTTCAGATAGTATTTCGTGCTGAAAAACAGATCATATCCGAGCACTTCCACATTGGAAATCTGATAAAAGCCCCTTTTCCGGCAGACGAAAGGAAGCGTGTGGATCACTTTCTGATGAAACAGGAAAGAAAACACATCACGCTTGTAGGTCAGGTCCGTCACATTGGTGTTGGCTTTCGCCTCGCCGGTGAACGCCAGGTCGCGGCTTATGGAAAGGCGCACTTCAAGCGCCGGGAGAGGCAGCTTTTTGTCATTGGCGATCTCCTCGCGCAGGCTGGAGGCATCGCCCTCATACACGTAACTGTCGGTGAAGAAAGTCTGCACCTGCAGGTTCCGGTCCCAGAATCTGCGATAAATAAATTTCTGCAGGCGATAGGCGAGCAGCACGCTCAGCAGCAGAAGAAGGAGCATTCAGCGCCGCCCCCAATCCTCGGTGGGCAGAGGGACGCTCGCGAGAATTTCGCCGATGATCCGCGCAGAAAGCCGCTTTTCGTCCTCGCCGGCCGCGAGGTGCAGGCGATGCGCGAGCACGGGGACGGCCACTGTCTTGATATCCTCGGGAACGACATAATCGCGTCCCTGAACCAGCGCGTATCCCTGGGCGGCGCGCACCAGCGCCAGCGTGCCCCGGGGGCTGACGCCGCTGATCACGTTTGCATTTTTCCGCGTGGCCTGGGCGACGTCCACGATGTACCGCAGCAGTTCCCCGTGCAGATAAACCTGCCGGCATTCATCCTGAAGCCGCACAATGTCCTCTTTTTCGCACACCGCTTCGAGCCGCTCCAGCGGTTCGTCTGTGAGAAAACGCTCCGCCAGGGCGCATTCCTGTGCGGGAGAGAGCGCCTCCATGGAAATCTGCATCAGAAAACGGTCCATCTGCGCTTCGGGCAGCGGAAAGGTCCCCAGTGTCTCCAGAGGATTCTGCGTAGCGATCACCAGAAACGGCTCGGACAGAGGGTGCGTCACCCGGTCCACGGTCACCTGGCGCTCCGCCATGCACTCCAGAAGGCTGCTCTGCGTCTTCGGCGTGGCGCGGTTGATCTCGTCGGCCAGCAGGATGTTGCAAAAGACCGGCCCCTCGGAGAAGACGAACTCGCCCTGCCTGGCGTTGAAATAATTCAGGCCGGTGACGTCGGAGGGCAGCAGATCCGGCGTAAACTGCACGCGCCCGAACCCGGCCCGGATGGACCTGGCCAGCGACTTTGCCATCATGGTTTTGCCGGTGCCCGGAACGTCCTCGAGCAGGATATGTCCTTTCGCCAGAACACAGGTGAGCATCAGCTCGATGGTGCGCTCATTGCCGATCATCACTTTCGCGATATTATTCTTCAAAATCTGCAGGATGTTTTCTTCCATATGTGACCTCTGTTTCGTGATTTCTTCTGTTTTGCGTTTTCATCTGATGTCTTTAACGTTTTTATCCGATATTTTTAATGTTTCTATCTGATGCTTTCAACGTTAATGTTTTTATCTGATGTTTTAACGTTTCTATCCAATATTTCTGACGTTTCTATCTGATATTCTAGCGGGTTTCGGTGTCTGTGTCAAAGGAAACGGCGGATTCTTTTTGCCATTCTTTTCGCTTTTCCCGCTTTCGTTTCCTTTCCCCGAGGATTTCCTGAACCTTTTCCCAGGTCTCCCGGTCAATAATCGCTTCGTGATCGTTCATCAGATAATTGCTTTCATATGCAGATCGCTTTTCCGGCTGCTTTGTCAGAAAATTTACCGGGGCCTGCTTTTGCAGAAGCTTGTCCCCGACATATGTCTCATTTTGCAGAATGCGCAGGATGGTGGAATTGCTCATGGGGCGGTCGCTGCGCAGGCGTTTTCCGCCGGCTTTCTGCACGTGCCGGGCAATCTGCCGGTACGTTTTCCCCTCCAGAAAAAGCTGATAAATCAACTTCACAATCCACACGTCCTCGTTTGGCACCAGCCGCCGGTCCGCCGTATCGTAGCCGAGAATCCGGTGATTTCCCAGGTTGTATTCGCCTCGTTTGAAACGTTCCCGATAGCTCCATTTTACATTTTCCGAGATGCTCCGGCTCTCGTCCTGCGCAATCACGGAGAGCAGGGAAAGCAGCATATTCCCGGAGGAGTCCGCGGTATTGATGTGTTCTTTTTCAAAATGCAGTTCCACTCCGTATCTGGTCAGAAGTTCCATGTATTTCTGGCAGTCCACGACGTTGCGCGAGAAGCGGGAAATCGATTTGACGAGAACGATATCCAGATTCCCGTGGGAGGCATCCTGCAGCATCTGCTGGAAGCCGGGGCGGTTGGCCGTTTTGGCGGCGCTTTTCTCATCCGAATAAATTCCTGCATATTCCCACTCCGGATTCCCGCTGATGTAAGATTCATAATAATCGATCTGTGCATGCAGGCTTTCCTCCTGACTGTCCATTAACGTCGATACCCGGCAGTACGCCGCCACACGTTTTCGCTTCTGCTCATATTTATCCGGAATGTAAATAATTTCCATGATCGTTTTCTTTCTCTTTTATCTTTCGTTCCAGATAATCGCCGTATAATTTCAGCACCCTGTACGGCATATCTTTTTCTTTCTCGACGCCGGAAAACACGGTGGTCTGCAGGCCGCATTTCCAGTGTACCGTCACCGTGCGGTCGTCCGGCCATTCTGCGCTCCTGCCGGCTTTTTTCCTGCAGTGCTTCCCGAACGAAATATACGACACTGTTTCGTCCAGCCAATAATAGTCCACACGGTCAAACGCCGGATGCGACTGTTTCATATCGATCAGCGTCCATGCATTCTGTATGACGGCAAAATCCTTCCCATAGGCGAATTGTTCGACTTCTTCCGTCGTCAAACCGGCGTATGCACGCAGCACCGCATGCTCCAGAATCGCGGAGCGGATAAAAAACTGCCCGCACGCGCCTTCTCCCTCGCAGAGCCATCCGCAGCCGGCGTTGCGCTGCACCGGCATGTGGCGCTGATGCAGGCTTTTTCCGCAGAACGGGCAATGCAGCAGCTCGGCGAACGGATATTGAATGTTGCGGTTATTCCACTGCTCGGACTTTCCTCCCTGACAGTTCATCTCCCTGATTTTCTGCACCCGCTCGTATGTTTTTCTGCTCACCAGAGGCGCGTGGTGATCCTGAATATAATAAGCGGGAATGGTGGTGCAGTCATTTTTGATTTCCCTGTGGCTGATGTGGTCCACCGTGTACCGTTTCTGCAGCATGATATCCCCCACGTATTTCTCATTGCATAAAATTGCATGAATCGTGGAAGTGCCCCATTGCGTCTGGCCGCCGGGACTTTCCACCTGTTCCTGCGTCAGGGCGCCGGCGATTTCCGCGATGCTGCGGCCGTGCTCATAGGCCTGAAAAATTCTGCGCACCACTTCCGCCTCTTTTGGCACCACCTGATAGTTCCCTATTTCCGTCTGCGCATATCCGTAAATGGCGGCCCAGCGGTCGATTCCTTCCTGATAGCGCTTGCGGATTCCCCACTTCACATTTTCCGAGATCGAGCGGCTTTCCTCCTGGGCAAAAGCCGCCAGCACGGTCAGCAGCATTTCCGAGAACGCCGTGCTGGTATCGATGTTTTCCTTTTCAAACAGAAACTGTACGCCAAGACTCTGCAGGTGCCGGATGCAGGCAAGGCATTCCAGCGTGTTCCGGGCAAATCTTGAAATGGACTTCGTAATGATGTAATCAATTTTTCCTGCTTCGCAATCTATAATCATACGCCGAAATCCGGTGCGATTTTTTGCAGTTGTGCCGGTAATTCCCTCGTCTGTATAAATTCCTGCTAAAATCCAGTTTGGATTGGCATTTATTTTTTTCGTATATGCATTCACCTGAATTTCAAAACTGCTTTTCTGATCTTCCTTGTCCGTGGATACCCGGCAGTAGGCTGCCACCCGTTCCCGCTTTCTGGCAATCTGTTTCCCCTGCTTTGCCTCCGGCTTCAGCAGTTTTTCTACTTTCATGCTACCCTCAGCTTTCTATTCCCAACCAAAGTCTCCCGAATAGTTTCTCATTAGTTCTCTTTCCTCGTCATTCGCCGCGTTTTCCGTCTCCATGCGGATTTTGCGCATCAGGTTTTCCTCCTCCGCCGAAAAACGCGACCGCTGCGAAAACAGCAGATGGCGCTTCAGCAGTTCCTGCACGTTTTCATAGAGAGAAGCCGCCACGATCGCTTCATGATGTCCCTTAATATAAAACTGGCCTACCTGACCGCGGTTTTTCCCGCGTTTTATCCTGTCCTGCTCCGCAAACGTACACTCCTTGTTGGTCAGGTAATCCCCGGTGTAGGTTAAATTGGAGAGCAGGTAGACCACCGGATTGTGATTCCAGGTTTTCCCGGTCTGTTCTTCCCGCTCCATTTCATTCAGCGCGCAGCGGATTTCTGCATAATTATGACACATCCCTGCCATATAAAACGCCAGCCGCACCCGGCGGCTCTCCTCCGGCTCAATCTGCCACTGATGATCTTTGCCGCATGCCCGGTATCCGTAGCTCGGCTTTTCCCACGGCCGGCCTGTCTCATAGCACCGTTTCCTGTTCCAGCGCAGATTCTGCCGGATGCTGTTGCTTTCCTCCTGCACAATCGCCGAAAAGATCCCCAAAAGAAGCTCGTTCGCCGGATTTTCCGTGTTCAGTCCCTCCCGCTCAAAGAACACGGCGACGCCCAGCCCCTGCAGTTTTCGGATCACCGCGATGCATTCCGACATATTCCGCGCAAACCGGGAGATGGATTTGGTCAGAATCAAATCGATTTTCCCGGATTCGCAGTCCCGTATCATCCGGCAAAACTCCGGCCGTCCCCGGACGGTCCGGCCGCTCTTGCCGTGATCTCCGTACACATCGACCAGCTCCATCTCCGGATGCATTGCAACGTAGTGCAGATAGTATTCCCGCTGCACCTCAAAAGAGCCGTCCTGCATATCGCTCAATATGCTGACCCGGCAGTAAATGGCGGTTCTTTTCTTACATTGATGCGGTTCCGTCTCTTTTGTATTCAAAATTCCCTGTATTTTTCCCTGCATTTTTATCCCCCCTTTTCTAAAAGTATAACAAACTCCGGCAAGAGTTTACAACCAGAAAATCGCTCGGTCACAATTGAAATCTCCTTGAAATGCGGTGTGAGTTTTTTTACTGTGACAATTGTCCACAAATTGTGGCAAAATAACATATTTTTACTGTTCATGTCCACATGAAAAGGAGAATTCTGATACAGATTTGGTGGTTACAGGCCTGGCGGCTACTGATTTGGCTGATATAGGGTAGTTATAGATTCAGCCGATGTAGATTTAGTCGATATGGGTCTGGTAGTTACAGAGCCGGCTGGTGTAGGGCAGTTATAGATTCGGCCGATGCAGGTTTAGCTGGCACAGGTTTTATAAATCCGGGAGAGAACGTATGGGCCCGAAGGCAATGCTTTCCCGAACGGTGTCATAATGGTATTCCCCATTCGGGCAGCTTGAGGGCAGGCCGGGATGGCGAAGCTTTGCCTTTTTATCTGCAGATATGCAGACCACAGGTTATTTATTTTGGCTGCAGGTTTGCCGCAGTGTCGCAGATTTCCGATATTAGATTTTTGATATTGAATTTCTGGCATCAGATTTTTGATAGTAGATTTTTGATATTGAATTTCTGACATTAGATTTCCGGTATTGGATTTTTGATATTAGATTTCTGACATTAAATTTTCGATATTAGATTTCTGATATTTTGC
>CANRIG010000031.1 GCA_947630595.1 uncultured Lachnospiraceae bacterium | reverse complement strand
ACCATGTTGTACTTGCGCACATAGGACGGGTTGTTGCACGCCACGAAATTCGCCTTGTGGATGAGGTAGGTGGACTTGATCGGGAGCTTGCCGAAGCGGAGGTGGGACATCGTCACGCCGCCGGACTTCTTGGAGTCATAATCAAAGTAAGCCTGCGCATACATATCGGTGTTGTCGCCGATGATCTTGATGGAGTTCTTGTTTGCGCCTACGGTACCGTCCGCGCCAAGACCCCAGAACTTGCAGTTGATCGTGCCTTCCGGCGTGGTCACCAGCGGCTCGCCCAGCTCGAGGGAGAGGTTGGTCACGTCGTCGGTGATGCCGATCGTGAAGCGCTGCTTTTCGGTGTTGTTGTATACGGCAACGATCTGAGCCGGGGTCGTGTCCTTGGAACCAAGGCCGTAACGTCCGCTGAGGATCGGGGTGTCGTTGAACTTGCTGCCCTTGAGCGCCGCTACCACGTCCAGATACAGCGGCTCGCCGAGGGAACCCGGCTCCTTCGTGCGGTCGAGAACGGAAATCTGCTTCACGGTCTCCGGGATCGCCGCGATCAGAGCGTCTGCGCAGAACGGTCTGTAAAGGCGAACCTTCACCACGCCGACCTTCTCGCCTGCCGCCATCAGGTAGTCGATCGTCTCCTCGATGGTGTCACAGACGGAACCCATCGCGATGATTACCTTCTCTGCGTCAGCTGCGCCGTAGTAGTTGAACAGCTTGTAATCCGTGCCGATCTTTGCGTTTACCTTGTCCATGTAGCCCTGGACGATCTCCGGCATCGCGTCGTAGTACGGATTGATTGCTTCTCTTGCCTGGAAGAAAATATCCGGGTTCTGCGCGGAACCTCTCTGGCACGGATGATTCGGATTGAGCGCCTGGTTTCTCCAGGCCTGCAGCGCGTCGAAATCCATCATCTCTTTCAGATCCTCGTAATCCCAGGTCTCGATCTTCTGGATCTCATGGGAGGTGCGGAATCCGTCGAAGAAGTTGATAAACGGAAGGCGGCCCTTGATTGCGGAAAGGTGCGCCACCGGCGTCAGGTCCATAACCTCCTGTACGCTGGACTCGCAGAGCATGCAGGCGCCGGTCTGACGACATGCGTAAACGTCGGAGTGGTCTCCGAAGATCGAAAGCGCATGGCTCGCAAGCGCGCGTGCGGATACGTTGAACACGCCCGGGAGTCTCTCACCGGCGATTTTGTAGAGGTTCGGGATCATCAGAAGGAGACCCTGAGACGCGGTGTATGTAGTCGTCAGTGCTCCTGCTGCCAGGGAACCGTGAACCGTTCCCGCTGCACCTGCCTCAGACTGCATCTCGGTCACCTGCACGGTCTGACCGAACATGTTGAGACGGCCCTGCGTCGCCCATTCGTCTGTCGCTTCTGCCATGACAGAGGACGGGGTGATTGGATAGATCGCCGCGACATCCGTAAATGCATACGATGCGTGAGCGGCTGCATGATTACCATCCATGGTCTTCATTTTTCTAGCCATTTGAATAATTCCTCCTTACTTTCATGAGTAAATTCATCATTACTCTTCATACAAATTAGATTCTAGCACAAGTTCATTTTTTTGTCTATTTCTGTTCGCCCTTTTTCCCGGCTTTTTTTGTATTTTTCTTCATACACCCAGGCCTTTCGCGCGAAGCCGCCGGCGCTTTCGCGGAAAGAAAGCGTTGCGCGCTTTCCGCAAAAATGCTATACTCATGTTAAGATTGCTGAACCGACACGGACAGAATTCCGGAGCATCCGTACACGCAGGAGGAACTTCCATGAAAATCGGCCTTATCTCCATCAACATGTACTCCAAGGGACTGAATTTTGCCTGCCCGCTGCATACCTATGCGTTCCAGCAGTTTCTGCTGGCAAACGGCGTCGAGAGTACCGTCATCGATTACAAACCGATTTATTTCGATAATTTCAATATGTTGCATCCCTCCGACTACTACAAAGCGCTCTACGACAAACGCGCGGCCGCTTCGCCGGCCACGCCGGAGGCGCGCGCGGTCCGAGAAGAAAAGATGCGCTACTACAAAAAGAAAATGGCCGCCTGGGAGGACATGCGCCATGAGCGCGAGGTCCGCTACGAAAAGGTGCAGCGCTTCATCGAGGAGAATTACATCAAGACCCCCGTCTGCTACGACTCCGACCTGCTGGAGATAGAGGACCCGGGCTTCGACTGCTACATCTGCGTCACCGACGTGATCTGGAAAAACCAGCCGGACTTCGGCTTTGACCGCGGCTTTTTCCTCGGCAGCACCTGCATGGAGCAGAAATGGAAATTCGCCTACTCCGCCAGCCGCGGCGCCTACGTGGCGAAAAACGACGCCGAGCGGGAGCAGTTTTTCCGTTACCTGAACGACATGGACGCCATCTCCGTCCGCGAGAAAAGTCTCAAACAATATCTGGAGGAGAATTCTTCGCTGAAGGTCGCGCACGTGCTGGACCCGGTGCTGATGAACGGCCCCGAGTTTTACGACCGCATCGCCGTCAAGCCGGAGGAGGAGCATTATCTCCTGCTCTACTACGTCATGGAGCGGGCCATGGACACCATCCGCCAGGCGGTGGCCTACGCGCGGAAGCACCACCTGAAAATCATCGAGATCACGGACAACCCCGTCAAGGACGGAAAGCTCAAAAAGTACTCCAATCTCGACTACACCTTCCGCTACGACATCGGCATCGGGGAGTGGATCGGCTACATCAAGCACGCCGACTGCATTTTTACCAACTCCTTCCACGGCTGCTGCCTGTCCGTCATCTATGAGAAAGACTTCTACGTCGGTTTCCGCAAGAGCGACAAGGTCACGGATTTTCTGGAGACCTTCCGCCTTCTCGACCGCTACCTGCCGAACATCGCCCTCAAAAAGGAGGACGACAGCCTCAGCGCACAGGTCCGCAACCGGCTCCTCAAATACGCGAAGCGCTGCTTCCCGCGCGCTTTCGCGCAGGAGAAGCCGATCAACTACGGGCCGATCCGCACGATTCTGAAACGGCGCAGAAAGGAATCGGCCGACTTCATCCTCGGCGCCATCCGCCAGGCCGAGGCCGGCGAACGGCCGCACCGGGACTACGACGCCTGTAAAAAGGCGCTCCGCTATCCGCTTTACTACAACAGCCGCCTCAAAAACAAACCGTTCTCCTGGACCTACGACGAGGCCGGGGGAACGGTGCAGAAGATGGACTCCGGTTCCTATGAATATCAGGCGTTTGACGCATCTGTCACAAATGACGGCACGCACTGCTTTGCCGCAAACGGCTTTGTGCTCGGGGGCTTCCGTTTCCGCGGATGGAACGTCCGCCTGCGCATCGACCGCCGCTGGTTCTGGTATCTGGAAAACGGGCGTCTCGTGCTCAAGGACGACTATTCCCGGAAAAAGCACGGGCGCATCCGCCTGTTCGCGGACGGCGAGACGATTCCCTACATCCCGGTCAACCACATCGCCGTCATGATCGCGGAAGCGGTCTGGGAGCATCCGAAGGCAAAATCAAATACCCCGCAGTAAGGGCGGGGTATTGAAAACTTTAAAATTTCTTACGACTGCTTTTCCGCCCCGCGCCCGATCACCCTGGCGATCAGGTAGCGCGGGCGGCCTTTTACCTCCTCGTAAATTTTGGCGATATAATATCCGATGATGCCGAGGCTGATCATGATGACACTGCCGATGATCAGGATCAGCAGGATCACGGTGGTAAAGCCCTCCACCGCATGGCCGCTGAAATAGCGCGCCAGCGACTGCACGCCCAGCACCAGGGCAAACAGAAAGACCAGCACGCCGGCCACCGTGACACACTGCATCGGCACCGTCGAGAAAGAGACGATGTTCTTGACCGCATACTGAATCAGCGACCGCGTCGACCACTTCGATTCCCCCTCCGTGCGCTCCTGCACGTCAAATTCCACCGACGTTGAACGAAAGCCAATCCACGAGGACAGCGCGCGGAAAAACACGTTGCGCTCCGGCATTGCCAGCAGAGCGTCCACGGCGCGGCGGTCGAGCAGCTTGAAATCCGAGGCGCGGCTCATGTCGAACCCCACCGCCCCGGAAATGATTTTATAGAAAAGGCCGGCGCTGGCGCGGTGCGCCGCGCTCTCCTTGCCGCGGCTGCGCTTCACGCCCTCCACCACCTCATAGCCCTGTTCCCACAGGCGGTACATCTCCACCATCGTCTCCGGCGGGTGCTGCAGGTCGCAGTCCATCACCACGCAGCAGTCTCCGCGGGCCGTGGCCAACCCCGCCAGCATCGCCGACTCCTTGCCGAAATTCCGGGAAAAGCAGACTCCTACAATGCGGCTGTTTGCGGCCGCGGCGCGCTCGATTTCCTCCCAGGTGCGGTCTTTCGAACCGTCGTTGACAAAAATCAGCTCATACGGAATCTGCTCCGCCCGCAGCAGGCGGTCGATGACCTCCGCTGCCTTTGGTATCATTTTCTCCTCGTTGTATGCCGGCAACACGACCGAAAGCATTTTTCCGCACCTCCCATGTCCGTCAGAAAATCTGTGATCTTAGCTTACCACTTTTTTCCCGGCGCCGCAACGGGGAACTTTTCCGCCTCAGCCATGCCAGAGCTTATCGGCCGTGGGCGTCCAGTTTTCTGCGTAGGGCGCCGTCTTGTCGCAGAGGTGATCGGCGCTTTCCGGGCTTTGGTAGTCGGTGCTGACCGCGCCCGTGTCCCTGACCATTTTGCGGAGAAGTTCCGGGTTCTCCAGCATGGGACAGGGCCGCAGCATATTGTCATTGAACGGCTGCCCGTCATGGTACGCCATGAACAACGGACTCTTGAGGGCGTCCAGCAGGGAGGTCTCGTGGATGTTGGCGTTGGAATAGTGAATAAACACGCAGGGCTCCACGTCGCCCTTCGCATTGATATGAAGGTAGCTGCGGCCGCCGGCGATGCAGCCGCCGACGTACTCGGCGTCGTTCTGGAAATCAATGCTGAAAATGGGTTTGGTGCTGCGGTACTCCCGGATGCGCCGGTACATCTTTTCCCTCTGTTCGGGCGCAGGCAGAAGCTCCGCCGCGGCGTCATTGCCCACCGGCATGTAGTGGAAAAACCACACAAACAGAGCGCCGCTGTCAACCATCAGGTCAAAGTATTCCTCGCTGCTCACATCGTCCACATTTTTGCTGGTGTAGCAGGTCGACACGCCAAAAGGCAGCCTATGCTGCTTCAGCAGCGACATGGCGTTCTGCACCTTCTGATACACGCCCTGCCCGCGCCGGCCATCGTTGGCATCCTGAAAGCCCTCCAGCGAAATCGCCGGGACAAAATTTCTGACACGGAGCATCTCCTGGCAGAATTCCTCGTCGATCAGGGTGCCGTTGGTGAAAGAAAGGAACTCGCAGTCCGGGTGCATTTCGCAGATTCTGATCAGGTCCTTTTTCCGCACCAGAGGCTCGCCGCCGGTATAAATATACATATAGACGCCGAGCTGCCTGCCCTGCCGGATAATGGAATCGATCGTTTCCAGGCTCAGATTCAGGCGGTTGCCGTATTCCGCGGCCCAGCACCCGGTGCAGTGGAGGTTGCAGGCGGAAGTCGGATCGAGCAGGATCGCCCACGGCACATTGCAGCCCTCCTTTTCCTTTATTTCCTCCTGTGTCGCGCTCCCTTTCAGGCTGGCGTTGAGCAGGAAATTCTGGAAGAAAGCCTGACGGATGCCCGGATCAAGATCATATATTTTCAGGATAAGCTGATACCAGTTATTCTTTTCGTCGATGACATTGCGGATTGCCGCGCGCTGACTGCCGTACCAGCCGGCTGGCGTGAATTTGTCTACCAGCGCCATCAGTTTCGGAATGTTTTCCTCCGGGTTGCCCTCAATGTATTTCAGCGCCTGTGTGACAGCAAAATTCTGCATGCTGTCTTTGATTGAATTGCTCATATTACGTTCATCCTTTCCACCCTTTCCAGGCTGATTTGATCAGAGTATAAAAAATCTGCCGGAAAATGTCATGGGACACAGAAAGGCGGAAGTCCTAAATTTGGACACAGAACCGTTTTTGTTACCTTTGATTGATTTCCTGATAAATCACGGCGGCTCCTCCCTGAATGATCCGTTTTATCCTGGAAACAAACTGGTCGGGAGGCATGCACGTCTTATCCAGAAGCCACCGCTCCATGGCGCAGACGATCGCGTCGGTGAAAAAATCCACCGTGAAATCATCGGCCGCCTCGTCGCCGATCAGGCTGGCCACACGGCGTTTCATAAGCGTAAAACAGTATTTCCGGAGGTGATCGGAAAAAGAGTTCTGTCCTTTCACCTGAAGCGCCTTCCGGTAAAACTCTCTGTCCTCATAAAAATATTCACAGGCCTTCTCAATCAGCTCCCAGCGGTCGTCCGCCGGAATCTCGCCGGAAAACTCCATGGCAAGCGAACGGAACCCGGTATCAAAAATCCAGTTGACCAGATCATATTTGTCTTTGAAATGATAATAAAAGCTCTTGCGGCTCATGCCGCAGCGGTCGCAGATGTGCGCCACCTGTATCTTTTCAAACGGCGCTTCCAGCATCAGTTCCCGCAGAGAAGCCGCCAGCGCCCGTTTGGTAATATTGGAGTCTGCCATGAAATATCCCCCTTTTCTCTGCTATTAACCCTCATGTTCCGCCCTGCGAAACGCCGCCGTGCATGAAGGTCCGCGGATCGTTCCATACTGCGCGCTCCTGTATTGCATATCATAAATATACCAGAAAATCCGGCTTCTTTCAACAGCAGCCGCCGCGACGCTTCGGCGGGACTGAATTTCACGCGATTTGTCTTGAAATCGCCCGGGTTTTATGTATAATATGACTTAATGACCGCCCGCGGAGCATTTCCCGCCGTCCGCTGCGTCAGAAAACGACACCGTCGACCACCGAATATTATGAATAACACGAGGTTTCCAACATGATAAGTGCGAATAACGTAACACTCCGAATCGGCAAGAAAGCCTTGTTTGAGGATGTCAACATCAAATTTACCGAGGGCAACTGCTACGGCCTGATCGGCGCCAACGGAGCCGGCAAGTCGACCTTCCTGAAGATTCTCTCCGGCAGGCTCGACACCACCAAAGGCACCGTCTCGATGACGCCGGGCCAGCGGCTGTCGGTGCTGGAGCAGGATCATTTCAAATACGACGAGTACACGGTGCTGGACACCGTCATCATGGGCAACCAGCGGCGGTACGATGTGATGAAGGAAAAGGACGCCATCTACGCCAAGGAAGACTTCACGGACGCGGACGGCATCCGCGCCAGCGAGCTGGAGGGCGAGTTCGCCGAGATGAACGGCTGGGAGGCGGAATCCGACGCGGCCACGCTCTTAAACGGCCTCGGCGTCGACACCTCGCTTCACTACAGCCTGATGAAGGATTTAAACGGCAATGAGAAGGTCAAGGTACTGCTTGCGCGCGCGCTGTTCGGCAACCCGGACATCCTGCTGCTCGACGAGCCCACCAACCACCTCGACCTCGACGCCATCAGCTGGCTCGAGGAATTTCTGATTAACTTTAACAACACGGTGATCGTGGTCTCCCACGACCGCTATTTTCTGAACAAGGTCTGCACGCAGATCGCCGACATCGACTATGGCAAGATTCAGCTCTATGCCGGCAACTACGACTTCTGGTACGAGTCCAGCCAGCTGCTGATCCGGCAGATGAAAGAGGCGAACAAAAAGAAAGAGGAAAAGATCAAGGAGCTGCAGGAGTTCATCTCCCGCTTCTCGGCGAACGCTTCCAAGTCCAAGCAGGCGACCTCCAGAAAGCGCGCCCTGGAAAAAATTCAGCTCGAGGAAATCCGTCCGTCGAGCCGCAAATATCCGTATATTGATTTCCGTCCCAACCGCGAGATCGGCAACGAGGTGCTGATGGTGGAAAACCTTTCCAAGACCATCGACGGCGTCAAGGTGCTCGATCAGCTGACGTTCACGCTCGGCCACAACGACAAGGTGGCGCTGGTCGGCGGCAACGAGCTGGCAAAGACCACGTTTTTCCAGATTCTCATGGGCGAGCTGGAGCCGGACGAGGGCACCTACAAATGGGGCGTCACCACGTCGCAGTCCTACTTCCCGAAGGACAGCACGAAGGAGTTTGACAGCGACCTCGCGATCGTCGACTGGCTGACCCAGTTCTCGGAGATCAAGGACGCCACCTACGTCCGCGGCTTCCTCGGGCGCATGCTGTTTGCCGGCGACGACGGCGTCAAGCGCCTGAACGTGCTCTCCGGCGGCGAGCGCGTGCGCTGCATGCTCTCCAAGATGATGATCTCCGGCGCAAACGTCCTGCTGCTCGACGAACCCACCAACCACCTCGACATGGAGGCGATCACGGCCCTCAACAACGGCCTGATCAAATTCCCAGGCGTGCTGCTGTTCTCCTCCAGAGACCATCAGATCGTGCAGACGACGGCCAACCGCATCATGGAGATTCTGCCGAACGGCCGCCTGATCGACAAGATCACCACCTACGACGAATACCTCGAGAGCGACGAGATGGCCCGCAAGCGCCAGATCTACACCACGGAGGATAAGCCGGAAGATAATTGACGCGAAAGCTATGAGCCGTGCAAAAACAGGGACCGGCTGTTCATGCTTACACCTATGCCCGCATAGGTGTAAGCATGGACAGCCGGTCCCTGTTTTTATAGGGCGACAGCCCGCGCACGAGCGGCCTGTGGCCGCGAGTACGCACGGCTCACTCAGAACGACCCGCTGCGTCCGCCCGACTGTCCTCCCGGCGAGGCGTGCGTCATGCTGCCTCCTCCCGGATGCCCTCCGGGCGGAGGCGTGGGCGTGCGCTCGATCTTCGTGCGCATCACCGTGCGGTAGAGGAAGAGATCGTTTGCGCGCGTGATGCGGAAGCTGCCGGGACGCACATAGTCCCGCGCCTGATTCCGGACGCGCACCGAGCGAAGCTGCCGGACCAGCCCGAACATCACCGCGGCCGACACCGCCAGCCCGATGCAGACCGCGATCAATGCGCGCACGCCTGCGCTCATCGGCTGCCGGTAGACGTGATCCGTATCATAGGCGCTCCCGGAGGCCGCCTCCGCCAGAAACGCTTCCGCCAGATCGGCGAATTTCTCAAAGCCGCCGGCGAAATCCCCATCCGTCAGGTAAGAAACCACCTGTCCGTCGATGACTTCCAGCCCGTAATCCGTAAAAATGTCAATGGCCGCGCCGTTGGTCGAATAGTGATACCGGCGGTCGCCGATGCTCACCAGCAGCATGATGCCGTCCGAGGTATCCCCGTAGCCATAGCCGTTTTCGTAATAAAAGTAATCCGTGTAGCGCTGTACGCTCATGCCCTGGCAGGAGTCCACCGTGACCACCGCCACATCGCACTGATAGCGTCCGCTCACTTCCTCCAGGCGTTCGGAAAGCTCCGCTTCCTCCGAACTGCTCAGCAGCCCGGCCAGGTCCGCCACATACCTGGGCTTCGCATGCGCGCGCAGCCCCGGCGCCGCCAGCGCCAGGCACAGCGACAGCAGGAGGCAGAACAAGCCGCCCGTCATTCTGTTGTTCCGGATTTCCGCCTGCCCTTCGCCCGCAGACCGCTTCACATCCGTCCGTTCCATCCTGTCAAATCCCCCTAAAGCATCAGCATTACCAGCCAGGACAGCGCCGCGGCCGCCGCAAACACCGCCCCGGCAATGCCCAGCGCCCGGAGCCGGTCCGCCGGCAGGTCGCCGACGAATTTTCCGGTCTGGCCGTTCATGGCAAAGGTGTACTGTTTTCCTCTGTAATTCGTATTCAGAAGCCACACCGGCAGCAGCGCGTACCGGATCCGCCCCTGCCGGATGCGGATGTCCGTGTGCTCCGGCATACAGGTGGCATAGCCGAGAATGGTGCTCATAAACGAATTGACCGTGCTCGCGCGCATGCGGTCGTTGGCGCGCGGCGCGCAAGCAGCGGAGTCCTGATCGTATTTGTCGGCCAGATACCCCGCCAGATAGGCCGTCTGAAAATCGACCGCCTCCGAATAATCATAGGGCTCGATCGATTCCATCAGCGCGTCGTCCATGCGCTCCGAGCCGTCCGCCGGCACCATGTCAAAACCGATGTCGCCGCTGCGGCACACCAGGAAAAACTGCGTCTCCGTGTACTGGTAATCCCCGGACACCCAGCTGTGCACCCGCGTCGCCCGGCAGCGGATATCCGCCTCGGCGTCGCAGTCGTAGAGCCAGAACGGCACATAAACGCCCTTAATCTCTTTGATGCGGTTCTCCCGCTTAAACAGCGGCGGCAGCAGGACTTTTCCCTGCAAATGCCCTTTCAGCCGCGCCTCCGCCTCTTTTTTGTCCAGCTTGAACGGGATCACCAGGTCCGGGCGCAGCGCGCCCGTAAGCTGCCGCATCACGATCACCGGATTGCCGCAGTACGGGCAGCTCGAGGCCGCCATATTCCGGTCCGCCACAATCTCGCCGCCGCAGGCCTCGCAGACATAGGAGACAAGGCCCTCCTGCTCTCCGTCCAGCTCCTCGCGCCCCCGCTCGACGTTTTCCGCGTCCCACTGCGGATCCCGGTCCCCGTCCAGCGATTCCTTTTCAAACTGCCTTAACGTATCGACTTCAAATTCCGTGTCGCAGTACGGACATTTCATTTTCTGGGAAGCGGCGTCAAACGAGATCGCTCCCCCGCAGCACGGACATTTGTACTCCAAAATTTCCGCCATCTCTGCCTCCCGCAGTTTTTTCACGGCAGCGTGCGCCGCCACAGTCCCGCTTCGCACCCGGCCTGCCCTGCCTTACGACCGTTTTGCACCCGGTCTGCTCTGCCTTGCGGCCGCTTCGCACCCGGTCTGCTCTGCCTTACGACCGTTTTGCACCCGGTCTGCTCTGCCTTACAACCGCTTCGCACCCGGCCTGCCCTGCCTTATGGCCGCTTTGCGCCGCACTCGGAGCAGAACTTGCCGGTGTTGACCGTGCCGCAGGCGCAGGTCCAGCTTCCCTCCGGCCGCTTTGCGCCGCACTCTGAACAAAACTTGCCGGTATTAACCGCGCCGCAGGCGCAGGTCCAGGAACCAGCCTGCTGTGCGGCCGCCTGCTGTCCCGTCTGCTGTGCGGCTGCCTGTTGTCCCGCCTGCCGCTGTCCCGTCTGCTGCGCGGCCGCCTGCTGCTGCCCCATCGCGAACAGGTTCTGCGCGTTCATTCCGCCCGCGCCCGCCGCCATGTTCATGCCCATGAAGCCGTTCATCGCGCCCGCGGGGTTGGCCGCCGCCGCGCGCATTGCGTCCGCCTGCGCTCCCGCCAGCGCCGCTGCCGCCATCGTCGGGTCGCGCATAACGGCGCTTTTCTGCAGCTGCTTGATCATGTCCTCGTCCTCTTTGGAGGCCGAGACGGAATTGATGCCGACCGAGGTGATCACGATTCCGCGCAGCTCCTTCCATTTTCTGGAAAGCACCTCGTTGAGCGCGTCCGCCAGCTCCATCGTGCGGCCCGGCAGCTCGCTGTAGCGCACGCCCTGCGCGGAAATCTGCGCAAACGCAGGCTGCAGCGCCGTCATCAGCTCGCTTTTCAGCATGCTGTCGAGCGAGGAGCGCTCGTAAACATCGTCCACATTGCCGCAGACATTCGTGTAAAAGAGAATCGGGTCGGCAATCCGGTACGAATATTCGCCGTTGCAGCGGAGCGAAATGTCCACATCCAGCCCGATGCCGCGGTCAATCACACGGAACGGAACCGGCGTCGCCGTGCCGAATTTGTTGCCGATGATTTCTCTGGTATTGAAATAATAGACCCGCTGGTCCTCCGCCTTTTCGCCGCCGAACGCGAACCGCCGGCCGATCTCCTCCAGGGTGCGCTCCAGCGTCTCCCCGAAGCTGCCTCCCAGGACGCTCGGCTCCCTGCCGCTGTCGTACGTAAACTCGCCCGGCTCCGCGCACACCTCGGCCACCCTGCCGTTTTCCACGATCATCATGCACTGTCCGTCAGCCACCGCAATCACCGAGCCGTCCGTGATCACATTGCTGCTGCCGCGACGGTTTGAGGAGCGCCCGGAAACGCGCTTTTGCCCTTTCTGCACCAAAATATCAGAGTCCATGGCGTCACAGTAAAAATATTCTTTCCAGGTATCCGCGAGAGCCCCGCCCGCAGAGCCCAGCGCCGCTTTGATCAGTCCCATTTTTCTACCTCCGGTAACATTCAGAATCTTCTGGGTCCGGCATCCGCCGTTTTCTCCATAGTAACAGATTTTTTCCTTTTTTACAACCGCATTGCGCTTTCAGAACGCGCAAGGCTGAACTGTTACCGCGAAAGATGCGTTTTGCTCTAAACGAAAGAGTTGAACAGAAACAAAAGATATGCTATAGTAATTGTGTGGGAAATTTTACTATTTAATGATTTTTTAGAGAACGGAGACGTGTTTTATGAGAATTTACAGAGCAAAGGATTACAATGACATGAGCCGCAAGGCCGCCAACATCATCTCGGCACAGATCATCATGAAGCCCGACTGCGTGCTCGGCCTCGCCACCGGCTCCACGCCGATCGGCGCCTACCGGCAGCTCGTCGAATGGTATAACAAAGGCGACCTCGACTTTTCGGAGGTCACTACCGTCAACCTGGATGAATATAAGGGGCTGCCAAAGGAAAACGAGCAGAGCTATTATTATTTTATGAATGAAAATCTGTTCAGCAAGGTCAACATCGACAAGAGCCGCACCTACCTGCCCGACGGCATGATCGAGGACAGCGACGAGGCCTGCCGCAGATACAACGAGATCATCCACTCCGTCGGCGGCGTCGACCTGCAGCTTCTGGGGCTGGGGCACAACGGCCACATCGGCTTCAACGAGCCGGGCATCGCTTTTGAGACGGAGACCCACTGCGTGTCGCTCTCTGAGCGCACGATCAAGGCCAACATGCGCTTCTTCGTGTCGGAGCGCCACGTGCCGCGCCAGGCCTACACCATGGGCATCAAGACCATCATGTCCGCGCACAAAATCCTGGTCGTGATCTCCGGCGAGGACAAGGCCGACGCCGTGCAGCAGGCGTTTTTCGGGCCGGTGACCCCGCAGGTGCCGGGCTCGATCCTCCAGCTCCACAACGACGTCACCATCGTGGCGGACGAGGCGGCCCTGTCGAAGTGTCCTCTGTAACGAATACTATAAATACTTTCATATGAATGAGTACTGCGAGTACTGAAAATATTATAAATGCTATGAATATTGTGAATACTATGGATCATACAGACAATATGGATAGGACAACTACGAGCAATACAAATCAGAAACAGCGCATCGAAAACGGCCTGGTTTTCCGCGAGGACGGTTCTTTCGTCCCCGGCACCGTTTACCTGTATCAGGAGCGCATCGTGTCCGAAGACGAGTACCTTGCCGCGCCCGGCGCGGAGACGGTCGTCGACGCCGCCGGCTGCTATGTCATTCCGGGGCTCACCGACATTCATTTTCACGGCTGCATGGGCAGCGACTGCTGCGACGGCACCGCGGAAGCGTTCCGCACCATCGCCCGCTGGCAGCTGCGCCAGGGCGTGACCTCCGTCACTCCCGCCACCATGACCATGCCGGAGCCGGTGCTGGCCTCCATCTGCCGCACGGCGCGCGATTTTCACGACCCGGACGGGGCGGATTTCTGCGGCCTCTATCTGGAGGGGCCGTTCATCAGCGCGGCCAAAAAGGGCGCGCAGAACGAAGCCTACATCCATCCCGCCGACGCCGCGATGTTCGCCCGGCTGCAGGAATGCGCCGGCGGACGCATCCGCACGGTCGTCGTGGCTCCGGAGACGGACGGCGCGCTTGATTTCATCCGCGCGCTCCGCGGGCAGGTCACGATCTCGCTCGCGCACACAACGGCCGATTATGAGACGGCCTCCGAGGCCCTGCGCTGCGGCGCTTCCCAGATCACCCATCTCTACAACGCGATGCCGCCCTTTACGCACCGGGCTCCCGGCCCCATCGGAGCGGCCGTGGAGCATGAGGACTGCATGGCCGAGCTGATCTGCGACGGCGTGCACATCCATCCCGCCGCCGTCCGCGCCACGTTCCGGCTGTTCGGCGATCAACGCATCATCCTGATCAGCGACAGCATGCGCGCCGCCGGCATGGCGGACGGGGAATACGAGCTGGGCGGCCAGAAGGTCACGGTCCGAGGAAAGCGCGCCGTGCTCGCGGACGGCACCATCGCCGGCTCCGTCACCAGCCTCATGGGCTGCATGCGCACCGCCGTCCTCGAGATGGGCATTCCGCTGGCATCCGCCGTCAAATGCGCGGCCTTCAATCCGGCCCGCGCCGCCGGCCTTCTGCCGGACTACGGAACCTTAAATCCCGGCGCTTATGCCAATATGGTTTTGCTGGAACAGGATCTTGCGATCCGGGAGGTGTATCACCGGGGCCAGGCGGTCGCACGTTAAATACCGCCTGCCCCGAATAATTTTCAAAGAATTCAGAGAATTTACGAAGACAGGATCGTTTTCCCGCCTGCTCTCTGCAAAGACAGGATCGCTTTCCTACCGGATGCTGCTCTCCGGCCTGATTTTTTTCACATGGACTAGGCGCAGCGCACTCCGGGCCTGATTTTTCATGCAGACTAAGCGCAGCGCACTCCGGCCCCGCTTTCCTCTGCGCAGGCCAGCGCCACGACCGCCGACAGCACGGTGGCGCAAACCTCCAGAATCTTCCGGCAGTCCAGGCCGACCGAGTGCGCGCCCGGCAGATAGGCGCGGTGCGCGCGCTCCACATAAGCGAACAGTTCTTCCAGATTAACGATCTCACGGGCCGTGCGGGCCGCGCTGCAGAAAATCCGCCCGGCCTCCGGCCTGCGCACGAACGCGCGCAGGTAATATTTCAGCTCGCTCTCATACATGCAGTGATCTTTTAGATTTCCATCAAATGTGACATTATGCGGAAAGGTAAAATAATCCGCCAGATAATGGACGGCGACGCCGAGCCGGCGCCAGAACATGGCGTCGCTCATCTCGCCGTCCGGACGCTGCTCCAGAAGCTGCCGCAGCAATTCCTTCCAGGGCTCATACGTCGTCTCAAACTCATGCGGCTCCCGCAGCATTTTGGGATTCAGGTCCGGCATCACCGAGCCCAGGTAAAACGCCTTTTTGTGTTCGTGAAGCTGCAGAAGCCCCTGCTCCCGCACCAGATATTTCGCTAGAGAAATGTGTGATTTTTTTCGCATGCTGTCCCTCCCGGATTGCGGCGGCCAAATCCCGTATCTGACGGCTGTCGCCAAATATTGTAACCTGCTTCGCCCGGCAATGCAAGACATATCGGAATTTCTTAAAGAAATTTTCTATAATAAAGTGTCTAAAATAGATTTGTTTAAAATTATAAAAACTGAGAAATGAAAGCATCCTTTTATCGAGTCTGCGAGTCTGTATTAGTTATATATAACGAAAGACTGGGGCCCTGTCAATAAGTCCCCAGTCCTAAAATTTGCAGTCTTTCTTTCACCCGGCTCTAATCGATCCTGAAATTTATCCCAGCGCTCTCTGCAGGAATCCGGCGTTTCGGTCATCATCCTACTGCCGGTCATCACAGGATTAGACAGGCAAAACTGAACGCCGATTCCGCATAAAACATACGCATCACATTTCAATTATATTTTCAGAAACGAGTTAAAACACAAGTAATTGCAGACTCTGCCTCCTTCTGGTTCCTATTTTAGCTTTTTTGTATCCAAAATCCATATCTTCTCCTGCTTCAGCTTTCCTGCCTTCCACGCATACTTATCAGCACTGGATTCAAACAAAACATACAGCTTATCCTGCACAAGCTCCAGGCCCTCCGACATGCTTGCTTTCAATCCAAACACCTTCTTTTCTGTATACCTGCCGTTTTTGCAGGTATAGTAAAAAATCTTGGACATATTTTTCGCACCGTAGGACTGGCTGAGATAAAGATTGCCTTTTTGATCAAATACAGCACCTTGAATCTGTTCTGGAATGGAAATATCTTTCCCAGATATATATACCAGTGAATTGCCATTAACCCTAAACGCCCTCATATAGCTTTCGGATGTCTCGGAAAAATTGCCTACATATAAGCAACCGTCGTTTTTATTATAAGCTAAGAAGGACGGATTCGCATGCTGTATCTTTCCTTTCGTATCCTGATACTTTGTCGAAAATATTTCATAATCGCCCTGTGACGGCTGCATCTGGTATACATTTCCGGTCAGAGTGGCAGCATTGACGATTCTTCGGATTCTTTCGAGACCGATTTTCAAAATATTCGTACCAAATGCACCCGAAACCCAGATCGTATCATTTCCATCATAAGTTAATCCGCCCACATGCGCCTGCAAATTGGAAATCGGGGTATTTCCTCGAAGATCGAGAACCGCTTTCGCCGTATAATCCTCCGCATCCAGAACAACGATTACACAGTCTCCATCTTTCCCGTACATAGAGACAAGCAAATAAGGGCCCGCCGCGCAGATACCCTGTGGAACTTTATTTTGAATCTGGTTTAAATCCAGTCCCGTCGCCGCATTGTATACATTACCCATAGGAATTTTGTTTTCCGCTGCGTCTTCGTCCAAAGTTTCCTTCACGACTGTAACTTTGACTATGACTTTTTTATAATTGCCATTCCCAAGAAAAGCTGTACATGTTGCAGAACCTGATCCTTTGATCTTCACCTTCAGTTTTCCGCTGCTGTCACTGAAAAGTTCAGCCACTTTTTTGTCTGTGCTGCTGAAACGTTCATACTTCTTCGCTTTAAAATTTAAAACAAAGCTTTTTCCTTGCTCTTCATTTGTCTTTGTCACCAAAAGTGTTTTTTCCGCCTTGCTGATCACAAAATATGCAGATACGGAACCCCGATACTTTCCCTTGCCTTTAATTGTAATCTTTGCCTTTTCTGAAGCATTTACATTGTTTGAATAGGAAACCGTGTAGTCCGCGGTCTGTTCCAACTTCTTTCCGTTCAGCTCAACTGTTGCCTTCGGGGTCTGTTTTTTCCCATTGTATGTACAGGATTCGACAGAGATTTTGGCTTTGTTCAATAATTTTCCTTTCGTCCAATGGGCGTATAACGTGTGGGATTTTGAGGCGGTTACTTTCGTGCTGCTTTTGATCTGGCTCCCGCCTTTCTTCTTTGTATACCAACCGTCAAACACATATCCCGATCGTCTCGGCTCAGGAAGTTTTCCATATTGGGCACCAACCTTTACACTATATTGCTGCTTTTGGGGAGTTCCTCCGTTCGCATTTAGAATAATCTCATACATCTCAGCAGGGGCCTTAAGAGCCGTTTTTTCCGCAGTTACATATGTTGAGCCTTTCTTGACACGCACCACCGGCCTGACTCCCCGCGAATATGTATAATAATACCGCGAAATATCTCCTTCCTGGGTAACTTCCGCCGACTGTCCGTTTCCGTACGACCAGCCGCCCGGAGCTCGCACAAGATATGTGCCGGCTTTCGTTGTCGCATTATAAGCATCTTTTACATAATCTGTCACATATGCGATTCTGGAAGCATCCTTTCCCTCCAAGGGCGAAAAACCGTAGTTCGGATTCATCAGGTCATTTTTGTCCAACAGATATACCATGTCCATTGTCTGTTCGACAAATGGTTTCTCGCCGCCATATGGATATGGAATAACATCGCTTGACAGTTCAGTCATGACAATATCCGCCCTTTGTGCCTTCGTAAAGACCCTTGTGAGGAATTCTCCGTTCAGCCATGTCCGTACTCCGCTGTTACTCCATTTTATTTCTCCATAATTATGGTTATCAAGGATTTTTTCTGACAACAGGGTCAGTGCAGCTCCATCGTCCGCTAGAACTTTCCAACTGATCGGTTCCTCAAGAAAATAGTCTTCGCCTCTTTTCTGATAGGAATCTCCTTCCCAAGTCAATCTGCCATTCTTGTCTTCTTTGACTTTCATCAATTCATACCGCAGTTTGGTATTCGTCACCTTTTGTTGCGGATATGAGCCAAAATAGACAGTTTCTCCCGCCGCATACGCTGAAAATGCACCGGGCCAGAACAAAAAGAGTCCCAAACAGCTCAGCATTGCCCTTAAAATATACCTGTAAATTCGTTTATCTGTCATCCTTCTCCTCCCTGTATAGTCAGTCTTTTCCTATTTTCATCTCTGTTTATCAAAGACTTACCATTCGGCATTCCAGATGAATGAGGCAAGGAAATAAATTACTTTCTTAAAACAAAACGTACCGATTGTCTAACACCTTTGCTTTTGTTCTCACATAACAGCATTATCCATGCCTCATGCTCTGTATCTGAAGGATACTGATACGTTTTTCCACTCTTAACCTTTTTCTTATTATAGCTCCCATCCTTGAATCCCTCCATTTCGGCAGAAATCATCTTCCAACCGGGTTTTAACTTGTATTCCATGTTGATTACTGTTCCATCATACAAATAGATATATTTATATTCCGAATCTATTTTCGATCGATAGGATTTCCCGCAAAATGTCAGCTTCTTAAAAGGATTTTCATAATTAACCACCTTTACGGTTCCTGTTACGCTTATTTTTTTTCCATTTGACGTTCCGGTAACCGTAATTTTAGTGGTACCCTTCTTTTTGGATGTAACCTTAAAATGAGGATTGACACCATCCCATTCCGCATTTTCTACAGTGGCTACAGCTGTATTACTGGATGTAATTTTCACTTTTTTCAGGGGAGTCGATATATCCAGCATCTGAAAGTTATAAACATTATCTTCCTTAGGATTTTTATTATAAATTATCGTGTTTTTAAAATTATTTTCTACATAGTAGTCTGCCATTGCGCTTACTTTTTGCACTGGCGCAATACCAAGCACTATAAATGCCGCCAATACAAAGTACAGATACTTCTTACCCCAATTATCCCAAATTTTCCATTTCATCTAAGTAAACCTCCATTTCATTATCTTCTTTCATCCATCTTTCTATATCTCTCCGGTGACTGTCCATATTATCCCATTGGCATATACCCCCCCTATATACTTTGTTTGTATACCATCCCTTAATACCCGTTCCAATGTTTCGCAGTAATTTTTATGATAAATTTACTTTCTTTTTCTCTATTTTTTTATCTCTATATAAAAAAACTATTCGTTTACGTCCTTATTTTTCATTCCAATAATAAAACTATTCTTTTATCAAAATGCAAATACTATTCTCATTATCTGTGCGAATTAGCTAATGTATACATTATATACTTTGTACATCATTTATGCAAGAATAATTTTTCAAATATAATAAAAAAAAGGAGTGTGAGTATTTTGGTTCGGCTGCGTATATTGGAAATCCTGAAAGAACAAAACCATACGAAATACTGGCTTTATAAACAGATGGATTTGAGTTATCAGAATTTTAACCGCATGATAACGAACCAAACTACCTCTATCCATTTTGAAAACCTTGACAAGCTAAGCTCTTTATTGGGATGTCCTATCGGTGATCTTTTTGAAAAAACGGAAGATGAATTCGATGAATAACTGAGGTCAGTTATCTGTATTATTGGCAAAAAAATGCCGGCAGCTACGACAGCTACCGGATGCATTTTTAATCCCGGTTATTTAAGCACTCGTTATATAGACGTACTGCATACCGAAAACCTTCCACAAACCCGTTTTCCTCTGCACCAGATGATACAAACAGTACCAAATCGCGGAGTTCTCCGCCGCCTTTGCTTTTTATAGTTCTTTCTTCCCGCAATGCATATAAAATTTCCTGCTCTGTTTTTTGGCTGATTTTTTTGCCTGGATTATTCTCGTTTATCATTGTTTTATATAACCCCCGTATTATTTCGTCCATACCTCTGCAAAACATAGTCTATGATGTCGCTCCTCCTTTCCAAACAAAACAAGGAGTACCTTAATCTGCAAGATACTCCTATCAAGATTCTAAAATCATGCTATCAAAACTTACTTTTCAGGTCAATGTAATTCAGCGTTCTATTACACAACCCCTATCCATGCAGCAAATAATTCTGATATGGTTTCAGCCATTTCAAATCGTCAGAATTTCTACATTTCTTAAAGAAATCTTCCTCTTTACGGAACCCACAATATTCCTTATAATACATATTAACAGATAAAATTACAAAATATTTGCGACAAAGGGGGAATTTCATTGTACATACGTAGACTGATTGCGGTTCTGGCGGCCGCGCTCTCCATCGGGGTCTGTGGCTTTATCACATATATCAGCCGGGATGCGAGCCGCAGCTCCATCCTCTTCAATCTCACCTTTCTGGCGGCCATGCTGCTGATGCTGCTCGCCGCCTGCCTGTTCGGCCTGCGCCGCCTGATGGGCGCCTGCCGCGGGCTGCGAAACGGCATCGCCGCCGTTCAGAACGCCGCGGGGGACGAATCCCTGCCGGCCGACGGCACGGCGCTGTTCCGGAATACGTTCCTCGACGACTGCTACCAGCAGTACCGCCGCATGGCCAGGCGCAATCCGAACGCCTCCTGCGACATCCGCAATTTCATCAACGAAGAAGCGATCGAGACCTACGTGCACCGCGGCATCCTCGAGCTGATCCCCGACATTCTGACCAGCCTCGGCATCCTCGGCACCTTCGTCGGCCTCGTCATGGGCCTGCGCAGCTTCGACCCCTCGGGCTACGAGCAGATGGCCGGTTCGGTGACGCCGCTGATCGACGGCATCAAGGTAGCGTTCATCACCTCGATCTACGGCATTTCCCTGTCGCTGGCCTACTCGTTCGACCTGCGCAGCGAATTCAGCAACCTCTCCGCGCTCACGGAGCAGTTTCTGGACACCTACTATTTAAATGTGCAGCCTCCGTATGAGATGGACTCTCTCGCC
Organism: uncultured Lachnospiraceae bacterium; assembly: GCA_947630595.1. GTDB lineage: Bacteria > Bacillota > Clostridia > Lachnospirales > Lachnospiraceae > Choladousia. The sequence goes on along the minus strand of CANRIG010000031.1, from coordinate 13,868 downwards.
AGACTGCTGGGACGGCAGAAGGATCAGGAGCAGATGACGCAGGAGCTGACCAGCCTTTTCACGGAGCAGATGGCCCGCAGCTTCGAGCAGGTGGTCACGCCGGCGTTCGCACGGATGACGGACGGCATCAACCGCATCGTCCAGACGTTTACCCAGACACAGGCGCAGGTCATGACCCAGGTCTGCGAGAGCGTGATTCAGCAGATGCGCGGGGAGCTCGCGGACGACTTCGCCAGAATCAGCCAGAGCGTGACCGAGCTGGAGAACGCGCAGAATGCCTATACGGACTACATGGACCGCTCGATGCTGCGCATGCAGCAGAACTTTACGGCCCTCCAGGACAGCATCGCCCGGACCGGCCAGTACAACGCCGAGACCGTCGAGCAGCTGGCCGCGGCCCAGCAGGAGGCGCTGCGCATCAACCGCGAGCAGAAGGACACTTATCAGGATTACATCCGCTTTATGTATCAGTCGATTGAACGGTTTTCCGAGGTATGGGAGAAAAACAGCCAGTCTCTGCAGGCTTACTCGGACGAGATTTCCCGTCTGGGCCCGATTCAGTCCTCGCGCGAGCTGCTGGCGGGGCTGGATTCCATTTCCGCCCAGCTTCAGGAGCTCCAGAAACGGTTCACGGCCGCCGAGCTTTCCCGCGACATGGCAGCCGGCGGCGGCGAGCAGACCGAGATGCTCTCCCGCACCCTCAAAAAGCTGGACGAGCTGGAAGAACTGGTTGCCGGGCCGCGCCTGTTCCGTGGCCGCCGCAAAAAATAGCCGTCCAAAAAGCGAGGTGACAGCATGTATACGAAACGAAAAAAGACTTACGACCGCCACAACATCTGGCGATCCTATTCCGATATGATGGCCGGGCTGCTCCTGCTCTTTGTGCTGGTCATGTGCATCTCGTTCATGCAGGCGCAGAAAAACTACCAGGAACGCCTGGCGGAGGAGGCCGCGCACCGACTCACACAGGATCAGCTGCTGGCCCAGCTGGAGGAGCGCGAGGGGCTGCTTGCCCAGCAGCAGGCCGCCCTCGACGAGCAGAGCGCGCTGGCCGCCCAGCAGCAAAAGGACCTGGACGCACAGGCCGCGCTTGTGCTCTCCCAGCAGGAAGAGCTTGACCGTCAGAATTCCCTGATGGCGCAGCAGCAGGCCGCCCTCGACGAGCAGACGAAGCTCATGGAACAGCAGCAGCAGCGCATCGAGCAGATCATCGGCATCAAGGCCGACCTGATCGCCGACCTCAAGCAGGAATTTGACCAGAACAGCCTCAGCGTCGTCATCGACGAGGCCGACGGCTCCATCGCCCTCGATTCCAACGTCCTGTTCGGCTACAACGAAAACAAACTGACCGAGGAGGGCAACGCCATGCTGAGCGAAGTCCTGCCGGTCTACTGCAAGGTGCTGATGTCGGAAAAATACCAGGAGTACCTGGCCGAGGTGCGCATCGACGGCTACACCGACACGAGCGGCGACTACCTCTACAACCTGCGTCTCTCGCAGGAGCGCGCCCTGGCCGTCGCCAACTATCTGTTCTCCGGCGCCGGTTCCTTCCTGACCGACCAGGAGCTGGCCGGTCTCCGCGAGAAGCTCACGGCCAACGGCCATTCCATGAGCAACCCGGTCTACGGCGAGGACGGGCAGATCAATATGGACGCCTCCCGGCGTGTGGAGATCAAGTTCAGCCTCAAGGACGAGGAAATGATCAACGAGCTGAAGCAGATCATGGACCGCGCGCAGTAAAAAGGAGCCGCCGGATTAAATCCGTGCGACTCCGCTCTTTACCGCGGCCCCGGCGACCGCTTTCGCCACCGCGTCCTTTACGCGCGGGTCAAAGGCCGCGGGCAGTATATAGTCCGCGTTCAGTTCCTCGTCGCTGACCAGCCCCGCCAGCGCGCGGGCCGCCGCGATCTTCATTTCATCGTTGATATCGGAAGCGCGCACGTCGAGCGCTCCGCGGAAAATACCCGGAAACGCCAGCACGTTGTTGACCTGGTTCGGGAAATCGCTGCGGCCCGTGGACACCACGGCCGCCCCGCCGGCCTTGGCCTCGTCCGGAAAGATTTCCGGCGTCGGGTTGGCGCAGGCAAAGATGACCGCGTCCCGGTTCATCGTCCGCACCATCTCCTGCGTGAGCGTGCCCGGCGCGGATACGCCAATGAACACGTCCGCCCCGCGGATGACCTCGGCCAGCGTGCCCTTTTCGCAGGCTGCGTTCGTAATCTCCGCCATCTGCCGCTTGACCGGATTCAGGCCCTCGCGGCCCTTGTAAATGGCTCCGGTCCGGTCCGTCATGATCACATTTTTCAGACCCATGCTCAGCAGCAGGCGGATGATCGCAATCCCGGCCGCCCCGGCGCCACTGGTCACGATTTTCACTTCGCCGATGTCCTTTTTCACGAGCTTGAGGGCGTTGATCAGGCCCGCCAGCGTGATCACGGCCGTGCCGTGCTGGTCGTCGTGAAAAATCGGAATATCGCAGCGCTCCTTTAATTTGCGCTCGATCTCAAAGCAGCGCGGAGCGCTGATGTCCTCGAGGTTGACGCCGCCGAAACTGCCGGCCAGCAGCGCCACCGTGTTGACGATCTCGTCCACATCCTTGCTGCGCACGCAGAGCGGCACCGCATCCACGCCTCCGAATTCCTTGAACAGCACGCATTTTCCTTCCATCACCGGCATTCCGGCCTCGGGGCCGATGTCCCCCAGTCCCAGCACCGCCGTTCCGTCCGTGACGACGGCCACCGTATTCCAGCGGCGCGTCAGCTCGTAGCTCTTGCTGATATCTTTCTGAATCTCCAGACAGGGCTGGGCCACGCCCGGCGTATAGGCGAGCGAAAGAGCCTCCCGGTTGTCCACCGCCGCCCGCGCGGTCACTTCAATCTTGCCTTTCCACTCATAGTGCAGTCTCAGCGATTCTTTTGCGTAATCCAATCTTCTCTCTCCTCCTGTAGGTTCGTTCCGTCTTTCTTCTTATTTTAGCTGTTTTTCCGCTTTCGTCAACCGAAAGCAAACGAAACGCCCCGTTTTTGTCGCATTGAGCAAAAGCGGGGCCGCATTTTCCGAAGAATCCGGCAGTATGAACAGGAAGGTATGCGGACGATCCGTCTAAACGGCGGCGTCCTCCAGCAGGCCCAGCCGCCGCGCCTCGTCCCGCAGCAGGCGGTTTCCGGCGTTCATCGTCCCGAACGAATCGAGACAGCAGATCGCCTTTCTGCAGGAGCGCAGCACCTCCAGCGCCTCCTGCACGCGCGCCCCGCCGACCGGCTCATAGGCCTCCTCCGCAATCACCGCCGAGGCCAGCGCCCTGGCCGCCTCGTAGTCGATGTCGCTGCGGTGCAGAACGCCCGCGGCAAAGGGAATGCCCTTTCGCTGCAGCGCGCGGAACACCGGGATGCCGCTGCCGCCGCCGCAGATCACAAACACCTGCGGTGCGCCCGGCGCGCGCTCCATCTCCACGCTGCCGAACAGCGCGTCGTAGCTGCCCCGCGTGATGCCGTACAGCCGGCAGATGTACTCCGAGGTGAACACCTCCTCCGGCGTCCCTGCCCGGTCAATGTATTCCCCGTGCACGCAGAGCACGAAATCGGAAATCTTCTGCGCCAGATCCAGCTCATGCAGCGACATGACGACCGCCACCCGCCGCTGCGCCACCATCTGCTTGAGAATCGTCAATAATTCCAGCTTGTGACGGATATCCAGATATGAGGTGGGCTCGTCCAGGACGATGATCTCCGGCTCCTGGCAGATCGCGCGCGCCAGTAAAACCCGCTGCCGCTGCCCGTCGCTGATCGCATGGAAATCCCGCTCCTGCAGCTCCAGCGCATGCACCAGGTCCATCGCCTCCCGCACCTTGGCCCAGTCCTCCTCCGTGAGAATGCCCAGCGCCCCCGTGTAGGGATAGCGCCCGGTCGCCACCACGTCCCCGCAGGTCATCAGCTCGGAGCGCATCCGCTCCGTCAGCACCACCGCCAGCTTCTGCGACAGCTCCCGCCCCGACAGCTCCTGCAGCGTTCTGCCGTCAAGGTACACCGTGCCGCCGATCGTTTTCATCTGCCGCGTAATGCTCTTCAAGATGGTCGATTTGCCGCCGCCGTTGGGCCCGATCAGCGTCAGGATCTGCCCCCGCTTCACGCACATCTCAATGTCGCGGATCAGGGGTTTGCCGTCGTAGCCGACCGTCATTTTTTCCGTGTGAAAGTAGTATTCTTCCCGACTCATACCGTTTTCCGCCTCCGCACCATGATATAAATGACGACCGGCGCGCCGAAAACGGCCGTGACCGAGCTGATGGACAGTTCCGTGGGCGCAAACATGGTGCGCGCGATCAGGTCGCAGAACAGACAGAACACCGCCCCGCCCAGAAAGCAGGCCGGAATCACCAGCAGCGGCTTCGCCGTTTTCAGCATGCTCTTGACCAGGTGCGGCACCGCAATCCCCACGAACGAAATCGGGCCGGCAAAGGCTGTGACGCAGGCCGAGAGCACGCTGGACAGCAGAATCAGCGCCACCCGGAACAGGCGGATGTTGACGCCCAGGTTCTGCGCGTACACCTCGCCCAGCTGGTAGGCGCTGATCGGCTTCGACATCAAAAAAGTAACCGCCGACGCCAGCCCCACCACCGCGGCCATCACCGTCACGTTGCCCCAGGTCATGCCGGAAAAGCTGCCCAGCGACCAGTTGTGAAGGTTGACGATGTTGGAATCGTCGGCGAAGGTGACGACGAAATCGGTGATGGCTGAGCAGATATAACCGATCATGACGCCGCTGATGACCAGCATCGACATGCGGCTGATCTTGCGTGAAAACAGCAGCACAAAGCCCATGGAGATCATGGCCCCGACAAAGGCCGCGGCAATCATGCCGGCGGAGCTGATGGTCACCGAGCGCCCGAGCAGGTACACCATCACCAGCGCCACCACCAGCTTGGAGCCGGACGAAATGCCGAGCACAAAGGGGCCGGCGATCGGATTGCCGAAAAAGGTCTGCAGAAGAAAGCCGGACACGGAAAGCGCCCCGCCCAGAATGATCGCCGCCAGAATCCGCGGCAGCCGAATCTGCCATATAATATTGTAGGCCGTCTCATCGCCGCCGCGAAATACCAGAATGTGAAAAATCTCTCTCACCGAAAGGCTGACGCTGCCGGAATTGATGTTCCACACCAGAAGCGCCGCCAGCAGCAGCGCCAGCGCCGCAAACGATACGGCGTAGCGCCTGTATGCCTTTTTGTTCATGCCGTGTATCCCGTGTTTTCTGTTTTGTACTTCCTGCCGTTTGTCTTTTACGATTCCCGCTATTCGACCCGGTGCAGATAGGTGAGCTCCGCCTCGTCCACATCCGGCTCCGTCAGCACCGTGTGGATGTCCGCGATCATATCGCCGAGGCTCGTCGTCTCCTGAAACAGGTTTTTGCCGGTGCACCAGACATTGCCGTCCTGCACCGCCTTGAAATCCGCGAGCAGCTCGCTCTTGCCGAGCAGCTCGTCGATCGTGTTGATCTCCCCGTCGATCGTGCTGTTGTAAATGATGTAGTCCGCGTCTTTCGCCTGCGCGTAAAATTCTTCCATAGTCATATTGACGGTGGACAATGCGTTCTCATCGTCGCCCAGATGTTCAAAGATATAGTGTCCTCCCGCCAGTTCGATCATCATCGATACGTAATCGCTGGATTTGCGGACGCTGGCGTAGCCGTTGGAGCCGATGTAGAAAAACGCGACCGTTTTTCCGGTGGAGCCGGAGGATTCGATCTCCCGCAGGCGGGCCGTCTGCGCGGCAAACACTTCCTCCGCTTTGTCCTCCAGGCCCAGCAGCGCCCCGTACAGCTTCATCCATTCCGCGCGCCCCATCGGGTGCGATTCGTAGCTGGAACGCTCCACCAGCACCGGAATGCCGAACTCCTCCAGCTTTTCCTGCACCTCTGGATTGTGGTAGATCATCGTCGATTCGATGGCCAGCCCGCAGTCCTCCGAGACAATCAGCTCATAATCCGGCGCGCTGTACTTGCCGGCGTAGAGAATCCTGCCGTCCTCCAGCGCGGCCTTCGCGTCGGGCACGTACCAGCCGTTCGCGTCCGTCCCCGACAGCCGGATGGAATCCAGCGCGTCCAGGGAACAGAACAGGTCCATGGCCGAGGTCGCCACCAGATAAATGTTCTGCACGGGCTTTTGCAGCACCGTCACGGAATCGTCCAGTCCCTGCGGCGCCTCGCCGCCCTCCGGTATCAGCAGAAAGCAGTCCTCGCCGGCGATCGTGATCCGCACGTAGCCGCCCTCGTAGTAGTCCACGGCGAACTGCTGCGCGTACTCCAGCTCCATGCTGTGGCTGTAAGTGAGGCCGCACCAGGTATCCGCCGCCGGCTCCGCGCCCTGCCCGGCCGGCTCTGCGCCGGGCTGCTCCGCAGCCTCTGCGGTCTCTGCGTCCTCCGGTGCTTCCGCCGCCAGCGTTTTCCCGCCGCCCGGCACGGCCGCCAGCAGCAGCGCCGCCGCCAGCCATATCCCGTAATGTTTCATTTTCCTCATCACTGCGCCTTCTTTGCGGTCGCGGAGTCAAAGTGCAGCGTGTACTCGATCTCATGCGGCGTGCTCATGGCAATCGTGTCCGCCGTGATCGGCATCTCCCCGTCAAACATGGTCACCGGGATTTCAAACGCGGAATTGCCCTCCGTGTTCACCGTCGTGTATTTCTCGCCGTCCACCAGCACATAGTCGTAATTGGGGCTGCTGAACACAATCACCGCCGTCGCCGCGCCGTCCGCCACGGTCAGCTCCGCCGGCGACTCCACCGCGGCCTTCCCGGAGCCGCCTCCGAGCGTCACCTCGATCGTGTATGCGCCGTCCTCCAGGCCGAGGTCCTGCGCCGTCACGATCTCGGTATCCAGCCGTGCGTCCTGCGGCAGGGAAGCCGCGCTGAATACCAGCACGCGGTCATACCATTTTTCTTTTTTCTTGCTGAACGCGGCGCAGTCCACGCCCATATCCAGCGCCTCCACCGGCACCTCGTACGTCTGCTTTCCGTCGTCGTTCAGTTCAAAGGGGATGCACTCGTCCTCCCCAGCCGCGGCCGCTTCCTCGCCGGTGCCCATAAACAGCTTCAGATAGCCGTCCCCATTCATGGTCATCACCGCCGTCATTTCGCCGCCGGCGACGGTGAGCTGGCAGTCGATGATGCGGAACATGGAGGAGCTGGAAAGCACCTCGATCGAATAGGTTCCCTCCTTGATGGAGTCCGCATAGACCGGCTCCATATCCTCGCTGACCACATCCTGCGGCGTGGCCATCTCATCTTTGGTCGCCACCTGATCCGAAACGTCCGCCTGCGCTTTCTCAGACTGCGCCTCCGCGAGCTCCGTCTCCGCGGCCTTTTCTGACTCATTCTCTGCAGCCTGCGCTTCCACGGCCGCCTCCGTCTGCGCCTCCTGCGCGAACCCGGTCATTGCCATGCTGCCGGACAGCGCCAGAGCCAGCGCCGCAATTATCCTGTTTCTCCTGTTTTTCATCTGTCTCCTCCTTCTGTTTCCTTTCCATGATCCTTTTTTATTCCCTGAAACAGGCAGACACAGCATGTCTCCACGCTGTGTCCCTCCCATCACATTCCTGTATCCGTCCCGGTTGTCATACCCATGCTGTCAAATCAAAAATTACTCAGCCAGACTGTCGATCGCCGCCTGCGCATGCTCCACAAGGAGGCTGCGGATCGCTTCGTTCTCGCCGAGGCCGCGGATCAGACACTCTACCTCATATCCTGCATCCTCAAACGTCTTCTTCCAGGCGCCTTCCTCGTCGCCCGCCATGTCGTTGTTCGCATGGTCGCCGGCCACGATCATCAGCGGAGACAGCACTACCTTCTTGTAGCCTTTCCCGTCGATCGCCGCCAGTATATCGTCCAGAGACGGGGTCGCCTCCACCGTGCCGACATAGTAGTTCTCATATCCGTCCGCTGTCAGAAGCTCCTGCATCTTGCTGTACACTGCGTTGGAATCCGCTTCTGTGCCGTGTCCCATGAATACGACCGCAGTCTCGCCGTCGTCGTAATCCGCCGTCCACTCGGTGATCGCTTTCTCGACCGCCGCGAAATCCTCATCGCTCGTCAGAACCGGAGCGCCCAACGCGATTTTGTCAAACGAATCCGCATACTCCGCCAGCTCGGTCTCCAGATCGGTATACTCATAGCCGTTCATCAGGTGCGTCGGCTGTACGACCAGCGTCTTTACGCCGTTGTCGATCGCACGGTCCAGAGCCTCGCCGACATTGTCGATCTTGACGCCGTCGCGGCTCAGTACATGCTCGATGATGATCTGGCTGGTGAAGCCTCTGCGCACGGAGTAGTCCGGGAAAGCGGCCTCCATCGCGTCCTCGATCGCCCCGATGGTCGCGCGCCGGTTGTCGTTGAAGCTCGTCCCGAAGCTGATGACCAGAAGCTCGTTCTCGCCGATCTCATCCTGGTTCCTCGCGTTGTCCAGAGAAGCGTCGCCCGTGTAAGCCTCCGTCTCCTCCTCCGCCGCTTCCGAAGCGGCCTCCGTCTCCTCAGCGCCGGCCGTCATTGCGCCCATGGCAAGCATCGCAGCCATCGTCATGCCAAACACCAAAGCCTTTCCTGTCCTCTTTTTCATTCTGTCTTCCTCCTTTTTCAGGGCAACGCTTCTGCATTGTCCTCTGATGTTTATATTTATAAATTACATCAGCTTTTTCAGGTACGGAAAACAGAACTGCACCAAAGCAATAAAAAAAGACGGCGAAACCAATTCCTCGTGGTTTGGAGCGTCCGCTCCCGCACCGGCGGCAGGCAGGTCTCCTGACTCATAGATCATCATGCGCAGCCGCCTTCCCGGTTTCCCAGTGGCATCATGGCCCGCACTCCCTAAATACAGTGACGAGATCGCACAGGATTCACACCTGTTTCCCTTTTCACCGGACTGCCGAAGCAGCCCGACACCTGTTGCCTTCCCTGTTCAGTTATTCAGACTATAGCACACTGTGTTCAAATTTTCAATCCCTTTTCCCGCATTGCCACCTTGTATTTTCGACTTTTTTCTACTATAATTTATTTTACTTTCCGTTCGCCCGCGGGAGCATCCGGCAGACGGACGCGGGCGGACAATATCATACGGCAAACGGAGGGAATGGTATGGACTGGAGAGAGAAATGTTTTGCGGCGCTGGATGCGGAAAAAATGTTTGAGGACTCCGGGCACCGCACCCGCTTCAAGGAACTGATGGACTGTTTCTCCCACTACCCCTTTTTCAACAAGGGCGTCTGTAAATGCGTGTACCTGTCGGCCTGGGATGAAAAGCACTTCTGCGTCATGCTGGAAACGCTGACCGATATGAGCCTCGGAAAGGACAAGGACACCCGCGAGATGAGCGTCAAGGGCGACGCGCTCGCGGAGGAGCAGACGGACGACGAGTATTACGTCTATCAGCTTTCGATCGCGCTCCTGAACGGGAAACCGTTCCACATCAGCGCGTCCCCCGATATGTCGGCGGAGACCCGCTACATTATTCAGAGGGCGCTGCGGGCGTCGGAGATCATCGACCGGCTGTAAACTGCAGAAATACGGCGGGCCCGGCACGATCCGGTTGTTCACCTAGTCTTCGTTACATCTGTCTCAGACATGTGTACAACCGGATTGTGCCAGGCCCTGTCTGGTATTTCTAATAGCCCCGCACTGTCTGGCTCCGGCGGACAAAAGCCTTTCCAGCTTATGCCTCTGAAAACTCGTCCTTTCCTGCTCCGCAGATCGGGCAGACCCAATCTTCCGGGAGATCTTCAAACGCAGTCCCTGCCGCGATCCCGTTGTCCGGGTCGCCTACTGCCGGGTCATACTCATAACCGCACGGATCACATACATATTTTTTCATCTTTTTTACCACCTTTCTGTTTTCTGTTTCTATTATAGCCCCTTATGCAAGAGGTAAAACAGCCGTATTTCCGGCGAAACTCAGATGTTTCCATTCTTCGCGTCCTCAAACTCCTGCAGCATCTCCGCGGTCGGCGGCGGGGTCAGAAGGCTGACGACGATAATCGCCAGCAGGCTCAGCCCGAAGCCAACCACCAGCGAATACAGGCCGGTCGCCGTGCCCAGCGTCTGGCCGCCCACAAGCGGAATGTAATCCCAGACGATCACCGTCAGGGCGCCTGTCACGATGCCGGCCACCGCTCCGTGGAAATTGGTGCGCTTCCAGAACAGCGACAGCAGCACGGTGGGGCCGAACGCCGAACCCAGGCCGGACCAGGCATTGGACACCAGGCCCATGATCGAGCTGTTCGGGTCAAGCGCGATCAGGTACGCGAGCACCGCAATCACCAGCACAGTGATACGGCTGACGCGCATGACGGTCTTGTTGTCCGCATCCTTGCGCAGGAATCCGCGGTAAATATCCTCGGCCACGCTGGAGGCGCTGACGAGCAGCTGCGAATCCGCCGTCGACATGATCGCCGCCAGAATACCGCAGAGGAAAATGCCGCCGACCACCGGCATCGTCAGGTCGCTTGTGAACATTTTGATAATGACCTCGATGAAGACGTTCTCCGTCTGGCCGCCCTCCAGAACCTTCGGGTACAGGTACGCCCTGCCGACCACGCCGATCACACAGGCGAAAAACAGCGACAGCGTCACCCACAAAATTGCGATGCCCTTGGACTTTTTGAGCTCCTGCTCATCCTTGACCGCCATGAAGCGCACCAGGATGTGCGGCATGCCCATATAGCCGAAGCCCCAGGCGAGCTGGGAAATGATATCGATAAAGCGGTGCGGCTTTCCTCCGTTGTGGAGGATATTTAAATAGGAAGAAGCGCCTCCCGCCACATTGCTCTCCTCAATAATGGAAGCCAGATTGCCGGTCCCCACAAAGTGCAGAGCCACGAGCGGCACCGCCAGCAGGCCGACCAGCATCAGCGTGCCCTGGATAAAATCCGTCGTGCAGACCGCCATAAAGCCGCCCATAAACGTATAGACCAGAATCACCGCGGCGCCGATCGTCATCGCGACGCGGTAGTCCACGCCGAATACGAGGTTGAACAGCTTGCCGCCCGCCGCCAGTGCGGACGCCGTATAGACCAGGAAGAAAATGACAATCGTCACCGACGACACCAGAAGCAGAATCCGCTTTTTGTCGTGGAAACGGTTTTCAAAATAGGTCGGGAGCGTCAGAGAATTGTTGGCGCGGATCGTATACCGGCGCAGCCGCTTGGAAATGAACAGCCAGTTGCACACCGTGCCGATAAACAGACCGATGGCAATCCACGACTGCCCCGTGCCCAGCGCATAAACAGAACCCGGAAGTCCCATCAGCAGCCAGCCGCTCATGTCGGATGCCTGCGCCGAAAGCGCCGCCACAAATCCGCCCAGATTACGGCCGCCCAGGAAATAATCCTCCGAGCTCTTATTTGTTTTCGCGTAAACCGCACCCACCACTACCATCAGGGCAAGGTACAGAATAAATGCCAGAAAAATCCAGCCCAATGAACCGCTCATTGCTTATCCTTCTTTCCCTTCATACTTCTTTTTGTTTTCCCGCTTGCACTGGTACATCCGCGAATCCGCAAGCTGAATGATCTCGTCCAGCGTCATGGTGTTCTCCCCGCCGCGAACCTCGATCAGGCCGTAGCTGAAGCTGGCGTGATACTGCTTTTTGTTGTTCGTGGCAAAGATGCGCTCCGCCTCCTGCAGCTTGTTCGCGACGATGCTGCCGATGCACGCCGGGACGACGATGCAGAACTCGTCCCCGCCGATGCGGGCCAGCAGGTCCGTGCCGCGGAACTGATGCCGTACCACGGAAACAAAATTGCGGATATAATTGTCGCCCTCATTGTGGCCGAACCGGTCGTTCACTGATTTAAGATCGTCCAGATCCATATAGCCGAGCGTGAAATCCTGCTTCTGATGCAGCGCGTTCTGCATGTATTCCTCAAAATAAAGACGATTGTGAATGCCGGTCCCCGGATCGAAATACGCCTTCTGCGCCATGCGCTGTCTGGTGCGCTCCTGCTCCGCCTCCAGCAAAGCCTCGCGCTCCTTGAGCTGATCCGTCATCTCGTTGAACGCATCCGAAAACTCGCCCAGGTAAGACACATGCTGCGAATAGTCTCCCATCGCCACGCGCTTCGCCTGCCAGGTCAGATGCTTCAGATTCGAGTGCAGCTCCTTCAGATGCGTGCACAGAAAATTTCCCTGCGCCGGGTACTCCCGCGACAAATCCCCTCTGGAAAGATCCGCCGCGTACTCCCGCGCCTCGCTGACCACTTCCTGAAGGCTGTGCAGTTCCCGGCCCAGCTTCCGGTATGGTTCCTCCAGCTGCTCCACGTCCAGCAACGGGTGCTCTTCGCCCTTCAGAATGCTGTGCAGATAATCAAAAAGTAATTCACAGTTCCTGTTCTCCAAAGCCCGTTCCTCTCTTATCGTCAGACCAACGGCGCCAAAATCCGCGCCGATCACACTTTTGCCACAGACAGACGTCCGATTCTGTGCTATAATTCAGAAAAACAACCTTTATTGCTTACGGACGCTCTCTTGTATTATAGTATCAGTCTTTGTTTTTGTCACCAAAAAATTGAAAAAAATTTTTCGCATTAACGAGGTAACCAGTTGAAGCACACGGAAAATCGCGAAACTGCATCCATTTCCCGCCGGATTCTGCTGCTTTTGCAGGAGGAGGCGCTCGTCTGCGCCCCGCTGCCGCCGGAAACCTTCGGCCGCTTCCCGCTCTGCGCGCAGCCGGGCATGGCGGAGGCGCTGTGTCTGGGCCGTCCTGAAAAATTGCTCTGTTATGAGCCGTCTCTGGTCTGCGAAGCGTTTCTGACCGACCCGGACCGCCTGCGGCAGACCTATCTGGAGCTGCACGGGCTTGCCCCGGATACGGCGCGCGCGCTGGCGGCGCAGGCCGGCAAACACCGGACTGATTCCGCCGGAGACCATTCGCGGCGCGGCCGCTCTCCCGGCGATGAGTCCGAGCCGGCCGGTCTTGCGCGCAGGGATTCCATGGACTACCGGCAGTTTCTGCGCCGCTTCACCATCCCGCGCGAAGAACCGCTGCTCGACATGGCCTCTTTTGATTACATTCCCTACTGCTACGGGCTGGAGCGCTACGGCAATCTGCCCCTGATCGAGCCCCTCGAATACCGGGAGGTCAACCGGCTCGACGAGCTCGCCGTCGCCATCGACACCTCCGGCTCCTGCTCGGGCCGCATTGTGCGCCGCTTTCTCGAGGAAACGTGGAGCATCCTGCGCCAGCGCGAAAACTTTTTTGCAAGGATGCGACTGCATTTCATCCAGTGCGACTCGATGATTCAGGAATACCGTATTTTTACCGGCGTCGAAGAATGGGAAGCGTCGCTGGAGCAGCTGCGCATCCTGGGCCAGGGCGACACGGATTTTCGCCCGGTTTTCGAGCTTTTAAACCGGCAGATCGCCAGAAAGGAAATCCGCCATTTACGCGGGCTTTTATATTTCACCGACGGCGACGGCATTTTCCCGCGCACCGCGCCGCCCTACGACACCACCTTCGTCTTTCTGAACCGGCAGACGGAAAAGCATGAAATCCCGGGCTGGGCGGTCCGCCTCAACCTCAACCTGCCCGACGATTTTCTGTCCCCGGCAGAAGAATGATCGGGGCAGACCGCAATATAGCTCCGGGCTGGCTGCAGAATCCTCTGTCATTTGCTCCCTGCGAGTCGGGAATACAGCTTCACGATTCTCTGGCCCCTGCGAGCCAGGAATACGGCTTTACCGATTCTATAGCAAACGTCAAATATATGTTCCGTTTGCTACAGTCCCTCCGGGGGATGCGCGCGAATTTGCACCAGAAATATGCTGCTTACGCAGCGCAAATTCGGCGCGGGAAACGAGCAAAACGAAAATCGTTTTGTCGTTTCCTATAAA
>CANRIG010000030.1 GCA_947630595.1 uncultured Lachnospiraceae bacterium | reverse complement strand
CGGCGTGAGCGGCGCGATCACGGGCTTTGAGAAGAACGCGATCAAGATCACACTGGACGACATGGCGGATGTGCTTGTCGGGACGGGCAAGGACGGCATCTACACGAAGGAGTTCCACTACACGCTGACTGAATCCGGAAGCAGGCCGGGCGTAACGAATGATACGACGCCGAAGTACCTGACACTGGTAGCGACATATGATAAGAACAGCGGCGAGCTGGGCCTGGCATGGGCGGACGGTTCGAATAACCAGACGTTCATCAATATCTATGAAGCGGAAGGCTTGGGCGAAGTAGACGGAAGGAAAGTGCTGAATGGGCGCGAGCTGCAGGCGGGCGAGTTTACGTTTGAAGTGCGGAACGAAGCAGGCCAGGTAGTCGGCACAGCCACGAACGGCGCGGACGGCAGCTTCCGGATTACCGGTATCGGCAAGGCGCTGGGTGTAAGCGGTGAAATGTTACCGTTTACAGAAGAGGATGTAAATGGTACGTTTAACTTTACATTAACAGAGGCAACCGGAAACTTGCCAGGTGTAAGGTACAGCGGCGATACTTACAATCTTATTGCAGACGTAACCGATAGCGGCGATGGCACGCTGAATGTAGCATTTACCCACGAAAACGGTGAGCCGCTTGAAGATGGCGAACTTACCTTCATCAATACCTTCGCAGGCTCCGTAACGCTGACCAAGACCAGCACGGACGGTGTGCTGCTCCCGGGCGCCGTATTCCAGCTCTATGCGCAGAATACAGCCGGAGAATGGGGCGTTTACACCGGTACCAATACGACCGGCAGCTACACGACGGATGTGAACGGAACGCTGACCGTGCCGGGTCTCCCGGCGGGCAATTACTACTTCGTCGAGACACAGGCGCCGGCAGGATTTATCGCAGACCCGGACGCAAGATATGAATTCACGATCAGCCCGGAGAATACCAGCGCGACCGCTGGCGTCAATGTAAGCCTGACCGTAACCAACCAGGCGGAACCGCAGGACGGCCAGCTGGTAGTGACCAAGGAACTTACAAGCAACGGCGAGACGTGGGCGGCGGAAAACGCAACCTTCTACGTGGCGCTGTACAGCGACGCGGCGCTGACCGACCGGGTATCGGAGATCCAGGCGATCGAGTTCCGCAATGCAAGCGCATCCTCGGTAACCTTCACCGGCCTCACGAACGGCCAGACCTATTACGTGGCCGAGGTCGATGCGGCGGGCAACGTGCTCAACAATGCAGGCGGCGTGGCCGCAGGCGAAGATGTCTTTACAGTGAACTTCATGAACGGCAATGAGGTGACGATCGCAGAAGGCGAAGGAACACGGACGGTATACTTCCGCAACGAATTCCAGACCGTCCCGGAGGATTACTACCGCGAGGGCGAGCTGACCGTGACCAAGAGCCTGCTCGGCCCGGACGGCGCGGCGAAGAACAGCGATGAGACTTTCTACGCAGGTATCTTCGCGGATGCGGAATTCACAACCCTGTCCGACCAGGTATCGCCGAACGTTGTTCCGCTCGATCTGAACGGCGGGTCAAGCGCAGGCAATACGGTGAAAGTGTCGATTGCTCCGGACAGCGCACAGACCCTGTACGTGACCGAGACGGATGAAAACGGCAAACCGGTGGACGGCGCGGCGCTGTTCCGCTACGCGGTCAGCGTGGAGAACGGCACGGTAACCCTGGATGAGGCGAACACGGCGGCGACGGTAGCGATCACAAACATCGAGGACGAGGAAAAATATTACCGTGAGGGCGAACTGACGATCACCAAGCGCCTGCTTGATGCAAACGGCAATCCGAAGAACAGCAGCGAGACCTTCTACGCAGGCATCTTCGCGGACGCGAACCACACGACCCTGTCCGACCAGGTATCGCAGAATATCGTACCGCTGTCGTTGAACGGCCGGTCAAGCGTAAGCGTGACGGTCAAGGCAGCCATCAATCCGGATCACGTACAGACCCTGTATGTGACCGAGGTGGATGCGAACGGCATCCCGGTGGCAAACGCGGCATCGTTCCGTTACGAGGTAACGGTAGAAGGCGCAGTCATTACGATGGATGAAAATACCACGACGGCATCGGCGACCATCACCAACAAGGAGAGCAGCCCTGAAAGCGAGACGGAACCGACGGACACCAAGTCTGTCAAGACCGGCGACGAAACCCCGATCCTCCCGTTTGCAATCGCATTCGTGGCGGCGGCTGCGGTACTGCTGTTCCTTGGGTTCAGGCGCAGGAGAAAAACGGAAAAACACTGATAACAAACGGAAATAATTATTTCCCGCTTTAGGAAAAGCACCGCCGGCCAGCGGGCCGGCGGCCGCATTCTAAGGAAGTGCTGACAAAATCGACACTTCCTTAGAATTATGTAACCAGAAATAAAAAGGAGACGACGCTGTGGGAAACTGTATGGGACGCCCTGAGGTCTTCGGGGTAAAGTTTGACAGCATCATGCTGAAAACAGCGGTTAAAAGAGCCGCCTGCATGGTCCGGGGCGGTTCCTATCGTTACATCGCCGGGACGAACGCCAACCTGCTGCGGATGGCGCGCAAAAACGCGGCCTACCGCAGGGCCATCAACCGGGCGGATCTGTCGCTGGCGGACGGCTACGGCGTTCTCTGCGCCGCCCGCATCCTGAAAAATCCCCTGCAGGAGCGCGTGCCATGCATCGATTTGCTGGACGCTCTGCTGCCCAGGCTGCGCGGAACCCGCGTTTACATCCTGGGCGGAAAGCCTGGCGTGGCAAAACAGGCGGCGAAAAATCTGCGCAGCCGCTGTCCGGAGCTGGTGCTTTGCGGCGTACACCACGGCTATTTTGAAGATCCCAAAGCAATGGCCGAAGAAATTGCGAAAAGCAGGCCGGATCTGGTTTTGGTCTGTCTCGGTTCTCCGAAGCAGGAGCTGTGGATGATGGAATACGGGCGGCTGACGGGAGCGTCGCTCGCCTGCGGCTGCGGCGGCTGGATTGACATTACCGCCGGCAGCCTGAAACGCGCCCCGAAAGCCTGGCGGGAACACAACCTGGAATGGCTCTGGCGCTTTCTGCAGGAGCCCTGGCGTTTTGGCAGGGTATGCCGTTCTCTGACAGTGCCCCTGCTGGCAGCTGCAGAAGCGGTAAAAGCAGGCTTTAAAAATTTTTTCGATACCTTAACTTACAGAGGCGTATAAAGGGAATTCCAAAAGCCCCTTTATAACGGAACATTCAGAAATCACACGGGAGGAATCGGGCAGTATGGCATCAAAAAAGAAGCGGCGGCGTAAGAAATCCGGATACATGACCCCTCTGGAAGTCTGCCATAAAATGTCGGATCTCTATTTTCTGCTGCTCTTTGGCGTTTTCCCGCTGGTTGTCGGGACGGGCGAATACCGCTATGGCAATCTGGTTCAGGTGAAGACCTGGTTCTGGCTGGGGCTTACCGCCCTGTGGCTGTCCGGCCTTGCCGGGTATCTGGCCTGGTGCAGGATAAAAAAGAAGACGCCTGTTTCTATACGGCTGCACTGGATTCACGGCGCTGCCCTGGCGTTCCTTGGCGTCAATATTGTCTCGGCGATTTTGTCCGAATATCCGCAGACCGGTTTCCTGCAGATAAGCGCGTCCAACACGAACAGCGTCATGATCATGACGTTTTACATAATAGTTTTCATGGGCGCTTCCCTTTTCGGATGCCTGCGGCGGGAACACATCTGGGCGCTGGGATTTTCCACGTTCCTTTCCGGGCTTTTGTCGGAAATCCAGCTGGCGGGCTACAACCCGCTGACCATGTACCCGGAGGGCCTGACCTACTACAACAAGCATAAGGAATACGCGTTCGCTTTTCTCGGAACAATGGGGAATATAGACTTTCTGGCGGCGTTCCTCTGCTTTGCGGTTCCCGTCCTCGCAGTATATGCGGTTCGTTCCGCCAGAAAGCAGGACAGACTCCTGCTGGTTCCTGCGGTTCTCTCGCTGCACATTCTGTATCATATTGACGTGGATGCCTCGAAGGTCGGTCTGATCGGCTGTCTGGTTCTTACGCTTCCGGTCGTCATCCGAAACCGCAAAGGGGCAAAATACGCCGCGATCGCCAGCGCGGCGGCCATCGCCCTCGGGCTGGCGGCCGTTTATTTCTGGCCCGGGAAGAGCGGGTTTATTTATGAGGCATCCCAGATCCTGCACGGTCACATCGAGCCGTCGTTCGGGCACGACCGTGTCGAGACCTGGATGAAAGCATGGGAATCCGTCGTCAAAAAGCCCATTCTGGGAAACGGGCCGTGCTCAGGCTGCTGGCTGCTTCAAATACAGAAAGTGAATGAAGCATGGGATCGTGTAAATGTGGTTTACAACACGCACAACACATACCTCGGATATCTCATGGACACGGGAATCCTGGGACTGGGCTGCTATCTGGCGCTGATCGGAAAAGGCCTCTCCGGCTGGATCCGGAACAGGGGAAACGGCCTCTGCGCGGCGTTTGGGGCAGGCGTCGTCTGCTACCTGATTCAGGACTTTTTTAATCTGAACCTTGCCATCACGGCGCCTTTCCTCTGGGCCGGGCTGGGATTGCTGGCGGGGGATTCTATTTCTGAAAGCAGAAGAAAAAGCTAAAATGGCAATGCAGGAAGCATTCCAAATATATCACAGCAGGAACCTTCCCTCGAATTTCGGAGGAAGGATAATATATAACCTGACGTTTAGGAAAGGAGGATTATAAAATGAAGGAAGTCTATGTAGTTCCGGAGATGGAGGTCATCGAGTTCGGAGAGGATGAAGTTTTAATCAGGACTGGTTCCGGCGACAGCGGCGGAGAAGCAGAATAATTATTTTAACACTGTAGACAAACTGAGCGGACAGGGCGACGGGACAGCCTGTCGCTCTGTTCATTTGGAAGAGGATGTATGGGATATGATAGAAGGTATTTATTCTCTGGCCGGGAAAAAGTGGGCTTGTATCTCTGTCCATGAGAACATCCACCGGACATGTCTGGCGTATCGCTGTATCGGCGCGCCGGAGTTCACAATTAAAACAGATGATGAGCTTATCCGGGAAAAGCGTCCGCAAATGGAACTGATATGGAAAAAATATCGTCTGCCGTATCAAAACTGGACGGACGGATACGTGGAAGAACTGATCATTCATGATCTGCTGGCAGAGCAGCTGCTCCGGGAAGATACGCTTTTTTTCCATTCCTCCTGTGTGGCTGTGGGCGGGGAGGCGTATCTGTTTGCCGCGAAAAGCGGCACGGGGAAGTCCACTCACGCCCGATACTGGCAGACGCTCTTCGGAAAGCGGGCGACCATGATCAATGACGATATGCCTCTCCTGCGTATCACCGAAGGAGGAACGACAGCTTTCGGGGCTCCCTGGAGCGGTAAGCACGGATTAAATACGAATACCTTTGCACCGGTAAAAGCCATCTGCCTGTTAGAGCGAAGCGAAAAAAGCTTCATCGAGCCGGTCAGACCGCATGACGCTTTCCCCATCCTCTACCGGCAAAGCTATCACTTAATGAACGAGAGCGAAAGGAAAGTCTTGTCCCTGACAGACAAACTGTCCCGAACCGTGAAAATATACCGTCTGGGCGCTGATATGTCCGCAGAGGCCGCCCGGACAGCTTATGAAGGAATAAATGGAGGAACAGAACTGTGAAGCTGAAGGACGCATTTATTACTTATGTCTCAGACAATGAACATATCATGGTTGCCACAGAAGGTTTTTTGGGCATGGTTCGCAGCAACAAAACTGCAGCATTGATCATTGAACGGCTGAAGAAACCTGCTACGGTCGAACAGCTGACAGATATGCTGGAAGCGCGTTTCGATGCGTCCCGTGAAGTGATCGAAAAGGATGTGGAGCGCGTGGTGGAAAAGCTGCGCTCACTCGGGGCCATCGAAGAATGAACGCATGTTTTGAGGATATATTGGCCAGGTATGGCAGGCTGGTCTACACTACCACGGGAATCAGTATGCTGCCCATGCTGCGGCAAAAGAGGGATTTGATTATCCTGGAACCGCCTTGTGGGCGGCTTAGAAAACACGATGTAGCGCTTTATCGGGATGAAGATGGAAAGTACATCCTTCACCGGGTCATAGAAACGGGAACGGGCGAATATGTGTTTCGCGGAGACCATAATCGTATCTCTGAGCGAAGCATAAGACAGGAGCAGATTGTCGGCGTGCTGACTGCTTTTGTGCGGGACGGACGGGAAATATCGATAACAGATTGGCGCTACCGGCTATATGTGGTTCTATGGTGCGGTTCGTTCCGGCTGCGCATCACAATCCGGCGGTGCTTAGAACTGCCGGACAGAATAGTAAAGAAATGGAGGCGGCACCATGAACAGTGAATCATTGGAAAAGACGTATGATACGCTGTACTGTCTGCTGGCGGCATGGATTCATAACGTTCCGGCAGAGATGGTGGAAATGCCGGACTTCGAGGCCCTTGGGGAGATCGCAGACAAACATTCGCTGACCGCAGCGGCCTGCTTCGCGCTGGAGTACACAGGGCTGATGGCCCAGTGCCCGGCAGAGACGGCCGGACGCTTTCAGGAAAAGAAAGTGCAGTCCATTCGCAAAACCCTGCTTGTGGATGCGGAACGGGAAAAGCTGCTGGCCCTTCTGGAGAAAAAAGGTATCTGGTATGCGCCCCTCAAAGGAGTGACTCTGAACAGCCTTTATCCCCGGTATGGAGCCCGGCAGTTTGCTGACAATGATATTCTGATCGACGCAGATCAGTGGCAGGAGATCCGAAACTTCATGAAACTTCAGGGCTACAGGGCCGAGAGTATGAGTCAGAGAGTTCATGGCGCCTATTATAAACCGCCATTTTATATTTTTGAAATGCACCGGGCGTTATTCGCGGAAGAAGGATCAGCGTTTTTATCCGGCTGTGTCTCCTATTACAGGAATGTGAAAGAACGGCTCGTTAAAGACACGGCGAACGAATTCGGCTACCATTTCAGCAGCGAGGATCATTACGTCTATTTACTCGCCCACATCTATAAACACTACATTGGCGGCGGTACGGGCCTGCGGTCTGTGCTGGACGTGTACCTCTACCGGCAGACCCAGTCTGGTATGAACAGGACGTACGTTATGGAAGAATTAAAAAAACTGGGGCTGGAGAACTTTGAGCTGCTTTTCTGTTCTCTGGGAGAAAAGCTGTTCGGGCCGCCGCCCGTCTCCGCTCTGACGGAGGCGGAAAGAAAAATGTTAACATGGATAGAAGCCTCCGGTGTGTACGGAACGGCAGAGCATCGTGCTCAAAACGATATGCGCCGGCTGCAGCAGGAGGACATCAATCCCGCAAAGGTCCGGGCGAGATATCTGCTGGAACGAATGTTTCCGGGCCGGGAATGGTATCGGGACAACGCGCCCTTCGCTTACCATAATCGGTGGGCCAGGCCTTTTGTCTGGGCATATCGACTTTTTCGGGGCGTATTTATCAACGGACGCGTAAATCTGAAAATGCTCATATCCGCTATGAGGTGGAAACAGAGTGAATCGCGGGAGGACATCCCCCGATGAATCTGTGCGATGTGCAGGCTTTATTAAGAATAAACAACATAAAATCAGACAGAAATTGACGTGCCATAGAGATTAAGAAAGAGCATAACCATGTTAAACAATGTTTCAGGCCTTATGGGCTCAACTCCAAAAAAGAAACTGTGCGCCCTGATCATGATGATGTTTTTCGGCTCTCTGCTGGAAATGCTGGGAATTGCGATGATTATGGAGGCCTGTTCTTTCCTTACAGGCACAGATGTGACAGGCAGCCGGATTATCGGCCGTTTTCTCAGTCAGATCGGTATCAGCTCCGGGCCGGCTGCCAGAGCCGGCTGCCTGATTGCCCTCATCATACTGTACTTGTTCAAAATGGTATTTCTCCTGCTTGAAAACCATGTTCTGGCGCGATTTGTATGCGAGATACAGCACAATGTCTCCTCAAAGCTTTACACTGGTATACTCTGCAGACCATACTCCTGGTTTTCCAATGCCAGTACAGCGGAAGTTATCAGCCTGCTGAATACAGACACTGTCCGTACAGGGGGATATCTGAACGCTTTTCTGGATCTTGTATCGGAAGCACTGGTATTAGTCGTTATTGGCACGGCGCTGGCTTTCATCAGCCCGGCGATGACCCTGTGCGTGCTTCTGGGCGCGGGATTGTCTCTCCTTGTTACGCGCAGCTTCATCAAGCCTTCCGCCTACAGGGCCGGGAAGGAACGGCAAATTGCCCACGCGCAGCGTCTGAAATGGCTGAAGCAAGGCGTCCAGGGAATCAAAGCAATTAAGGTCTGGCAGGCGGAACAGCATTTCAGCGCATGCTATGAAAAGGAAGACGGCGTCGTGGCGGACTGCGATTCCAGACAGCGGGCGCTGACCAGAATTCCCGGTCTGTGCATCGAGGCTATTATGGCCGTATCCATTCTGGCCTATATCCTTGGCCTGACTCTCCTGGGACAGAATATAGCGGACGCTCTCCCGAACCTGGCCGCGCTGGCCGCCGCTGTGATCCGTCTGCTGCCGGCTGTCCGGCGCATCAGCGGCAATCTGGTTCGAATCGCAAATATGCGGGCATCAGCGGAAAAAGTAGTTGACGCGCTGGAATATTTTCGGGAAACGGAGGCGGGCAAAGTATCTCAGGGAAATGCACAGACAGATAATAACCGGGAACATACAGACGCGCAGGAAGATGCGGACCTGTCCGGCAGTATTACCGCGTCGCATGTCACGTTTTCCTATGAAAGCCGACCGGAACCGATTCTTACGGATATAAATCTGGAGATTTCTTCCGGCTCCTCCGTCGGCATCACCGGTCCATCCGGCATTGGCAAAACGACGCTGATCGATCTCCTGCTGGGTCTTTTGGAACCGCAGGAAGGGAGTGTGCGCATAGGCGGCGCGGACATCCGGCGCTGCCTCAGCAGCTATTTGCGGCAGACCGCATACATTCCGCAGAATATTTTTCTGCTGGATGATACCATCCGGAATAATGTCGTTTTTTGTGCGCCTGCGGGCAGCGCCGATGACAGCGCTGTCTGGACGGCGCTGTATAAGGCTTCTCTTGGGGATTTTGTGAAAAAACTCCCGGACGGGCTGGACACCCTCATAGGAGAAAACGGCATCCGCCTTTCAGGGGGCGAGCGTCAGCGGCTGGGGATTGCCCGGGCCCTGTACAAGGGCTCAAGGCTTATTGTTTTCGATGAGGCGACTTCCGCGCTGGATCCGGAAACGGAAGCTTCCGTAATTCACTCTATTCAGAATCTGCGCGGGGAAAGAACGATGATTATCATTTCTCACCGCGCTTCGGCTGTAGCCGGCTGTGACCGGATTTACCGCATTGAGGACGGACATATTCACACGGTTTGTTCCGTCACTTGATATTTGCCGTCCGTTTGCTTCTTTATTCTGCAGCATTCCGGAATTATTCTTCTGTTCAAATCAGAACTTTGTATCCCTCTGAATTCTCTATAACACAATCAGCGCCGCGAGTATACTCAAAGCGGCGCTGACCATCCACAGCAAAGCTGTCGTCTGTTTCCGGGAAAGACCCCGATTTATGAGTCGGTGGTAGACATGACCCTGATCAGGCAGCAGAGGAGACCGTCCATGGACGACCCGGCGTACAATGGCAAAAACGGTGTCGAAAATGGGCAGGCCGAGTATCAGGCAGGGCACGGCAAAAGGAACTTTCCCCGGATATCGGAAAAGTCCCCGGATGGACGTTACCGCCAGAATGTATCCCAGGAACGTGGCTCCCGTATCTCCCATGAAAATCCAGGCAGGATTGAGATTGTAAGGCAAAAATCCAATGCAGGCCCCGGCCAGGGAAGCCGCCGGTATGACAGCAAAGGAGCCTGTAACCGCTCCGGAAATAAGCGCGGCAGCAATAGCGCTGACAGCGGAGATGCCGCATGCCAGGCCATCCAGCCCGTCAATCAGATTGACAGAATTTGTAATACCGACTATCCACAGTACGCTGAGCAGCAGCCCCAGCCAGCCCGGCAGCGGGTATGTCTTTGCAGTAAAAATGCCCGATATGGCTTCTATGACGTTTCCGCCCCGTACCGTCGCCAAAGCGGCCATTATCTGTACCGCCAGTTTCGGCCAGGGCCCGAGAGCATGAATATCATCCGCCAGGCCCAGCGCTGCAATTATGACGGCCCCGGGCAATATGCTTCGCAGCATTGACAGTGTCTCCCGTTCTGCTCCGTCCGTAATAACGGACATTCCGGGAAATATATTCTGCAGCTGTTTTGCCGCAGGTCCAAAGATAAGCGTGCCGGCAGCAAAACCAAAGATCATGGCCAGACCGCCGATACGCGGAATTGGATGGTCGTGCATCCGCCGGCCATCTCTGGGGACATCCAGGGCATGGATCCGGTACGCCAGCCGATATACGAGAGGGGTGCTAAAGAAAGAGGCAACAGCGGCTAAACTAAGTGCGGCAGCCGTACTTTTGACCAATGGTGTCCCTGCTCCGATGATGATAGCTGCAGCTGACGCTGCGGTGATGATAAAAGCGAACGCCCTTTCTTTTTTTAAGTGCATATTTTGCAGCCCCTTAGAAAAATTTTCTGTAAAATGCTGATTCAAACGTCATGCCGTTTTGGCTAAGATTTTAGCCCTTAACATCGCTGTAAAAGCACTTTCGTACAAGGCTAATTATAGCAATATTGACAGTTCTATTGCAACCCCTTCTATTCTCTTTCTGCTCATCTGGTTTTTACCGCTTGCATTCCCTGGCAAACTATGTTATTATGTATTCACATTTTATATGTAATGTGTTTCAAATAATTTTAAGTTTCATCCCGAGGAGGTACTATGACAAGCAAACTGAAACAGCATTTTCCCATGATTCACGAAAGAGAAGCCCTGCTGGAGCAGATTCAGTCCACCCCTTCCCTCAGACATCAGTTTGACAGCTGGCAGCCACACCAGCAGAAAGAATTTCTCGATTTTTGCACCGGGGTCCGTGGCGTCAAGCTGCTGTACGATTTCTTCTTCAAGGAAATCCTCAGCCCCGAGTACACTCCCGAGCGGCTCAACCGGCTGCTCTCCGTCCTGCTTGGAAGGCATGTAACCATCAAGCAGGTCCTGCCGGGCGATTCTGCGCGCATCGCCGACGAGAGTTCCCTGCTGATCATGGACATCATCGTGCAGCTCGACGACGGCAGCCTGGCCGATGTAGAAGCGCAGAAAATCGGCTACGCCTTCCCCGGCCAGCGCAGCGCCTGCTACTCCGCCGATCTCCTGCTGCGCCAATACAAACGAATCCGCGACCGACGGAAAAAGAAATTCAGCTACCTGGAGGTCAAGGAAGTTTACACCATTATCTTTATCGAGAACAGCACCGGAAGATTCCGGGAGTTTCCGGAGGATTACCTGCACTATTTCGAGCAGCGCTCCAACACCGGCCTCCGAATGGACCTCCTGCAGAAATACCTGTTCATACCGCTTGACATTTTCGGGCAGAACATTCAGAATAAAGATGTCAGCAACGAGACCGAAGCATGGCTTGCGTTCCTCAGCCAGGACGACCCGGAGATCATCCTCCGGCTGCTCGGGGCTTACCCGGAATTCAGGCCCATGTATGAAGACGTATACCGTCTGTGCCAGAATGTGGAGAGGGTGATGGAGATGTTTTCAGAAGAACTGCGTATTCTTGACCGGAATACTGTACAGTACATGATCGACGAGATGCAGGCAGACATTGACAGACAAAAGGCGGAACTTGAAAGCAAGGATGCTGTAATTGACAGTCAGAAGGAGGACCTTGACAGCCGACAAGCTATGATCAACAGCCAGAAGGAAGAACTTGACAGCCAGCAAGCTATGATCGACAGCCAAAGGGCAGTACTTGACAGCCAGCAAACACAGATTCAGGAATACAGTCATATCATCCAGAATCTCGAGCAGCGCATCGCCGAGCTTGAGAAGCAGCTGAATACGAACCGCTAATGCTCCGAAACGCATTTCCTATTACAAAAGATAAAGGCGGGCAGCCGTTTCGCGTCTGATCGAAACGCTGTCGCTCCCCCGGGAGTCCATCCGGCAAAATGCCGGAGGCCTCCCGTTTTTTTGCGCTTTTTTTGTTCTGTTTTTCGCGGAATTTTATGGTAAGATAATGACAGGAGAAGCAATAAGCCGCGCAATACCGTCGGTTTCCCGGGTGCGCGCGGCTTATTGCTTTCGATATACACGGAACTATGTCCGCAGAGGAAAGGGGACCTGATATGATTCGGACAATTCTGGGCGAAGTGAAGGAGTACCGGCGCGCGTCGATGGTGACTCCTCTGTTTATGCTGCTGGAAGTACTGATGGAAACGATGATTCCGTTTCTGATGGCGTCGATCATCGACGACGGCGTCAACAAGGGAGACATCTCCCATATCTACCATATCGGCGGCCTGATGCTGGTGGTGGCGGTGATCGGGCTTCTGGCCGGTATCGGCGGCGGCCGTTTCGGCGCCAAGGCGTCCGCCGGGCTGGCGCGCAATCTCCGCCAGTCCATGTTTTACCACATTCAGACATTTTCATTTTCCAACATCGACCGTTTCAGCACGGCCGGACTGGTCACGCGTCTGACCACGGATATCACCAACATCCAGAACGCATACCAGATGATGCTGCGGATGATGATGCGCGCGCCGGCCAGCATGATCTGCGCGCTGGTGATGGCGTTCCGCATCAATGCGCGCCTGGCCTCGATTTATCTGGCGGCGGTGCTGGTGCTGGGCGTGATTCTCTTTTTCATCATCCGCCACGCGACCCGCTATTTCCGCATGGCCTTCCCGAAATACGACGAGCTCAATGCCTCCATTCAGGAAAACGTGTCCGCGATCCGCGTGGTCAAGGCGTACGTGCGCGAGGAGCAGGAAACGAGCAAGCTGAAAAAGGCCAGCGAGAATATTTACCGCATTTTCGTGAAGGCGGAGCACAACGTCATTTACAACGCGCCGCTGATGCAGTTTACCGTTTACACCTGCATCATCCTGATCAGCTGGACGGGCGCGAAAATGATCGTCGCCTCCACGCTGACCACGGGCGAGCTGATGAGCCTGCTGGCGTACTGCATGAATATTCTTTCCAACCTGATGATGCTGTCGATGGTGTTCGTCATGCTCTCGATGAGCACGGCCAGCATGGAGCGTGTCTGCGAGGTGCTGAACGAGACCAGCGACCTGCAGAACCCGGAGCACCCGGTGACCGAGGTCGCGGACGGCAGCATTTCCTTCCGCCACGTGAATTTCTCCTATCATAAGGACAGCAAGGAATCCGTGCTCAAGGACATCAACCTGGAAATCCATTCCGGCGAAACCATCGGCATCATCGGCGGCACCGGCAGCGCCAAGACGAGCCTGGTCAACCTGGTCAGCCGCCTCTACGACGTGACCTCGGGCGAGATACTGGTGGGCGGCCTCGACGTCCGCAGCTACGACATGGAAGCGCTGCGCAACCAGGTGGCCGTGGTGCTGCAGAACAACGTCCTGTTTTCCGGCACCATCTATGAGAACCTGCGCTGGGGCAACAAAAACGCCACCGACGCCGAGTGCGAGGAGGCCTGCCGCCTGGCCTGCGCCGACGATTTCATCCGCTCTTTCCCGGACGGCTACCATACCTACATCGAGCAGGGCGGCTCCAACGTCTCCGGCGGCCAGAAGCAGCGCCTGTGCATCGCCCGCGCGCTTTTGAAAAAGCCGAAAATCCTGATTCTCGACGACAGCACGAGCGCCGTGGATACGGCCACCGAGGCCCGCATCCGGCGGGCGTTCCGGGAGGAAATCCCGGACACCACCAAGCTCATCATTTCGCAGCGCATTTCCAGCGTCCAGGATGCCGACCGCATCCTCGTCATGGACGAGGGACGGGTCGACGGCTTCGGCATGCATGAGGAGCTGCTGGCCTCCAACGAGATTTACCGCGAGGTTTACGAGACGCAGATGAGCGGCGGCGGAGATTTTGACGAAAGGAAGGGTGACTGATATGCCAGGACCGATGAGACGGGTACCCAGAGGCCAGAAGCCGCAGGTCGACCATCCGTGGCGGCTGATGGCGCGGCTGATGCGCTATGTGTTCCGCGATTACCGCGTGCACTGCATGTTCGTGTTTGTGTTTATTTTTCTGGGCGTGATCGCCAACGTGCAGGGCACGATGTTTACCAAAAACCTGATCGACAACTATATCACGCCGTTTCTGCTGAGCGACCAGCCGGATTTCTCGCCGCTGGCGCAGGCCATCGCGCGCGTGGCGGTCTTTTACGCCATCGGCGTCGCCTCCACCTACATTTACAACCGGATCATGGTCACCGTCACGCAGGGCGTGCTCCGCAACCTGCGCGACGACCTGTTTACGCACATGGAGACGCTGCCCATCCGCTATTTTGACACGCACCAGCACGGCGACATCATGTCCGTTTACACGAACGACATCGACACCCTGCGGCAGATGATCAGCCAGAGCATCCCGCAGATCATCAACAGCGCCTTTACGATCGTGAGCGTTTTCATCAGCATGCTGATTCTCTGCATCCCGCTGACGCTGGTGACGCTGGTGATGGTGTCGCTGATGCTGTTCTGCTCGCGCTACGCGGCCAGCCGCAGCGGAAAATATTTCGTGGAGCAGCAGCGCAACCTCGGCAAGGTCAACGCTTATATCGAGGAAATGATGCGCGGCCAGAAGGTCGTCAAGGTCTTCTGCCACGAGGAAGAAAACAAAGAAAAGTTTAAAGAGCTGAACGACGCGCTCTACGTCAGCGCCGACCGCGCGAACACCTTCGTCAACCTGCTCGGCCCCATCAACGCCCAGCTCGGCAACGTCAGCTACGTGGTCTGCGCCATCGTCGGCGGCATCCTCGCGCTCAGCCATTTCGGCGGCTTTACGCTCGGCGGCCTGGCCAGCTTCCTGACCTTCAACAAGAGCTTCAATATGCCGATCAACCAGATCAGCCAGCAGTTCAACGCCATCGTCATGGCGATGGCGGGCGCCGACCGTATCTTCCGGCTCATGGATGAGACGCCGGAGGTGGACAACGGCTACGTGACGCTGGTACATGTAAAGGAAGTAAACGGGGAACTGGTCGAGAACGACACCCGCACCGGCCGCTGGGCCTGGAAGCACACGCATCAGGCGGACGGCAGCGTCGAGTACAAGGAGCTGTGCGGGGACGTGGTGTTTGACGGCGTGGACTTCGGCTACAATCCCGACAAGATCGTGCTCCACGACATCAAGCTGTACGCGACGCCCGGCCAGAAGATCGCTTTCGTCGGCTCCACCGGCGCCGGCAAAACGACCATCACCAATCTGATCAACCGCTTTTACGACATCCAGGACGGCAAAATCCGCTACGACGGCATCAACATCAACAAGATCAAAAAGGCAGATTTACGCCATTCGCTCGGCATCGTCCTGCAGGATACGCACCTGTTCACCGGGACGGTGCGCGAAAACATCCGCTTCGGCAAGCTGGACGCCACCGATGAGGAGATCGTGGCGGCGGCCAAGCTGGCGAACGCGGACGGCTTTATCCGCCGCCTGCCGCAGGGCTACGACACCATGCTGACCGGCGACGGCGCCAACCTGAGCCAGGGCCAGCGCCAGCTGCTGGCAATCGCCCGCGCCGCCATCGCCGACCCGCCGGTGCTGATTCTCGACGAGGCGACCAGCTCCATCGACACGCGCACGGAGCGCATCGTCCAGAGCGGCATGGACCGGCTGATGAAAGGGCGGACGACGTTTGTCATCGCGCACCGCCTCTCCACGGTCCGCAACTCCGACTGCATCATGGTGCTGGAGCAGGGCCGCATCATCGAGCGCGGCACGCATGACCAGCTGATCGAGGAGAAAGGGAAATATTACCAGCTGTATACCGGAAACGCGATCGGGGCGTAGCTATACACTGAGCTTCCGCTCCATAATCCACCCGGTAACGGCGTACATGACGGCCACCATCACAAAAATACACAGAATCGGGCCCGCCAGCAGGCGGCCCGGTCCGGTGACCCGATACACCTGCGTCAGGATCAGGGCCATCACCCGCTCCAGCAGGACGTAAACCGCAAAGCTCGCCAGGCCGCTGAAGCGCTTCCCGGCCAATACGGTGGCGGAGAGCACGATCGCCAGATAGCCGGTCACAATCGCCAGCAGCCAGACGGCCAGGATCAGGAAAAAGGTCGCGATCACAATCCCCCAGTCGATGGTAGCGACGATGTGAACCTGGCGCAGCATTTTCTGCACCATCTCCAGAAATTCTCTCAGACCCCCGACATAAAGAATGCTGATCGTGGCGTTGGCAGCCGCCAGCGCCGCGAAAAACGCGCCGCTTAAGAAAATGGAAATGCCGTTTTCCAGTACCTTGGCGCCCAGAATCTGGTAGCTGTTTTTCGGAATCAGAAACAGCATGTAGCTCTGCTTGGTATTCAGATCCCGGTAGAACACCAGAAGACTGTCGATGCCGATGTAAAAAAGACCGAGAGAAGCGCCGAAAATCAGCACCGACAGGCCGGTGTACATCAGCTGGTCTTTTTTCAGAAATACGCCGAGCAGGTAGGAAAGCTCGCTCAGCGCCGTGACCGCAAGAAGGACAAGCTTGGCGAATCCGGTCTTGCGCAATTCATATTTCATCAGTTTCAGCATGTCTGCTCACCTCCGTGCCCGTAGATCTCGCGGTAGCGGTCCACCACCGATTTTCCCTGCATGATGCGCAGCGCCTCCACCTCGCAGACGTCGGCCAGACGGCTCTCGCGGATGAAGATCGCGGTATCGACGACCTTTTCCAGCTCGTCCACCAGGTGGCTGGAAATCACCAGCGCCACGTCGCGGTTCGCCGCCTCCAGAATGCTGCGGATGATCTCGTCGCGCGCCAGCAGGTCGATGCCGTTGAGCGGCTCGTCGAGCAGATAGACCTTCGCCCTGCGCGCCATCGTCACGGCGATTTTCAGCTTCGCCATCATGCCGGAGGAAAACGCCTTCGTCTTTGTCCGCGGGTCAAGCTCCATCCGCTCCAGCAGCGCGTGATACGTCTCCATGGAAAAGTCCTCGAAAAAGTCCTGATAATATCTTCCCACGTCCTCCGCGCTCATCCAGTTATAAAAATACGGCTCCGTCGACATGTAGGCGATCTCCCGGCGGCTGTCCACGCCGACCGGCTGCCCCTTATAGTAAAACGCGCCGGACGTCGGCTTCACCAGGCTCACCGCCATCTTCATCAACGTGGTCTTGCCGCTGCCGTTGGGACCGAGCATGGCGTAGATATGCCCGGGCTCGATGCAAAAGGACACCTGATCCACCGCCGTCTTGCGGCCGTATTTTTTTGTGATTTCTCTGCATTCCAGCAATGTTACTCCCCCTTTTCTTCCAGAACCGATACCGGAGAAAATCGTCCGAGCCTGCGCAGCGCCTCCTCCCGCGTGATGCCGAGCCTGCGCATCCCGTCCAGATACTGCCGGGCGAGCTCGTCGGCCATCGCTTCCTTCAGCTGCGCCACCTTCTGCGCATCCTCGGTCACAAAGGTGCCCATGCCGCGCCGCGTGAAGCAGATGCCCTCGTTTTCCAGCTCGCGGTAAACCCTGCCGGCCGTGTTGGGATTGATCGCATACTGCACCGCCAGCTCGCGCACCGACGGGAGCCGGGCGCCCATCTCCAGCGTGCCCGTGACGATCTCGCGCTTGATGGCCGTCATCACCTGTAAATAAATCGGAAGTGCCGGATTGAATTCCATTCGTTCTCCTCTGTATCGTGTATCAGTGTACTAGTTGAATAATACACTAATACTATAAAAGTGTCAAGGGATTCTTCAAAGAAATATTCTGTCTGATGTTGGAAGTGAAAACACGTATTGGAACCGGAAACACGTTTCTGAAATGAATGGCCCGCCCGCCGTCCGCCGCCCGTCAGTCCAGCAGCTTCAGCGCCTCCGGGAACGGCTCCAAGCTGCGCCGCAGAATGCCGTGCATCTGCGCGATGGCGATGCCGTAGTTGGTGACCGGCACGCCCGCGTCGGCGGCCTGGCGCATGCGGTACTGCATCTCGCGCTCATTGAGCATGCAGCCGCCGCAGTGCACGATCAGCGCATAGTCCGACAGATTCTCCGGGAAATCCATCCCGGACGTGAAGGCAAACCGCAGCCGCGGCGCGGACATGACGCTTTCTGTAGCCTGTGGCCTCGCGCCGAAGCTGCCCATTGCCTGCCTCTGCCGCACGGCCGCCGCATTTTCTGCAGCCTGCCGCCCCGCGCCGGAACAGTCCGCCGACTGCCTTTGCCGCGCGGACGCCGCATTTTCTGCAGCCTGCTGCCCCGCGCCGGAGCCGCCCATTGCCTGCCTTTGCCGCGCAGACGCGGCGTAACCGCGAATCCAGGCCGGCATCTTGACAGCGCCGATGTCGTCGCACTGGCGGTGATGCGTGCAGCCCTCGGCGATCAGCACCGTGTCGCCGTCCTTCAGATGGCCGAGCTGCGCCGCGCCGCGGACGGCGGCGTTTAAGTCGCCCTTGTAGCGCGCAAACAGAATGGAAAATGAGGTCAGCCAGACGTCCTTCGGCGTGTCCTCTGAGACGGGGCCGAACACCTGCGAATCGGTGATCACCAGCCGCGGCTTCTCTTTCAGCGAGGCCAGCGTCTTTCGCAGCCCGTCCTCCCGCGTGACCACCGCCGACGCGCCGGCCTCCAGAATGTCGCGGATGGTCTGCTGCTGCGGCAGAATCAGGCGTCCCTTTGGCGCGGCGGAATCGATGGGAACCACCAGCACCGCTGTGTCGCCGGGCGCAAGCAGGTCGGCGACGATGCGCTTTTTGTTTTCCTCCTGCCGCACCAGGCGGGCAATCAGCTCTTTGAGCTCGTAAATGTTGTACCCGGTACGGGCGCTGACGTAAATCTCATGCTCCGCCGTCCGGGCCGGAATGGAGTCTTCGGCCAGCAGGTCGGCCTTGTTGTACGCGACCGCATAGGGAATGCGCTTCGCCTGAAACAGCGCGACCAGCTCCCGGTCTGCAGCGCACAGCCCTTTCCAGGCGTCCGCCACCAGCACCGCCGCGTCGGCGTAGTTGAGCACCTGGCGCGCCTTTTTGACGCGCAGTCCGCCCAACGCGCCCTCGTCGTCGATGCCGGGCGTGTCAATGACGACCACCGGCCCCAGAGGCAGCAGCTCCATCGCCTTTTTCACCGGGTCCGTGGTCGTTCCTTTCACATCGGAGACCAGCGCCAGCTCCTGCCCCGTGACCGCGTTCACCACGCTTGATTTGCCGGCGTTGCGCACGCCGAAAAAGCCGATGTGCACGCGCTCCGCGGAAACCATATCGTTCATGCCCATAACTGCGCCTCCCTCTGTATATATTCTCTGTATATATTCTCTGTATATATTCTCTGTATATATTCTCTGTATATATTCTCTGTATATATTCTCAGTCTGTATGCAAAAACCCGCCGGCGCTGCTTAAAACCGGAAATCGCGGCTGCCGGAATGCTTGATTTCTTCGATGTGCTGCGCCGCGATGCCGCGGATTTTTTCCTTCGGAATCTTCGCCAGCTCCTTTTCGATCAGCGCAAAGCCCAGCTTCCTTGTCTCCTTCGAAGCGTAGTCCACCAGGTACTCGGTCAGCGTCATCAGCGCGTTCGGGTGGCAGCAGTTGAGAATCTGGCCGTTTTTGCAGAGGCTCATGAAGCGGTCGCCCGTGCGGCCCTCGCGGTAGCAGGCTGTGCAGAACGACGGGATGTGGCCCTGTTCCATCAGCCAGCGCACCACCTCGTCCAGCGTCCTCTGGTCGGACACGTCGAACTGCTCGGAGTCGTGCGGACGCTCCTCCTCCGCATAGCCGCCCACGGAGGTGCGGGATGCGCCGCTGATCTGGGAGATGCCGAGGTCGAGCACGCGGCCCCGGACCTCCTGCGACTCTCTGGTGGAAATGATCATGCCGGTGTACGGCACCGCCAGGCGGATGCAGGCGATGATTTTCTCAAACATCTCATCCGGGATGGAGTTGTCAAACACCTCGGGATCGATGTCGTCGGCGTGCTTGACGCGCGGCACGCTGATCGTGTGCGGCCCCACGCCGTGCACGGCCTCCAGGTGCTCGGCGTGCATCAGCAGTCCGGCAAACTCATATTTATACATCTCAAGGCCGAACAGCACGCCCAGGCCCACATCGTCGATGCCGCCCGCCATCGCGCGGTCCATGGCCTCCGTGTGGTAATCGTAGTCGTGCTTGGGCCCGGTCGGGTGCAGCTGCAGGTAGCTCTGCTTGTGGTAGGTCTCCTGGAACAAGATATAGGTGCCGATCCCGGCTTCCTTCAGTCTGCGGTAATCCTCGACCGTCGTCGCCGCGATGTTCACGTTCACGCGGCGGATGGCCCCGTTTTTGTGCTGAACGCCGTAAATGGTATGGATGCACTCCAGAATGTAGTCCAGCGGATTGTTGACCGGATCCTCGCCGGCCTCGATCGCCAGGCGCTTGTGTCCCATGTCCTGCAGCGCGACGACTTCCCGGCGCACTTCCTCCTGCGTCAGCTTTTTGCGGGCGATGTGCTTGTTTTTCAGGTGATACGGGCAGTAGAGGCAGCCGTTTACGCAGTAGTTGGAAAGATACAGCGGCGCAAACAGGACAATGCGGTTGCCGTAAAACGCCAGCTTGATCTCCTTTGCAATTTTATACATTTCCTCGACCTTTTCCGGAAGGTCGCAGGCCAGCAGCACCGAGGCCTCGCGGTGGGTGAGTCCCTGGCAGACCGTGCCGGACGCCGCCCGGCGCGGGCGCGCCTTTTCCAGAATCTCGTCGATCAGCGCCGTGTTGCGCTTGTTTTTCTCCGCATAGTCCAGCGTCTCCAGAATCTCCTCGTGGTTGATGAATTCCTCCGCTTTCAAAGATTTGGGATTGTAAACTGCCATGTGTTCCTTCCTTTCTCCTGTCAGGCTTCCTGCTCAGGCATGATATCCCCGCGGGCGGTCACGACCTCGTAACCGATGGCGGCCATGCGCCGCTCCAGTCCGCGGCGTCCCTGCGCCGATTCGTCCCCGGTGCTGATTTTGTTGTCGTAGAGCTCATATTTTCCGCGCACGGAAACCGGCGACAGATTCGGCATCACCACGTTGGCGCCGGCCAAAATGCCCTTCTCGCGGCCCTGCGGGTCGATGGTGCCCAGCGCTGTCGTCGCGGGCAGCAGCACCCGCGGGTGGATGAGTCGGATGACCGAGAGCAGAAAGCAGGTCAGCTCCAGCGTCCCCGCGGGCTCGTGCGCAAACGGCGTCGCCTGGTGCGGGATAAAGGGGCCGATGCCGCACATCTCCGGCCGGAACCGCTCGATCAGCTTCAGGTCTTCGGCCAGCGTTTCCGCCGTCTGGTACGGCGAGCCGACCATAAAGCCGCAGCCGGTCTGGTAGCCGATGTCCTTCAGGTCGCGCAGGCACTGCAGCCGGTGATCGAAGGACATCTGCGGCGGATGCAGCTTTCCGTAATGCGCCCGGTCCGCCGTCTCATGCCGCAGCAGATAGCGGTCCGCGCCCGCCTCAAACATACGCCGGTAGCTCTCCCGGCTGCGCTCGCCGAGCGAGAGCGTGACCGCGCAGTCCGGCCAGCGCCTTTTGATTTCGCGCACCCGGCCGCACATCACTTCGTCCGTAAAATAGGCGTCCTCTCCGCCCTGGAGGACGAAGGTGCGAAAGCCGAGCGCGTAGCCTTCCGCGCAGCAGGCGAGAATCTGTTCCTCCGTCAGCCGGTAGCGGACGCAGGAGCGGTTGCTGCGGCGGATGCCGCAGTACAGGCAGTCGTTGCGGCAGATGTTGCTGATCTCGATCAGCCCCCGCACATAGACCGCGTTCCCGTAAACGCTTTTCCGCACGGCCACGGCCTTTTTTGCGAGCAGCGCAGCCGCCGCGTCCGAGCGGCGCCGGATCAGATACGCGTATTCGGAGCGCTCCAGAGCATGCCGCGCCTCCAGGCGTTCGATCAGCGCGCGCACCTCTGGTTCTATATAAGTTCCCATCACGGATTTATGCCTCTTTCCGGTTCGGCTGCTTGATGATCTCCGGACGCGGCGAAATCTCGCCAGCGCGCATCAGCGCGATCTTCGTCATCATTGGGCCCGCCAGCTCATACACCAGCACGGAGAACAGCGTGATATTGCGGATCAGCCGTCCCGTCTCGCCCATGGTTTCGGTCACGGTCATCGACATGCCGAGCGCCACGCCTGCCTGCGGCAGCAGCGTGATGCCCAGGTATTTGCGGATGTTGTCGCTGCATTTCATCCACCGCGCGCCGAAGTACGCACCGATGTATTTGCCGCCGGAGCGGAACAGGATATAGGTAATGCCGCAGCCCACGATCGCCAGGTTCGAGAACACGCTCAGCTCCAGCTCCGCGCCGCTTAGCACAAAGAACAGCACGAACAGCGGGGCCGTCCATTTGTCCGCCCGGGCCATCATGTCCTCCGAGAAATCGCAGATGTTGCAGAAGACCGTTCCCAGCATCATGCACACCAGCAGCGACGAGAAGCCGATCTGCACGCCGCCTACGTCAAATTTCAGCATCGACAGCGCCACCGTGAAAAACACAAAGGTAATGATGATCGACAGACGGCGGCTGTTTGACTCGAAATACCGCTCTGCCACCGTCAGCAGCGCGCCCATGACGGCGCCCAGCACCAGCGACAAAATTACCTCCAGAAGCGGCTCCACGAGCACGGAGACGAGGCTGATGCCGCCGTCCTCCAGCGCCGAGGCGATGCCGCTGGACACCGCAAAGACGACCAGTCCGATGGCGTCGTCCAGAGCCACGATCGGCAGCAGAATCTGCGTCAGCGGGCCGTTTGCCTTGTACTGGCGCACCACCATCAGCGTCGCCGCCGGAGCCGTCGCCGTGGCAATCGCGCCCAGCACCAGCGCCATCGGCAGGCTGACGGTCTGCGGCATCAGGAAATGCAGGCCGATCATCGCCAGATCCACGAGGAAGGTGGCCGTAAGCGCCTGCGTGAAGGCGATCACGGTCGCCTGGCGGCCGATCTGCCTCAGCTGCGGGATGCGGAATTCGTTGCCGATATCAAAGGCGATGAAGCCGAGCGCCACGTCGCAGAAAATCGAATACTCCTTTACGTTGGCCGCACTGACAAAGCC
Organism: uncultured Lachnospiraceae bacterium; assembly: GCA_947630595.1. Lineage (GTDB taxonomy): Bacteria > Bacillota > Clostridia > Lachnospirales > Lachnospiraceae > Choladousia. The sequence continues at coordinate 12,498 of CANRIG010000030.1, read as the reverse complement.
CAGCCCCGGCAGCCCGATCTGTCCCAGCACATACGGGCCCACCAGAATCCCCGCTACCAGATAGGCGGTAACCGCCGGCAGCTTTAACACCTTGGCCAGACGGGATAACAAGAGCCCGGCCATCATGGCAAGGCTCAGACTGAATAATTGTTCCATAATGAATCTCCTCTTTTCCGGTACAGTTTCCTCAGCAATTATAGCACCGGACGGGAATTTTTCAATCCCCGATTTCGGTAATTCCGGGGGATTCTGTATGCCGGCCGGGCTTTATCCGTCCGTTTCTTTACCCCGCCCTCGTCGTATCAAGCCCGCCAGCGTGAACAGGAATCCGGCCAGCACTGAGAGCGCTTTATCCGTCCGTTTTTCTGCCCCGCCCGCGTCTCATCAGGCCCGCCAGCGTGAACAGGAATCCGGCCAGCACCGAGAGCACGCCGGCTGCGGCCGCCTTCCACAGGTTCGCCGGGTCGCCGGCATTCTGGAACATCAGAATCGAACCAAATGCCGGAAAAGAATAAACATAACAGTTAATTCCAACAATACCTTCATAGATACCGACAGCCGCGCCGGCCAGCATGGCCCCGCGCAGCGCCGCCTTCTCCCGCAGGCAGACGCCGAACAGCGTCGGCTCGGAGACGCCGGAGAGCAGCGCCGCAATCCCGGCCCCGAGCGCCTGCCCGCGCAGTCCGCCGTCCCTGGTGCGCAGCACGACCGCAAAGTCCGCGCCCGCCAGCGCCATGTTGGAGATAAAGCAGGCCGCCATGATGCCGGTCTCCACGCCCGCCGTCCCCATCTGCGTGATCGCCGTGGTCACGAAAATCCAGTGCATCCCCGCGGGCACCAGCAGCGGCATCAGGCCCGCCAGCAGCGCCCAGGCCACGACCCCGGCGCGCGCCGACAAAACGGCCAGCAGGCCGGCCAGCGCGCGGCTGACCAGCGCGCCGAACGGCCCCACCGCCAGAAAGCCGCAAATCGACGAGGCAGCAAACACCAGCAGAGGATACACTGTCCCCAGCAGCGCCTGCGGGAAATGCGCCCGCGCCCGCGGCTCCAGGCGCGCGATCAGCCACACCAGCAGGATCACCGGCAGCACGTTGTAAGCATAATTGGCGTGCACGACCGGAATCCCCAGAAACGACACCGGCTCCGTCCCCTGCATCAGCGCCAGAAAATCGGGCGTCATCAGCATGCAGGCCGCGCCCAGCGCATAAAATAAGTCTGCGCCGAAATGCTGCGCCGCCGTCACCGACACCAGCACCGGCAGAAAATAAAAGGGAGCGTCCCCCATTATCCGCACCAGCTCGCCGGTCGGCCCCGCGGCCAGCCCCGCGATCCCCAGCAGCAGATGCAGCAGCTTCAGCAGGCTTCCCGCGATAATCACGGGGATCAGCGGCGACATGCACGAGGACAGATGATTGGCCCCCGCCGCGGCAATGGAATTGATTTTTTCCCGCATCCCGGATTCCTCCCTGTAAATGGTATATTGCTTTGTTTGGTCAGTTCCTATGATAGTACACATTTCCCCGGCGCGCAACCGCAAACTCCGCCGTCCGGCCGGCATTGTAATTTTCCGGGCAATGTGCTATAGTAACGTAGAAAAGTTTTGACAGCGGCTGCTTCGCAGACAGGAGGCGTTTATGGTAGAAAAATGGAATATCACCATCCCGGAGCTGACGGGGGAGGAAAGCAGAGGCGTCTACCTCTATCTGCCGGATTCCTATGAACACGACCGGGACAGACGGTACCCGGTTCTCTATATGTTTGACGGACACAACGTATTTTTCGACTCCCATGCCACCTACGGGAAATGCTGGGGCATGAAGGAGTACATGGATTTCACGGAAACGCAGATGCTGATCGCGGCGGTCGAGTGCAACCACAGCCCCGACCACGGACGCCTGCGGGAGTATTCCCCGTACGATTTTTCCGACCCGCGCTTCGGCGACATCAAAGGGCAGGGAGACGTCACCATGGACTGGCTGGTCTCCACGTTCAAGCCGCTGATCGACCGCCGTTACCGCACGCTCCCGGACCGTGAGCACACGTTCATCGCCGGCAGCTCCATGGGCGGCCTCATGAGCCTGTACGCCGTGCTCGCGTACAACCGCTGGTTTTCTCGGGCGGCGGCGCTCTCGCCGTCTCTGTGGGTGGCTCCAAAGCGGCTGGAACGCCTGATTTCCGGGCAGCAGTGGGAGCGGACAGTCGTCTACATGGATTACGGGGAGCTGGAGCTCGGCAACCACGCGGACATGATACGCCAGTTCGCGAAAATCAGTTCGCTCCTGATGGAGCACGGCGTGCTGGCGGAGACCCGGATTGTGCCCGGCGGTTCCCACTGCGAGGCGAGCTGGGAACAGCAGATTCCGTTTTTTATGGCGGCCCTGTTCTCCTGACGGACCGGAAAGGAAGGAAAAACCGATATGGAAATGCAGTATTTCAAAGATTACAGCCCGGCGCTGGGACGGGACGTGGAGTGCAAGGCCTACGGCTACGCGGGCCGGCCGGTGCTCTACATCCCCTGCCAGAACGGACGCTTTTTTGATTTTGAAAATTTCAGGATGGCCGACGCCTGGGCGCCCTGGATCGAGTCGGGACGCGTGATGGTGTTCTCGATCGACACCATCGACTGGGAGACCTGGTCAAACGGAGGCGGCGACCCGCGGCGGCGCATTGAGCGCTACGAGCAGTGGGTGCGCCACATCACCGACGAGATGGTGCCGTTTATGCGGCAGACCGTCAACGAGCGCAACGGCTGGGACGGCTATCCGGGCGTGATGGCGTTCGGCTGCAGCCTCGGCGCCACGCACGCGGCCAATCTCTACTTCCGGCGGCCCGATCTGTTTGACACGCTGCTGGCGCTGAGCGGCGTTTACACCGCCGAGTACGGCTTCGGCTCCTACATGGACGACCTGGTCTACCAGAATTCTCCGATACATTATCTGGCGAACATGCCGGAGGACCACCCGTACATTGCGCTCTACAACCTCAAACGGGCGGTGTTCTGCTCGGGCCAGGGGCCATGGGAGATGCCGGACTACACGAGGACCCTGCAGGGCATTCTGGAGCGCAAGGGCATCCATGCCTGGGTCGATTACTGGGGCTTCGACAGCAGCCACGACTGGTACTGGTGGTTCCGCCAGGTCGAATATTTCCTGCCCTATCTGCTTGGAGAAAATTAAAAGGACCGCGGCTTCTGAAGAATAAAATCAAAAGGACTGCGGAGCCTTTAAAAAGAAATGAGGAGTGCATATGAAAAATTTTATCTTTATCTCACCAAATTTTCCCGCCAACTACTGGCTGTTCTGCCGTGAGCTCAAACGCAACGGCCTCAACGTGCTCGGCATCGGCGACCAGCCCTACGACGAGCTGACGCCGCAGCTGAAGGACAGCCTCAACGAGTATTACAAGGTCAGCAGCCTGGAGAACGACGACGAGGTCTACCGCGCGATCGCCTTCTTCATCTTCAAGCACGGCCGCATCGACTGGCTGGAATCCAACAACGAATACTGGCTGGAGCGCGACGCACGCTTCCGCACCGACTTCAACATCACCACCGGCTTTCAGGCGGCGGATATCCCGCACATCAAGCTCAAATCAAAGATGAAGGAATACTACGCCAAGGCCGGCATCCCGACCGCGCGCTTCCATATGGCCGATACGCTGGAGAACAGCCTCGCGTTTATCGAGACGGTGGGCTATCCCGTCGTCGCCAAGCCGGACAACGGCGTCGGCGCCTCCCACACGTTCAAGATTGAAAACGAGGAGCAGCTGCGCCAGTTTTTCGATGTGAAATGGCCGGACACCTCCTACATCATGGAGGAGTTTGTCAACGGCGAAGTCAATTCCTACGACGCCATCATCGACTCCAAAGGCGAGCCCATGTTTGAAACCGGCAACATTTCCCCGGTCTCGATCATGGACATCGTCAACAAGTCCGACAACTCCGTCTTTTACATCCTCAAAAAGCTGCCGGATGACACGCGGGCCGCGGGCCGCGCCACCGTCCAGAGCTTCGGCGTCAAAAGCCGTTTCGTACACTTTGAATTTTTCCGCCTGCTGAAAGATCAGGACGGACTCGGCAAGAAAGGCGACCTGGTGGCCCTGGAGGTCAACATGCGCCCCAGCGGCGGCGTCACGCCCGACATGATCGACTTCGCGCACAGCACCGACGTCTACAAAATCTGGGCCGACATGATCGCCTTCGACCGCTCCACGATGCCGGTCGGCGACCACGCGTACTGCGCGTTCGCGGGCAGGCGCGACGGCAAGGATTTCGCCATGAGCCACGCGGACATCATCGCCAAATACGGTTCGCATATGAAGATGATGGAGCGCATCCCGGACGTGCTCTCGGGCGCGATGGGGAATCAGATGTACGTGGCGGTGTTCGAGTCGCAGAAGGAAATGAATGATTTTTACGATGATATTTTGAAATGTAATGAATAATGCGGCGGGGGAGAACTGCCGCAAAAAATGCAACGGGCCTGACACAATCTGGTTGTGCCAGGCCCTGTATCTCATTTTGAAAGTACTTTTCCAAGCAGCTCGTCCACCTTCTTTACCGGAACGATGGTGAGCCCTTTCTTTACCTCATCCGCGACTTCCCGCAGGTCCTGCACGTTATCCGCCGGAATGAAGACGCGCGTGATGCCGGAGCGCTGCGCAGCCATCAGCTTTTCGGGCAGGCCGCCGATCGGCAGCACGCTGCCGCGCAGGGAAATCTCGCCGGTCATGGCCAGGTCTGTGTCCACGCATTTACCGGTGATCAGGGAAACGATCGCCGTGGTGATGGTGACGCCGGCGGACGGGCCGTCCTTGGGAACCGCGCCGGCCGGCACATGGATGTGCAGGTCGTGGTCTTTCAGCTGTTCGGCCGCCTCCGGGTACATCGCCTTGGCCAGGCTGACCGCAATCTGTACGGACTCCTTCATGACGTCGCCGAGCTGGCCGGTGATGATCAGCTCGCCGCCGCCGTTTACCAGCCGCGCCTCGACGAAGAGAATCTCGCCGCCCGCGCTGGTCCAGGCCAGTCCGGTCACCACGCCAGGCACGGCCTCGTCGATCTTTTTGTCGTGGTGCGTGTTCGGCAGGCCGAGGTAATCCACCAGGCCTTTCGCGCTGACCGTCACGGATTTGCGCTCGCCCTTGACGATCTTCACCGCCGCCTGGCGGCAGAGCGTGCCGATCTGTTTTTTGAGGCCGCGGACGCCGGATTCCATCGTGTACTCGTCGATGATCCGGTAAATGGCGTCGTCCTTTACGCGCAGGTTCTGCGGGCGCAGGCCGGTGTCCTCCATGACCTTCGGCAGCAGATGCCGCCGCGCGATCTGGAACTTTTCCGTCGCCGTATAGCCCGGGAAGCGGATCACCTCCATGCGGTTTAAAAGCGGCTCCGGTATGGTGTCGGTCGAATTGGCCGTACACACGAACAGAACGTCCGACAGGTCGTAGGGCACGTTCATATAGTGGTCGGTAAAGGTGCTGTTCTGCTCCGGGTCGAGCACCTCCAGCAGCGCGCTGGCCGGGTCTCCGCCGTAATCCTTCGCCAGCTTGTCCACCTCGTCCAGCACCATCACGGGATTGGAAGCGCCGCTGCGCTTCACGCCCTCCATGATGCGCCCCGGCATCGCCCCCACATAGGTGCGGCGGTGGCCGCGGATCTCAGCCTCATCGCGGATGCCGCCGAGGCTGATGCGGACGTATTTGCGCTCCAGCGCCCGCGCGATGCTCTGGCCGACGCTCGTCTTGCCGGTGCCGGGCGCGCCCACAAACAGCAGGATCGAGCCGGACTGCTTCTGATTGAGCGCCATCACCGCAATCTGCTGCACGATGCGCTCCTTCACCTGCTTCAGGCCGTAATGATCCTCCTCCAGCACCTGCTCGGCGCGGGCCAGATCGATCGGCGCCGCTTCCTCCTTTTTCCAGGACAGCTCCGTCACGAAATCCAGATAATCGTGCAGCATCCCGTATTCGTGCCCTTCCTGCCCCTCCTGGCGCATGCGGTTCAGCACCTTTTCGGCCTCGCGCCGCGCCGTCTCGTTCATGCCGGAGGCGGCGATTTTTTCCGCCAGCCGGTCAAGCTCCGGCGTTTCGTCCGGGTGCATCTCCTGCAGCTGGTTCTGCAGGTAGGTCATCTGTTTTTTAATCGCGGCCTCGCGGTAAGCCTGATTGTGGCTCTCCTGCTGGGCCTCCTGCGCCTCCTCGGCGACCTTCGCCTCGGCGATAAACTCGTAAATCGCGTGCTCGATCTGCTCATAGCGCCTGCGCCGGGAATCCTCGGCGATCACCGCGTACTTTTCCGGCCACGGCATGTCGAGATAAGCGGCGGAAGAGCACATCATCTCCTCCAGCGTATTCCAGCGCAGCACCACGTTGCGCACCCACACGCCCCACTGGAACTTCTGCACGAACTGCAGGTAATCGGCGCGCATCCGGTCAAATTTGGCCTGAATCTCGTTCACGGAGATATCCTCGATCTCGGGGCGCTCCGCCGTCGTCGCGGAAATCTCGCCGTTCAATGCGTGCAGCTCCGTAACGCTCACGCGCGAGCGCGCCCGCACCTGCACCAGCCCCTCGGAATCGATGCCGACAATCTCCGCCAGAATCCCCACCGGATAAAAATCCTCGGGCACCGCGTCCTTCAGGTCCTTCTGCTCCCGCATCATCAGAAACAGAACCTCCTCGCCGGCGCCGATCTCCGCGGGATTCAGCTGGCGGTACGTATCCTTTTTGAAATAAAAGCTGACGCCCGGCAGCAAAACCATGTCATGAACAGGTATGATAATCATATGCATTCCCCCTGTATTATCAGCACTCACCAAAATCGAGTGCTAACCCCTCGGTAAAAAAATAACAGTCGAAAACTGCTGTACAGCTTAATTTTAGCCCAATTCCCGAATAAGTCAATAGTTTTTATAAAGATTTAAGGAAAATCCGGACGGCGGACGTTTCCGGAAACCCCGGAAAGGGGCGGGGCGCTGCCTTGTGGGTAATCAAAGCAACGCCCCTTTTATGTGTGTTCTAATCAGGAAACACCGAAGTTAAATTATTTTGCGCGCCTTCTGCGCCGGATCACAAACAGGATCACCAGCGCAAGCGCCGCTGCCGCAAGAGCAATCAGATACGGGACGATCGGGGTCTCATCTCCGGTCTTCACGGAGGTCACCGTCTCAGGAGTCTCGGAGTCGTCCGGAGAAGTCTCCTTGTTCGTGATAGTCACCGCGCCCTCGGTCACGTTTTCATCCATCTGTATCACCGCGTTCTCCACGGTCACGTCGTAGCGGAAGGATACCGCGCCGTCCACCGGTTTCCCGTTCTGGTCGACCTCCGTCACATACAGCGTCTGCGTCGCGCCCGGGACAATCGCCACCTTGATCTTCGCTTCCGCGAAGGATTTTCCGCCCAGGTTCAGCGGCACAATGTTCTGCGACACCTGGTCGGAGAGCGTGGTGTGCGCCGCGTCCGCGAAAATGCCCGCGTAGAAGGTTTCGCTGCTGTTCTTCGCACTGCCGTCCGCGCCGAGCAGCCGTTTGGTGATGGTCAGCTCGCCCTCGCGGTAGTAGTCCTTCGGCAGCTCTTCAAACTCATTCTCAAAGGCCACCGCCGCCGTGCCGTCCTCATTGACGACCGCCGAGTTGCCGCCCGCAAAGAGCGCGGAGTATTCCACACCGTCTGCCGTCACGCCGCCGACGCTGTTGAGCACCGTGCCGTCCGCCGTGGTCTCGCCGATGTAGTAGGTTTTGCCGATTTCCAGGCCGCCGAATTTCACCGAAGTCGAACCGGCGTTGCGGTATACCAGCGGCATGATCTCTGACACGCGGTCGGTCAGCGCTTCATCTGAGAACAGCGCCACATAATAAGTGGCATCAATCGCGCCGTAATCCTCGCCCGCATAGGTCAGCTGCTTGGTGACGGTCAGCTCGCCCTCCGGATAGAACTGCTCCGGCGGAAGCTCCAGGAATACGTTCTCAAAGTAGAAGACCGATGTGCCGTCCTCGCTGATCACTACCCGGGTGCCGTTCGCAAAGTATGGCGAATACTGCGTGCCGTCCGCCGTCACGCCGCCGATGTTATTGATCACCGTGCCGTCCGCCGTAGTCTCGCCGACGTAGTAGGTGCCGCCCAGTTCCAGTCCGGTAAATTCCACGGACGCCGTTCCGGAGTTGCGGTATACCAGCGGCATAATATCCGATACGCGCTGCGTCAGTGCTTCGTCCGCATAAAGCGCTACATAATAAGTTGCATCCGCTGCGCTGTAGATGGTATCGTTGTAGGTCAGCTGCTTGACTACCGTCAGGCGGCCTTCCTCCGGCTGCGTGTACGTGTTGGTAAAGGTCATATCGCCAACTGTCTGGCCGCCCGCGGTAACCGTCTTTTCGATTGTCAGCGTGCCGTCGCCGTTGTCCGTCACATGAACCGCCACACGATACACCGTGCCGTCGTATGTGACCTGCGCATCCGTGCCGCGCACCTCGGTCACCGTATAGTAGTAATCCTTCCCGTCGTCTTCCTCCGTGTACGCCAGCGGGGTGAAGCTGACGCTGCCGTCCGCCGCGTTGACGACCGTCTCACTGTAGGCGTCTTCCCCGGTGAGGGCATTGCCGTCTGCATCTGTCGCCGTGAGCGTGAACGAGAACTGTCCCGCGGCCAGCGCCGCGCCATTCAGAATCTTGGTCGCATCCAGCGCCAGGCTGCCGTCGGCCTCTCTCTGGTAGGTGTTGGCAAAGGTTATGGCGTCAGCCGGCTCACCGTTTACGGTGATCGTCTTTTCAGCCGTCATCGTACCGTCGCCGTTGTCCGTCACATGAACCGTTACACGGTATACCGTGCCGTCATACGTAACCCGTTCATCCGTGCCCTGTACCTCGGTCACCGTATAGTAGTAGTCCTTATCCTTGTCTTCCTGCGTATAGTGGAACGGCGCAAAGGTGATGCTGCCGTCCGCCGCGTTTGCGACCGTCTCGCTGTAAGCGCCTTCGCCGGTGAGGGCGTTGCCGTCCGCATCTGTCGCCGTGAGCGTGAACGAGAACTGGCCTGCGGTCAGCGTCGCGCCGTTCAGGATTTTCTTCGCATCCAGGGTCAGATCGACGCTCGCATGATACTGGTTGGTGAAAGTCATGGCGTCGACTGTCTCATCTGACTCACCGTCTTTGGTAATCGTCTTTGCAGCCGTCATCGTGCCGTCGCCGTTATCCGTTACATGAACCTTCACACGGTACACGGTGTCGTCATACATAATCCATTCATTCGTACCGTGCGCCTCGGTCACCGTATAGTAGTAGTCCTTATCCTTGTCTTCCTGCGTATAATGGAACGGCGCAAAGGTGATGCTGCCGTCCGCCGCGTTGGCGACCGTCTCGCTGTAAGCATCTTCGCCGGTGAGGGCGTTGCCATCCGCATCCGTCGCCGTGAGCGTGAATGAGAACTGGCCATTCTCCAGGGCTGCGTCCTCCAGAATCTTGGTCGCATCCAGGGTCAGATCGCCGCTTGCCTCGTAATAGGTATTCGTAAATGCAGCTTCTGATACGATGTCCCCTGCATTCTTGATAGAAACACTCGTAATCCATTCATCGCCTACTGTTACGGTTACTTCATATACGGTTGTATCATAGATAATGTCGGAAACAGAATCATCTTTTACTTCTTCTACTGTATACGCATATTCACCCTTTTCTCCATATTCAAGAATAAACTGTGCATCTCCGTTTTTATCACTTGTTACAGTCTGGATAATTTTGCCGGATTTATCCTTCAATACAAACTGATATCCTTCCAGAACCGCCTCATCCTCAGATATACCTGTCACAGCCTTTTTCACCGGAATCACTGCGCTTGCAGACTCTGTACCGATTTGTACAAAGCCGTTGCTTCCGATACCGCCGCCGCGGGTACCGGATGTGTTTCCACTGATCGTTACCATTACCCCGGATGCTTTTTTTGATGGACTGTTTCCGAGACTTAATTTCGCCGCATTGGTCATATACTGTAGTTTACCAAAAGGTACTTTGCTTCCGTCAGAATAAGTCCAGTTGTACAGTCCGCCGCCCAGCATAACGTCGGAAATATGCGAAACTCCATGGTTATCGATAAATACTTGGCTGCTTCCATTATTATCATAAATCGCACCACCCTCTGTAAGATATATCTTGGTGGTCGACGTTGCGCAGCCGGCGAAACCGTTTCCGCTTATGTCTGCGCTGTTTTTCGTCACCAAAACATTCTTCAGATATAGCTTGCCTTGTTCATAACCGCTGCGCGTACCATTGACGTAAATACCGCCGCCGCCGTATTCCATCGGAATCCCGGAACCAACAGCCTGAGCTGCAGTATTCCCGCTGATGGTTCCTCCGGTGACATTGGCCACGCCTCTACATTGTACATAGATACCGCCGCCGCAGCCGGACGATGTGTTGCCGCTTACCTCACCGCCATTCATATTTAGCGTAGAGCCGGCATACATAATCGTGTTTTCATTCGGTCCGCCAAGGGCAATGCCTCCGCCGGTATAGCTGCTGAAATTGCCGGAAACTATTCCTCCGGTCAAATTCAAAGTGGCGCCGTTTAACAGGCAGATACCGCCGCCTGCAGGATCGTCCCCGCTTACCCGCAATGCATCGTTATTGGATATGGAACCGCCTGACATCGACATAGAGCCGCCCCACATTTCAATACCGCCGCCATATAAGGCCGCATTCTCACTGATGATTCCGCCATTCATATGCACGGTTCCACCCTCGCAGTAAACTGCGCCGCCGGCATAGATATAGCTAGACCCGGAACCGATTATGTGATAATTGTTCTGAAGCTTCGTACCGTCATTGATATTCAGTGTTCCAAATACCTTGATCAGCGCCTTTGATGCCGTCGTTCCCTGCTCTCCAAAACCGTCTATGGTAATGTTTTCAAGGATAAGTGATGTATTTACCGGTACCTTAATAAGTTCCTCTGTATAATCCGAAGCGCGGATGATTCTGGTGCCTTCCGGAAGATCTGACCAGGTTTCTCTGCCGCTGATTGTCACGGCACCGGATATATAAATTCCTTCCGGCTTTGAAGTATTGTCCGGGTCTTCATTATATGCTTCAAGCTGCTCCTCTAAAAGCTCTTTTGCTTTTTCAAAGGTTCCCGCCGGATGTTCTTCTGTCCCCACCTCGGAAGCGTTATCATCACCAGACTCCCCATTTAGATAGATACCATTCAGAGTCCGCGGACGCGCAATGATCCGTTCCAGACCGTCTTCACCTTTTTCCTTCAAAACTTCAACCGCCCCGGTAATGCCTTCCGTGCGCGCTCTGGTGTATTCTTTAAAGTCGTCCGCTATTTTCACAGAAGGATCTGCCGCTTTATACAGTACCACACCATCAGCAACCAAAGCGTCTCCATTATTAAGGCTCTCAATCACATCTTCATCCAAAACGATAACCGGTGCATTGGAATGGCTCTGACTGCCCGCCGGTGTCAATGTAACTGCTTTCCCTTTTCCAAGACGGATTGCGGAAATAATCTCCAGATTTACCGGCAAATTCAGCTCCTCACCAGCCAAAAAATCAATGCTGTAAATCTGCGGCGGATATTTTATACCGGCAGTTACCGTCAGACTGCCACGATTCTCTAGCGCATATTCCTCATTTTCATAACTATCATCACGGATGTTCTGCCTGGTAATCTTTCCGCTTGGGAGGGTAGTTGCCCCTTTGGGTGAAGTATCCGTCACGGTTAAGGCTGCACCCTCAGCAATTGTAAATGGCTGTGTCTCCGCACAAAGAGTGTGCCCATTTAAATCAAGCGTAATATCTGCCCCGTCTGGAATAGTAATATCTTCGTATATCTTATTAAATCCGCTTTCCTCCCTATAGATCAGCTTTATTACTGTACCCGGGATCGCTTTTGCTTCTTCTACCGCATCACTGACCGTGGTAAATTTTTCCGCATTGGGTTCTTCGCCAATCTGCGCCACATACTGATCTTCTGGAGTTCTTGCAGTATAATAATAAGTTCCTTTTCCAAGCGTCTTATCAATCGCTTCGTCCAGCTGCTCAGCCGCCTCATTAACAATCTCTTCATACCAGATATAGTCTCTAAAATCAGCTCCGCCATCTGTCATTTCTCGCGCTGCCGGAATATGCAACTCATTATTATAGTAGTCTACGATATCTTTTTCCGTATTGTTATATACTGCACCGCCTTCTACAGTAAGGGTATTTTTTCCTGAGTTAGCTTGAAGAACATGGATGCCGTTGCCAGAGTTTCCTGCAACTACGGAATCCTTCAGAACAGCAGTATTATTACCATTTCTGTTAAGCGTATCTCCAATTAAGATGGTTCCTCCGGTACTATGAGTCATATTATCACGGAATTCACACCTCTCAATAGTAACCGTGCTGCGCCCGTCATATTTTAATCCGGAAGAATACAGACCGGTCGACCCGAGTTTTACAGTTTCATCATAAAATCAGAGTCAAAACAGCTTGAAAATCCTAGAAAAATTCGATATTTCTGGGA
>CANRIG010000029.1 GCA_947630595.1 uncultured Lachnospiraceae bacterium | reverse complement strand
GTTGGTAAGCTCCTTGGTCACTACCAGCTGGCCTTCCTGCGGCTCCGGCTGGTTGGTCACGGTCAGGGAGACGTCAACGCCAACGGTCGCGCTGGTGTTCGCCGCACTGATCGTAAATTCATACCTTGTGTTCGGGTCTGCGGTAAAGCCTGCCGGCGCCTGCGTCTCGACGAAGTAGTAATTGTTCGCCGGGAGGTTCGGCACGGTCACGACGCCGTTGATGTCCGTCGTGTAAGTACCGGTCGGATTGGTTCCGGTGTAAACGCCCCAGCTGCCGTCCGCGTTCTGCGCGTAGAGCTGGAATACCGCGCCCGGAAGCTGCGTGCCGTCCGTGCTGACCTTGTTCAGGGTCACGGAGCCTGCGAAGGTGTTGATGAAAGTAATGACGTCCTCTTCATCCAGCGCTTCACCATTGTGCGCACGGGTAAATTCCACCTGCAGCGTGCCGTCGCCGCCGTCAGTCACCATTGCAGTCAGGTCGTACCTATCGCCGCTGTAGCTTACGCCCGGCAGCCCGCCGTTTGCCTCCGTCAGGGTATATGCAAAGGTCTGCCCTGCATCCGCTTCTGTGAACGGCAGCACTTCGCCGTTTGCGCCCAGTTCCTTGCCGATGCCTGTAATCCGGAAGCTGCCGTCCGCGCCGTTCGTGGCTGTGCCGACTACCTGGCCTGCCTCGTTCCGTACTTCAAACGTGAACTCGCCTGCCTGCAGTTCGCGCCCGTTCAGCACTTTCCTGCCGTCTGCTTCGCCCAGGCCTTCCGCTTTGTAGGTATTGATGAACGTCTGGTTATCCGAACCGTCCGCCCATGCCAGGCCCAGCTCGCCGCTGTTCTTATTGTAAGTCGCCACAAGCGTCAGGTGCTTCGGATCCGGGTCATTCGTTACGCCTGTCTGTTCGCCGGTTTCTGTCAGCGTGTAATGGAAGTCTTTCGTGTAAATGCCGTCTGCACGTTCAGACGCCAGTACATCCGCCAGATCATCCAGTGTGACCTTGATCGCAGCATTCTCGAAGCCTGTGATCGTACCGGATATATCGTCAATGGAGGCTTCCTTTGTCTGGATTGTCCCTGCGTAAGCGTCGTCGTCCGCTGTCAGCGTGAACCTGTATGCCGCCACATCATCCGCCGTCAGTGCACGGCCGTTCATCTGCTTCGCCGCGTCGAACCCGATTGCCGCTTCTGTGTCATACTCATTTGCAAACGCCAGGTCATCTGATTCGCCGCTCACCAGCGCCGCTTCCAGCTGTCCCGTCTCCATGCTGTACGTCACTTCCACGACCACGGTCTTTACATTCTTATCGTAGGTGATGCCTGTATCCGTTCCCTGAACTTCAAGCACTTTGTACTCAAATCTCGTCTTCTCCGGATAACTGCCATCCTTCTCAATGTCGTCCAGGTCATACGTCAGGTTACCGAAAGTGATGCTGCCGTCCGCCGCGTTTGCCGCACTCAGCACCGGATCGCCTGCCGCCGTGACCGTGCCGTCCGCCGCCACCGTCACATCTGCCGCGTTATATACCGCAAAGGTATACTTGTCTGCCTCAAGCTTCAGGTCTTTCAGTGTCTTGCGTCCGCTCAGCGGTACGTTCGCCGTCGTCGTGTAGGTGTTGGTGAACGTCTGTGCATCCGAGCCTTCCGCCCATACCAGCGTCAGTTCACCGCTTGCTTTGTTATACGTCGCCTCCAGTTTCAGCTCACGCTCGCTGTCCGGGTCATTTTCCACGCCCGTCTCGCTCGTCGGCGCCTCAGTCAGCGTATACGTAAACTCTTTCGTGAAAACATTGCTGCCCGCTGCGGTTTCTTTCATGCCGTCCATGTCGGCCAGCGTGACTTCAATCACATCGTCCGCGAACTTCACCGTGCCGTCCGCCGCGTTCGTTACGCTCGCTTTTGCCGTGTTCAGCGTCTCCTGACCGCCGCCCTCTGACAGCGTGAAAATAAACTCGCCCGCTCTCAGATTCCTGCCCGTCAGTTTCTTCGTCACATTCAGGCCCGTACTGCTGTCCGCATCATAGTTTGTGATCGCTGCCGTCTGACTCAGGTTCTCCTGTCCGATCGTCACTTCCGTGCCGTCGCCCTCTACCTGATACTCAAAGCCTTCTGTCCCCGCGACTTTATTGCCATCCGCATCCGTCTCCCATACGTAGTACGTCCCGAGCGGCAGTCCCTCAAACTTCGCCTCGCCCTCGCTCGCATTGTTAAGACTGATCTGCTTCGGCCCGTACAGCCTGGTTCCATCTGCGTCGAACAACGACACATAAAACGTCTCCGTCACCTCAGCCGGAACCCCGTTATGCTTCCGTATCTTCGTTACGGTCAGATCACCAGTCTCGCGGGAGTTGTTAAACGTAACAGCCATGCCAAGGCTTTCCGCCCTCTGCTCCCCTTGCGAAACAGACGAGCCATCCGAATTCTTTATTCCCGTGCAGGTAACTTCCTCAACCTCCAGATCAGCTCCGCTGTATTCCACATGAATCGCAATCAGGTATTCGCTCTGATCCTTTATAATACCATCATAAGTTCCGGTTTCTGATAAGATATAGGTATACTCTCCCGGAAGATTATAGTAAATTCCCGGAAATTCATGAGTCAATCCGTCTGCCGGAACACTTGTTAAACGCAGCGTCGTGTCAGGCCCGATCTCATATTCCTGCTCACAGCTGGCATTTGTATAACCGCCTGCGTTTCCTGCAGGACCGGGCTGATACGCCAACTGGAAATCAAACGTTGCAGCAGGATCATTCGTCAATACACCATTTGTGTAGAGGTTCTTTTGCACAGGAAGTTTGAATTCCGCATGAGCGACCGTGACCGGGGTGTTTTCAATGTTTCCGTTTCCCACCTGCGCCGTCTTGCCGCCCTCAACTTTAACAGTATAGACCTCATCGCTTAACCGATAGCCATCCGGAGCGCTCGTCTCCTTGACATAGTAGGTTCCGGCATTAAGATCGTTCAGCGTTGCTCTGCCGTCCTCTCCAGTCGTCATGACCGCATTACCGCCGTTAACCGTCTTCGCCGGTATGTTGCAGGCTTCATCCGTGTATACGGTGAATGTTGCCCCGGCCAGGCCATCTTCCGTTCCGGCCTTCACTTTCTGCAAGGTCAGATTGCCAGCCAGTGGATCTGCGATTACAATTCCTTCTTTCGGGTCAACTGTCAGGAACTTTTTGTTATCCGTTATGATCTTATCGCGCTCTGCCTTTTCCTGAGCATCAAGTTCATCATCGGTAGTTCCCTCGATGACAAAGTAATAGTCCTCCGCTTTTCCATATCCCGAAGGCGCTTTCGTCTCCACCAGTTTGAAAAGAGTATTCGTCGTGAACTTGTGTCCATTCCAGATGCCTCCATCCGCCGTGGTGAAGGATTCAAAGAACTTCCAGCCCCATTCTCCTTCGCCGGTCTCTTCAAACCTGAACAGATCAAATTTTGCACCAGCCAGTCCTTTATTCGGCTCCTCAGCCGACACTTTTTTGATCTGGATACTATTAGTGCCATCCGCGCCAGCCGATCCGCCTACAATCGTCACGTTCTCACTGGACGATTTGCTTACAACACTCTCCCCGCTTACTTTCACCTCCACGTCGTTCTGAACATGGAAGTTGCCGGTGCCGGTAAGCTCAGTAACATAAGTAAAGCGAACAGGCAAACCATGATCGTGATAAGTGAGGGTCAGAGTAGCGTCCTTTATCGTTACATCAACGAAGTCATCGCTGCCTGGGGCTTGCCATTTTCCGTCCCTGAGAACTTCTACTTTTACCTTTTCCGAAGCACCCTCCGGAAAGCGCAGGCCATCCTGCAGGGCATCCTCGACCGTCACCACGCCGCCTTCAGGTTCAGTCAGTTTCGATCCCTGCTCGTTTACCGTCACGGTGTACGTCAGCTGCTTTGCTTCCGAGTCAACTTCCCCATGCTCCTTGTCGAGCACTTTGCTTGCAACCTCCTGCCATGCCACGCTATGGGCCAAAGTCTCCGTGCCACACCTCAAATTACTCTGATTCTCCAGGGTCTGGAGATCATTGGAAAGCAAAACATCCCTGTCTATCTTCGTCACGACGTAGATGGCAACCATATCACCCGGTTCAAAATCGTCAGGGATCCCAACCCCCTGCCCAGTCTGTTGCCATTTCAGATATTCTGTGACGTCAAACTCGGCCGTCTGCTCATTCTCATCACTACTTATATCAGTCAATTTATGCGCTTCCCACCATTCTGGCGTATCCTTTATGATTAACGCGGCACTCCGATAAGGAACCGCATACGCCGCTTCAAATGTATGGTGCTCAGATACCATATCCTGGAGCGTGTATCTCTCCCGCTCATCAAATCCAAATTTCATATTATTCTTCGGATTCAAGAGGATGTACCATATTGCCTGGCCATTTTTATAATCAATGCTCTGCGGCAGTTTCCAGATGTAGTCGGTCTCATTATACGCCAGCGAATCTGTATCCGACATCACGCTGCCTGCCGAGCCAGGCTTAAAATAACTCGTGTTCGTATAAATAGCCGAACCTCCAGCATCCAGCTGCGCACTATGCGAAGTATATTCTACCGTCACCGGGGCCGGGACATCATTCTTAAACGTAATAAGAAATCCATGGCAGCTCTTACCTCGTTCACAGGGAGTGTAGGGGGTCCCGTTTTCTATATCTATATCGCTCACCCACTCCACTGTATATCCGCCCTCGACTTTAGACCGACCTTCTCCTTCTCCGCTCCACAATGTGATTTTATCCTCCGGAGAGAAATAGTGGTTCGGTCCGACCGAAGTCAGCACATCCCAGAACGTACTGCCCTTTTCGATCACGGCGCCTCCCCCGCTTTCAGCTCCGGGAGCGGAAGCATTTTTGATGTTGCCAATGACTGTTTCCCAGCTAAGCGGGCTTTCCCCTGACTTGGCCGCTTTCGCCACATCCTCCGCCTTGCTCAGGCCCTCTTTGTCGAGCGAATAGAACGAGCTCTCGATCCCAACCTCCCCCGGGCCGAAGCCGTTAATCGACATTTTAATTTGATTTCGCAGTCGTTCATTTTCTTTACTGACCGTCGAATCGTATAAAACATCATACGAAACCAGGAGATAGTCTCCCCTTTCAAGTGGTCTTCCATCACTCGTCTCATTCGGTATCGTATAGTCCCAATGTCCTTCCTCAGTAGGCTCAACCTCCGCTTTCCCTAAAGGCTTATTTCCCTGGTCAAACAGTTCGATATTGACGACATTGTCACGATACGCATATTGCATTCCTCACCGCATCTGATCCTCTAGTTTCCAGCCTGCCAGCGTCTTCGACACCGTCGGGTACACATAAATTTCATAGTGGACATACGGCTTACCCTTGATCATCCTTACCGTGCCCTTTTTGCTGAGCCATTCCGTCTGCTCCGACCAATGTGCCGTAGCGGAATTTTCATCCCCCACTTCATTTTTAACAGTGACGGTATTATCGGCTGCATAGCTGCCAGACAGTTTCACCATGCTCTCTGAGGTCTGTCCGCCTGGAATTTTTGTCCAGAACTCCGGATCAACATGAACGGGATAAATAATGGTAATATAATCGCCCGGTTCCAGGCCATAGGGAGCCATCATCCCATCGCCATCCCCCAAATGCTCCAGCTTCGATAAGTCAAATTCAAAGTGCACTTTATTATCATTATTACCGGTCACATTAGCGGTTTCCACCTGTGACATCCAAAAATAATCGAGAGATTCACCATTTCTTTTTCTACAAAGAGTCGCAATCTTAATATCGTCGGTATCGATATGAAAGTACTTTGTCAGATCATCGCTTTCGCTGTCGTTCCAGGCACTTGTAATCTCATCGTCAAATTCCAAACGCTCCAAAAGGCCCTCGTTCGTTTCATTCGCTGTCACCACAATATTGTACCAGATTTCGTCAATCAAGCCCGTCTTCTCATTGTAATGAACCGCAGTTCCCAGCGTGCCGTCATTTCCCCAGCCAAACTTCCTGTATTCATAACTCGCTAATCCCTTGTTGACTGTAAATCCACGGCGCTTGCTGGAAAGGTCTTCCGCAACCGTTACATCGCGGGTTCCGATTTCCGGAAAGTACAGCTCAACTGTCTCGCCCTCTGCCTTCCCTTTAAGATCCATGGTGCCCCAAAGTGCGAAATGCGCACTGAAATCGTATAAGTCTGTACCCTCATCGAACTCGATTGTGACGGTAACCAAACCGTCTTCGCCGACTGTTGCCGTTCCTATCTGTTTGCTACTCGAGTCAGTCACTTCAAACGTTCGCCCAACTCCGAACGTAAGGCTCTCCGGGAGCTGGTACGTAAATTTTGTACCATTTTTTACCGGCGAATATATGCTCCCATTTGGTATGTTCCAGTAAACCTCTACGTATACTCCGCAATTGTTTTTTACTTGAAAGTCCGAATATTCATCAAAATCGTAAATTTTATCAGCAGGCAGGAATTGCTCCACTTTGCCGCTTTCGGCGCTTTCTATTGACACATGGGAACCTGTCTGAGTCTCCGAATCCCATGGTGTAATCCAGTCAGAGTGCTCAGCCAAATCATACGTTACACCATTTGAAGCCGGCTCCAAAATAGTAGCAATCGTATTGTCCGCCAGCGCCGTGAACGCCTGGCTGCTGAATACCATCGACACTGCCAGCAGAAGCGCGAGCAATCTTCTCCATCCAAATTTCTTTTCCATAACAATCTCCTTTCCCATTGTTACCGTCCTGTCGTCCATTCTGTTCCAGCGGCCGCCCTCCGTCTGCTCCCTTCCGGGCAGCCGGCCCGGCCTGAAATCCTTTTACGGAGGGCCTGCGCCCCGCCCGATCAGAATATAACGTCTACAGAACTGATATCCCCGCTTTCTGCCGGTGTAATGTTCTCCGCCGTCTTGCCGTTCTCCGTGTCCTCGATGTGGAGCACGCTCTGGCTCATGCCCGGGGCTGCCTGCAGGTTCTTGAGCTGCAGCTGGACGGCTACCGTTCCGTCCTCCGGCTCATATTCCATGCCGTCTACCAGAAAAGTCACATTATAAAATGTATAAATTGCGTCTTCACTCGCGTTTGCCGCTGCCTGCGCCGCCGCTTTCGCTTCCTCGTACTCCGGGGTGCCTTCCGCGAGCTTCACCACGCTGAGCTGCGCGCCCTCCGGGAGCGCTCCTTCCTTCAGCGCGGTCGCTGTGACGCTGACCTCCGGGTCGTTGTACACGGCATCCGGCTCTCTGACTTCCTCTGTCTCCGTCCCGGATTCCAGTTCGCTCTCCGTCTCGCTCTCAGACTCCAGCTCCGACTCGGATTCGATCTCAGTCTCTGTTTCGGATTCCAGCTCTGTTTCAGATTCCAGCTCGCTCTCCGGCTCTGTTTCGATTTCCGTCGCGCCCTCGGTCTCGGTTTCCCCGATCTCGGTTTCCGCCTCCAGCTCTTCTGTCTCCGTTTCCGGCGCCTCGGTTATCGTCTCCTCCGTTTCCGATTCTGTTTCTTCGGTCTCAGTCTTCGATTCCTCCGTTTCGGTCATCGTTTCACCGGTCTCCGGCTTCGCTTCCGTCTCCGACGTCTCCGTCGACAGCTCTTCATTCTCGTCTTCCGTCGTGCCGTCCGTGACGATCACGTGGAAGGTTTCCATCCTGTTCATGCCGTCCAGTGCATAAGAATGCGCCAGGAAAATTTCGCCGGCCGCGTTTGCCCTGATCTGCGCCAGCGCGCCGTCCTGCTCGACGATGCTGATCACGTTCTCGTTCAGCACCTGCCAGGAATGGTTCTCGCCCTCGGCGCCGGTCACCCAGGCGTCGTCGCCGCCGAGCGGGAGGATTACCTGCTGGAACATGAATTTAAATTCCGTCTCGTTCTCGATCTCCGGCTCCTGCGTCTCTCCGCCTTCCGGCGCTGTTTCGCTGCCCTCGCTTGTTTCGCTCTGTCCGGTGTCCGCCGCCCCGGTATCGGTCTCCGGAAGCTTTTCATATTCCACTTTGATCTCGACGTCCCTGATCACCGGCTCGATCTCGTACTCGTTTTCATTCGTCGTCTCGGGAACGTCCTTGTCCTCGATTCTTACGCTCTTGATCTTATAGCCCTTATCCGGCTGTACGGTAAAGATGAATTCGCCGTTCGGCGCGACTTCCTTCTCGTATTTCTCAAGGTCCTCTTTTTTGATCTCCTGGTTTTCCACGCGGATGATGCCGTGCTCCTCGGAGTTCTTTTCAAAGGTAACGTGGTAGGTGACCGGTGCGATCTTTGTGCCGGGCAAAGCGTTGATCTCCGCCGCTTTGTCCCCAGCCGCCCCGCTCTCCGCTGCCGCCCTGGATTCCGCTTCGCTCTGCTCCGCCGCTGCCTTCGCTGCCGCTTCGCTCTCCGCTGCTGCCTTCGCCGCCGCTTCGCTCTCCGCCGCTGCCTTGGCCGCCGCCTCGCTCTCCGCTTTGGCTTTTGCCTCGCTCTCCGCCGCCGCTTTCGCCGCCTCGCTTTCCGCTTTGGCTTTTGCCTCGCTCTCCGCTGCCGCTTTCGCCGCCGCCTCGCTTTCCGCTTTGGCTTTTGCTTCGCTCTCCGCGGCTGCCTTTGCCGCCGCTTCGCTTTCTGCTTTGGCTTTTGCCTCGCTCTCTGCTGCCGCCTTTGCCGCCGCTTCGCTCTCTGCTTTGGCTTTTGCCTCGCTCTCTGCTGCCGCTTTTGCCGCCGCTTCGCTCTCCGCGGCCAGCCTTGCCGCCTCGCTCTCCGCCGCCGCTTTGGATTCCGCTTCGCTCTGTTCCGCCGCAATCCGCGCCGCTTCACTTTCCGCGGCCAATCTTGCCGCCTCGCTCTGCGCTTCACTTTCCGCTGCCAGCCTTGCCGCTTCGCTTTCCGCCGCGATCCGCGCCGCTTCACTCTCCGCCGCGATCCGCGCCGCTTCGCTCTCCGCGGCCTCGTCTGCTCCGGCTGTGACTGCGCCCTGCAAAAACATCGCCGACGTCAGCAGCACTGCCAGTATACGTCTCCAGTTTGCATTCCTCTTCTTCATATTTTATTCCTCCTTGCCACAGAATTGTCTCAATTGTATCAACTTACGATATGATTTATCGGCCAAATATTGTCCACCTGAAATCGTAGATTTTTGATAAAATTACCTGTCTGCGTCCTTTTCTTCATATGGGGCCGTTTTTTCATTTTCCCCTTGTTCCTCAGCGCTCAAAAGCCCCGATTTTACGGGCTTTTTTGCGTTAGTATGCAAATGTGGATTTGCTGACTGATTTTCGGAAAAAGCCCGTATTTACGGGGTTTTCCGGGCGTTTTGGGAGGGAAAAAGCAGATTTCTTCCCTTGTTTTTTCCCTTACGGAACACCCTGCCGGAAAAACCCGAAAAGCTCTTTATCGCCCCATTTACCGGATTTACCCGCTGACCGTAAGGGAAAAACGCTTCCCTTGAAACGCCCCTCCAAAACTTCAAAATTTTGAATTCAAGGGCAACTTTTTGTGCAAATCGACAAGAAAGGATTTTTCGTCTGAAAACACTGGTTTTTTCGACTAAATATTCTCTTCTGCGCAGTAAAATTTATCAGGAATTTATGCTCTGCTAGGTGGATTATTTTTGGCTTTGCAGAGGGTAAATTTTTTAAAATTGTCAGATTTGTTTGAATAAATTTACGTCGCCCTGCAGACGCATATTTTCCCCTGAAAACTGGAATACTGTAATTTATGAGCGGAAAGGAAGTGTGCTTTTATGTGGAAAAAACCGGTGTTCAGAAAAAAAGAGGGCTCTGACCGGCAAAGGGGCGAAGACGGGGCCGTGTTTCAGCTCCGGCGGCTGCCCTGGAAGCGTATTCTGGCTGCGTCCGGAATCGCTGCGGCCGCCGCTTTGCTGCTGTTTTCGGGGATGGTCCTGCGGCTGATCGCAACCGCTCCCGACATCGACACAATCACCGTTTCGCCGAGCGAGTCCGCCACCTACATCTGCGACGCCGACGGCAATTACCTGCGCAAGCTGACGCTGGCCTCTTCCAACCGCGACATTGTCAGTCTCGCCGAAATCCCGGACGCCCTGCAGCAAGCGGTTATCGCCATCGAGGACGAACGCTTTTACAGTCACAGCGGCATCGACCCGCGCGGCATCGCCCGGGCGTTCTGGACCGGCATCACCAGCGGCTCCTTTTCGGAGGGGGCCAGCACCATCACGCAGCAGCTGATCAAAAACAGTGTCTTTACCGAATGGACGCAGGAGGATTCCTTCCGCGACCGTTTTAAGCGCAAAATTCAGGAGCAGTATCTGGCGCTGCAGCTTGAAAAGCGCATTTCCAAGGAGGAAATTCTGGAGGATTACCTGAACACGATCAACCTCGGCTCCGGCTGCTACGGCGTGCAGGCCGCCGCCCGCCGCTATTTCGGCAAAGATGTGTCAGAGCTGACGCTCTCCGAGGCCGCCGTTCTCGCCGCGATTCCCCAGAATCCGAGCGGCTACAATCCGATCGCTTACCCGGAGGCCAACCGGCGCCGCCGGGAAACCGTGCTGTATTATATGAAGAAACAGGGTTACATCTCAGCCGAAGAACAAAATGAGGCATTGGCGGACGACGTCTACGCGCGCATCCATGATTACAACAGTATGTACGAGGAATCGGCGTATTCCTATTATGAGGACGCGCTGATCGATCAGGTCACAGACGTGCTGGTGCAGGAAAAGGGCTATTCGCCCGAACAGGCTTACCGCGCCGTCTACAGCGGCGGGCTGCGCATTTTTTCCGCGCAGGACCCGGAAATCCAGAAAATCTGCGACGAGGAATTTCAGAATCCGGCCAATTTCCCGGAGGGAACGGAGTTCGGCATCGACTACGCGCTGAGCGTGGCGGACGCTGACGGCACGGCCGCGCACTATGGTTCGGAAGCGCTGCGCAGCTATATCCGCGAAACACAAAATGAGACATTTAACCTGCTCTGTACCTCGCAGGAGGAAGCGCAGGCGTATGCGGACGCATTCCGGGAGCATATTCTGGAGGAGGGCGCCGCAGGCAAGGATGAAGAAAATGATAGGAAAGATGGGACTGACGAAGACGGGGAAGATAACGGAACAGAAAATACAAGTCAAGATGGAGAAAAAAGCACAAATAAAAATGGAGAAAGTATCGGGGAAGAAAGCCCGGTCAAAGATGAAGAAAAAAGCACAAATAAAAATGGAGAAAATACCGGAGAAGAAGGCGCAGGCAAAGACGGAGAAGACAACTCCGAAAACAACACGCTCACAGTGCTGGGCGAGCGGCTCACGCTCTCGCCGCAGCCGCAGGCTTCGCTCGTGCTCATCGACCAGAAAACCGGTTATGTCCGCGCCCTGGTCGGCGGCCGCGGCGAAAAGACGGCCAGCCTGACGCTGAACCGCGCAACGGAGACCACGCGGCAGCCCGGCTCCACGTTTAAAATCCTCACCGCCTACGCGCCTGCGCTGGACGCCGACGGGCAGACGCTTGCGACCACTTACGAAAACGAGCCTTATCAATATGAGGACGGAACGCCGGTGAGCAACTGGGACATCACAGATTATTCCGGCACGGTCACGATTCGCGAGGCCATCACCCGCTCGATCAATGTCATCGCCGTCAAATGTCTCACAAAAATTTCGCCGCGGCTCGGCTTTCAGTATGCGCAGAATTTCGGCATCAGTACGCTGCATGAATATTATGAATCGGAAAACGGTTCTTCCTCCGACGTAATTCAGCCGCTGGCGCTCGGCGGCATCACGCAGGGCGTGACCAACCTGGAGCTCTGCGGCGCATACGCCGCCATCGCCAACGGCGGCGTCTACCGCGCGCCGAAATTTTTCACCAAAATTCTCGACCGCCAGGGAAATGTGCTGGCAGACAATACGCAGCAGTCCGAGGTTGACGACGACACTGGTTTGCGTGCATCCGCTGATAATGCCGGTCTGCACGTGTCTGCGGAAGATTCCGGCCTGTACGTGTCCGCTGACGATTCCGGCCTGCACGTGTCCGGCGATGATTCCGGCCTGCACATGTCCACCGATGATTCCGGCCTGCACGTGTCCGCTGACGATACCAGCCTGCATGTGTCCGCAAAAGACACCGACCTGCGCGCGTCCGCGGAAGACATCCGGGCGCGGGCTATCGAAGACGCAGCTTCCGGCGCGGCGCAGCGCGTCCTCTCGGAGGACGCCGCATTTTTGCTGACCGACGTCATGCGGGATGTGGTCGCCGACCCCTCCGGCACCGCCTACGGCGCGATTCACGCCGCCGGCCAGCCCGTGTCGGGAAAAACCGGTACGACTTCCAATTATAAGGATATCTGGTTTGTCGGCTATACGCCGTACTACACCTGCTGCGTCTGGGGCGGATACGACAACAATCAGGACCTGCCGCTTTTTTCCACCTGCCACACTTACAGCAAAGACCTCTGGTCCGCCGTCATGGACCGGATTCACGACGGCCTGCCTACCGCAGATTTCGTAAAACCCGACACCGTGCAGGCCGTCACCCTCTGCCGCAACTCCCATCGCCCCGCCGTACCCGGCGGCTGCACCGATACCTATGAGGAATATTTCGCCGGGGGAACCGTTCCCCAAAAAGAATGCCCACTGCACGAAGCGCCCCCGGAAACCGAACGCAGTCCCATCCTGTTCTATCCCGGCCTCCTCGATGGAACACACGGCGTGATACCAGAGGCTGAAAGTGAGTCGGAGACAAAGACAACGGCAGAGGCAAACGACGGGCATACTAATCAAGGCAAGCAAAAGGATAAACTGCAGACGCACAGTGAAGAAACCCAGACCAGCAGCGAAGCGCTCCATGATGAAACGCTTTCCGATGGAAACACAAATAGTTCCAATTCCAATTCAAATATATACAACAATGTACAAAGTAGTGATCATTTAAACAATGGAAACCTTGGAAACGGTAATTTGAACAGTGAAAATTTAAGTGATAATTCAGGTAACGGTAGTTTGGGAAGTGGTAACTCACACAATGGGAGTTCAAGCAGTGGTGATTCTGGAGGTAATAATTCAAACAATGGAAATTTAAGCAATAACTTGAATAGCAGTAATTCAGGCAGTGACTATCTTAGTAACAGTGATTCAGGAAATGAAAATTCAAACAACAACCTGGAAAACAATTTCAACCAACCGGACACCAGCTCGCTCGACGATCTGATGAACCGCCTGACCGGAATCACCGGGTAGCCGAAAACTTAACCGGGGCTGCAGCAGGATTCGTTTGGATTTTCGGTGTGTTTTCTCCGGAAAACTTTTCTCGTTTTCCGGGGGAAACACCCGAAAGGGTACCGAACGAATTCTGCGCAGCCCCGTTCTTTTATACCTTGGCTTTTTATCCTCTATCACTTCACCCGATTATAATTGATCAGGCACCCGTCGAGGATAATCTGCCGCTCGTCGTCCGTCATCTCGCCCAGGCGCAGGGTGAACGGGCGCAGCGCGCCGTCCTTCACGACGTAAGCCGGCACTTCCGTGGCCTTGTTCTGCACCGCGGTGCGGATGCCCGGGATGAACAGGTAGTCCTTGTTGGCAAACGGCAGCTCACCCTCGTCGATCAAAAACGGCAGCATGCCCCAGTTGATGAGGTTGGAGCGGTAGCGCTTGGTCGCGTAGCTGTGGGCGATGTTGGCCCAGCCGCCCAGCACCTTCTGGCAGGAGGCCGCCTGTTCGCGGGCGGAGCCGTCGCCCGGCTTGACCGCAAAGATGGTGCTGCCGACGCCGGTGTTTTTGCCGCAGACATCCTGAAACTCCGGCTGCGCCTTGACGGTGTGCATCGCGTCGCGCAGCTCCGGCAGCGCTTCGCCCATGCACTCGCCGGCCTCGCGCGCCTTCTCG
Organism: uncultured Lachnospiraceae bacterium; assembly: GCA_947630595.1. Taxonomy (GTDB): domain Bacteria; phylum Bacillota; class Clostridia; order Lachnospirales; family Lachnospiraceae; genus Choladousia. The sequence continues at coordinate 22,327 of CANRIG010000029.1, read as the reverse complement.
GCCTTCTGCACTTCCTTGGCCAGGCCCACGTAGGCCGGGTCTTTTCTGGAGAGTGTGAACTCCGCCAGCCCCAGCGGATTGGAGCGGTAGGAGGAGGTCTCGCCGGACGGAATCAGCTCGTCGGTGGTCGTCACCGGGTCGTGAATCTCAGAAACCACTTTCAGCATCAGGTTTTCCGTGAGCGCGCACATCGGCGGCCAGTCCTTGATGTTGGGACCGAATTTGATCTCCACCGAGGGGTCGGCCACGCCCTTGCTGTCGAACACGCGGTTCGCGTAAATGCTGCTGTCGAAGAAATATTTCGGCTTGCTGTAGTCGGCGTCGATCTCGGTCGCCGCCGTCAGGTAGCCCTGGTTGGCCGCCGTGGCCGCGATCGAGCGCGCGTCCATCAGCGCCACCGAAGCGATCTGGCCGCTCTGCAGCTTGGAGCCTTCGCGGTTCGGGAAGTTCCTCGTCGAGTGGCGAATGCTGAACGCGTTATTGGCCGGCGTGTCGCCCGCGCCGAAGCAGGGGCCGCAGAACGCGGTCTTGACGATGGCGCCGCTGCGGATCAGGTTCGCCAGCGCGCCGTTTTTCGCCAGCTCCATGTAAATCGGCGTGCTCGCCGGGTACACGCTGAGCGTGAACTCGTCGGAGCCGATGAATTTTCCCTTGAGGATGTCGGCCGCGTCGCAGATATTTTCAAATCCGCCGCCCGCGCAGCCGGCGATGATGCCCTGATCGACGTACAATCTGCCGCCGCGCACCTTATTTTTGAGCGTAAAGTCCACGGCCCCGTCGAGGCTGACCTTCGCCCGCTTTTCGACGTCGTCCAGAATATCCATCAGATTGGCCTTGAGCTCCTCGATGGTGTAGGTGTTGCTGGGATGGAACGGCATCGCGATCATCGGGCGGATTTCTCCAAGGTCAACGCAGACCATGCCGTCGTAGTAAGCGACAGCACCCGGATTGAGCTCCTTATAGTCGCCGGCTCTGCCGTGAATCTCGTAAAAGTCTCTTATTGTATCATCGGTGCGCCAGATCGAAGACAGGCAGGTGGTCTCCGTCGTCATTACGTCGACGCCGATGCGGAAATCCGCGCTCAGGGCGGAAACGCCCGGGCCCACAAATTCCATGACCTTGTTGTTGACGTAGCCGTTGGCAAAGACCGCGCCGATGATCGCCAGCGCCACGTCCTGCGGGCCCACGCCCGGAACCGGCCGGCCGGTCAGGTAAATGCCGATCACGCCCGGCATGTTGATATCATAGGTCTGACCCAGCAGCTGCTTGACCAGCTCGGGGCCGCCCTCGCCCATCGCCATCGTGCCCAGCGCACCGTAGCGCGTGTGGGAATCGGAGCCGAGGATCATGCCGCCGCCGCACGCCAGCATCTCGCGGGCGAACTGGTGGATAACTGCCTGATGAGGCGGAACATAGACGCCGCCGTATTTCTTGGCGCAGGTGAGGCCGTACATATGGTCGTCCTCGTTGATCGTGCCGCCGACCGCGCACAGGGAATTGTGGCAGTTGGTCAGCACGTAGGGCACCGGGAATTTCTCCAGCCCCGAGGCCCGCGCCGTCTGAATGATGCCCACGAACGTGATGTCGTGGGAGGTCAGCTTGTCAAATTTGATTTTCAGCTTTTCCATATTGCCGGACGTGTTGTGCGCGTTCAGAATCGACCAGGCGATGGTCTGCTTTGCAGCTTCCTCCTTCGGCACAGCCGCGCCCAGCTTCTGCGCCAGCGCTGCCTGCGCCTCGGGCCCGTCCTCGACAAGCTCCGCGCCGTTCACCAGATAAACGCCGTTTTCATACAGTTGAATCATAACAGTTCCTCCTCGTCTCAGGAAAAAGGCTAACGCCAAAAACCGCCTTCGGTCTTTGCGTCAGCCCTTTCTTCTTATTTTTAACCGGTCTGCCCGGTCTATTTCCTTTTCTCAGCCGATCCGCAGGCGGAATTTTTTCGCCTCTTTTTCGCTGTCTACCCTGGCGATCTCCGCGCCCAGACTGCGCAGCTTGCCGTCAAAATCCTCGTAGCCGCGCTGAATGTAGAGGATGTCGTCCACGGTCGTAACTCCCTCTGCGGCCAGCGCCGCGATCACAAGCGCCGCCCCCGCGCGCAGATCCGGTGCGCAGACGCGCGCGCCGGAGAGCTTTTCCACGCCGGTGATGATGGCGGTGTTGCCCTCCACGCGGACGACCGCGCCCATGCGGGCCAGCTCATCCATGTATTTGAAGCGGTTCTCGAAAATGCTCTCCGTCACGATGCTGGTGCCGTCCGCCAGGGCCAGCGTCACGCCGATCTGCGGCTGCATATCGGTCGGGTAGCCCGGGTAGGGAAGCGTCTTGACGTTGGTGCTGCTGAGGCGCTTGGTCGCAACCACGCGCACCGCGCTGTCAAATTCCTCCACCTCGCAGCCGATCTCCATCAGCTTGGCCGAGGTCGCCTCCAGATGCTTGGGGATGACGTTTTTTACCATCACGTCGCCCTTGGTGGCCGCCGCCGCAAACATAAAGGTCCCCGCCTCGATCTGGTCCGGGATAATGGAATAGTCGGTGCGGTGCAGCTTCTGCACGCCGCGGATGCGGATGACATCCGTACCGGCGCCCTTGATGTTCGCGCCCATGCTGTTCAAAAAGTTCGCCACGTCCACGACGTGCGGCTCGCGGGCGCAGTTCTCGATGATCGTGTAGCCGTCCGCCATCGAAGCCGCCATCATGATGTTGATCGTAGCCCCGACCGAAACGGTGTCCAGGTATATGTGGCTTCCGTGCAGGTGGTCGGCCACTGCCACGATGAAGCCGTTGCGGATATTGACCCTCGCGCCCAGCGCCTTGAAGCCCTTCAGGTGCAGGTCGATGGGCCTGCTGCCGATGTTGCAGCCGCCGGGAAGCGGCACCTCCGCCCTCCGGTACTTGCCGAGCAGCGCCCCGATCAGATAATAGGAAGCGCGGATTTTCTTGATATACTCATAGTCGACGCTGACCTCGCCGATGTGTTCGCTGTGCAGCTCCACAGAATGCCGGGTCAGCCGTTTCACCACGACGCCGATGCTCTCCATCGCCTCGAGGAGGACATTGATGTCGCGCACATCCGGAAGATTGTCTATCAGTACTGTATCATCTGTCATGATCGCGGCGGCGAGAATACCCAGCGCCGCGTTTTTGGCACCGCCGATCTCCACCTCTCCCACCAGGGGATTGCCGCCTTTGATAATATACTGTTCCATAAGACACCTCTGTTTTCTTATTTATACTTTCCCCCAACTGTCTGTCCCCTCCGACAGACAAAAAACCAATATAAGTATATCACAATCCCAAAATTTGTAAACAAAAATTAATTTTTTCTGCGCTGCACGCTGAAACCGAACTTTCCGAGCTTCTCCCCGAGGCTGAAATATTCACCGTGCGAGTACACCATCAGCCCCGCCTCGTTGAGCCGGAATTTCCCGTTTTCGTCGAGATAACGGCTGTCGACGTCCACGCCCAGCACCTCGGCCACAAACATGTGATGCGAGCCGAGCTCCAGCACCTGCGTGGTGCGGCACTCGAGATTGACCGGGCTTTCCTCGATCAGCGGCGCCGCCACGTGCGCCGCCCTGCCCGGCGTCAGATGCATCTCTGCAAATTTATCGATGTCCCTGCCCGAGCGCACGCCGCAGAAATCGGTGGCCCGGGTCAGCTTTTCCGTGGTCAGGTTGATCACAAATTCGCCCGTCTCGCGGATGATATCGTAGGAATACCGCTCCGGGCGCACGGAGATCGAGACCATCGCCGGGTCGCTGCAGACCGTGCCGGTCCAGGCCAGCGTGATAATATTCGGTTTTTCGCCCGGCCGCTGACAGCTCACCATCACCGCCGGCAGCGGGTAAAGCATGTTGCCTGCCTTCCAGATTTCTCTGCTCATACGGAGTCCTCCTGTCCTGAAAAAATTTTCGTTGTGTAGTAATGGCAATGGATGGTCCCTGTGCGGACTGGGGCAAAGCTGCGGTGAACGAATCGCTGACTGCGACTAAGCCGCTCAGGAAAGCCTTCGCGGCTAAGTCTCCGTAGGCGATGGATTTCACCGCCGCTTACACCGCCGTCAGCCGGCTGATCGCCGCCATGAAGTCTGGCACGAGCTGCTTTTTGCGGGAGACCACGCCCGGAAGTCTGGCGCTGCCGCCGGCCACCTTTTGATGGTAGGCCTCCTCCACGAGATTGTCGGAGTCCTTGCCGCAGCACAGCAGCTCCGTGGATTCCTCGATGATGTTGGTCAGCATGAGGAAGACCATGTTGGTGTCGCGCCCGTCCAGCGCCTTTTCCAGCACCGGCAGCAGCCGGCTCTTAATGTTCTGCAGCTCGTCCGCGTTCATCGAGGTAACCTGGCCGATGCCGAGATTGAGATCGCCGAACTCGAATTTCTTGAAGTCCTGATACAGAATTTCCTCCGGCGTCTTGGAGATCAGGTCGCTGCCGGCCGCAAACATCTGCGGCGCGTAAGTCTCGCACTCGATGCCGGCGATTTCCGCCAGCGCCCGGGCCGCGTTGACGTCCATGGACGTGCAGGTCGGCGAGCGGAACATCAGCGTATCCGAGAGGATCGCGCTGCACATCAGGCCGGCGATGTCGGGCGGAATTTCCACATGCTGCTCGCAGAACATCTGATAGATGATCGTGCCCGTGCAGCCGACCGGCTGGTTGCGGAAGTAGACCGGCGTCATCGTCTCCAGCGAGCCGAGGCGGTGATGGTCGATGATCTCGATGATCTCCGCGTCCAGCACGTTGTCGACGGCCTGCGACACTTCATTGTGATCCACCAGAATCAGGCCGCGCTTGTGCACGCCCAGCAGGTTCCGGCGGGAAATCATGCCCACGTAATGTCCCTTTTTGTCGAGAATCGGGAAGTCGCGGTAGCGCTTCTTGGACATCGTGTCGCGGATATTTTCGGTATAGTCGTCGACCCGGAAGGTCATCAGGTTTTCTTTGCGCATGAAAAAGTCAACCGGCATGCTCTGGTTGATCAGCCGGGCCACCGCGTAGGTCTCGAGCGGCGTCACGATGATCGTGCACCTGCGCTCCTCGGCCAGCCGCTTGATCGTCCGCGACACCGGCGCGCCCAGGCAGACCACGATGCAGCCGGCTTTCATCTCGATTGCGCACAGCTGCGACTCATAGCGGTTGCCGAGGATGATCATGTCGTGCTCGTCGATGTAATTCTCCATGACGTCCGGGTTGGCCGCCGCGATCAGGACCTTGCCCTGGTCAAAATAGCCGTCCGGGTCGCCGACCACCATTTCCGCATCCAGCGTTTTCAGGATATTGCGGTACGGCGTCCGCGCCACAGAGACAATATTGCTGTCGTGTCGTTCCATGTAGGACTGAGCGATGTCGTTGATCGTGATCAGGCCCTGCAGCCGGTTCTCCTCGTTGGTGATCGGCAGCGTGAACACGTTCTCCGTCGTCATCAGCGTCCACGCGTCTTTCAGGGAAATGTCGCTGCGCACGCCCGGCACCTTGCGGATTTCCATATCCTTGACGCGGGTTCCGATGTTGTCCAGCAGCCTCGGCACCTTGCTCTGAAAGCGCTCCAGTACGTACTGCGTCTCGGCGCTGACCTGGCCCGCGCGCGCCGGCACGTAATGGCAGCTGTCGTTCACTTTGCTTTTCAGATAGGCATAGGCAATCGCGGAGCAGATCGAATCCGTGTCCGGGTTTTTGTGCCCGACCACGTACACGGTGCGCTTCTGTCCCGGGTCGGCCCAGCCGTCCTCGTCCCGCCTGTCCCCGGTCTGTGTCAGTTTGGTTTTCTCTTCCATGATCGTTCTCCTCTGGGTCTGATATTATCGGTATTCCACGCCGCCGGCCGTCACGCAGGCGTACACCAGCGGCTCCGGCTGCGGCGGCTCCGGACCAATTGTCACACATTGTAAAAACTGCCGCTGCGCATCCGCAAATCTATGTTCCTCCGAGGCCAGCAGCCGCGCGATCGTCTCGCCGGAGCGCACCGCGTCGCCGGTCTTTTTCTCCAGCAGAATGCCCGCCAGATAATCCAGGCTGCTCTCCTTGGTCTCCCGGCCCGCGCCCAGCATCATCGCCGCGATGCCGATGCCGGCCGTGTCCATTTTCGTAAGATAACCGTCCGCGGGCGCCTTGATCTCCAGGCTGTACGGCGCACGGCCCAGACGTTCCGGTTCGTAAACACAGCGCTCGTCGCCGCCCTGCGCCTTCACCATCGCCGCCAGCCGCTCCAGCGCCGCGCCGGAATCGATGGCCCGCCGCGCCTGTTCCAGGCACGCCTCGCGCGTTCCCTTTCCGGCCAGGCACAGCAGTTCGGCCGCCAGCGCCAGGCAGACCTCCGTCAGGTCTTTCGGCCCCGTGCCGCGCAATACGCGCACTGCCTCCTCCACCTCGAGCGCGTTGCCGATCTGGCGGCCCAGCGGGATGTCCATATTGGTGATCAGCGCCGCCGTCCGGCGGCCGTTGTGTTCGCCGATCGCCACCATTTTCTGGGCCAGCTCCACGGCGTCCGCCGCCGTTTTCATGAAAGCGCCGCTGCCGGTCTTGACATCCAGCAGGATGCAGTCGCTGCCGGCCGCCAGCTTTTTGCTCATAATCGAGGAAGCGATCAGCGGGATGCTCTCCACCGTCGCTGTCACGTCGCGCAGGGCGTAGAGCTTTTTGTCGGCCGGCGTCAGGTTGCCCGACTGCCCCGTCACCGCGATCCCGGTCTCCGTGGCCACACGCAGAAATTCCTCCTGCGAGAGCGAGACCTGCATCCCCGGAATCGATTCCAGCTTGTCCACCGTGCCGCCCGTGTGCCCGAGGCCGCGGCCCGACATTTTGGCGATCACGCAGCCGCACGCCGCCACCACCGGCGCCACGATCATCGTCGTCTTGTCCCCGACGCCGCCGGTCGAATGCTTGTCCACCTTGACGCCGGGCAGGGCGGAAAGATCGATCGTGTCCCCGGAATGCGCCATCGCGTCCGTCAGCACCGCGGTCTCCTCATCCGTCATGCCCCGGAAATAGACCGCCATCAGAAAGGCCGCCATCTGGTAGTCGGGAATGCCGCCGTCCGTGTATTCCCGCACCATCTCCCGGATTTCCTCCTCTGAGAGCGCGCCGCCGTTTCGTTTCTTCAATATGATATCATACATCCGCATCTGTTCCGTCCTCCTTCCCAGCCTGCCGCATTTTCCAAAAATCACTTATTATTCTGCGGAAAGCGGCGCCGCCTGCGCGCCGAGATCCTCCGGCCCGAAGTGCAGCGGCAGCAGCTCCGCCAGCCGCACGATTTTGTAGTCCCGCGGCCCGCGCGCCAGAATAATTTCAAACGTATCCACGTCGCAGAATTCCGCCATCACCTGCCGGCAGACGCCGCAGGGCGCGCAGTAGTCGCCCGGCCGGCCCGGATAGCCGCCGACGACCGCAATCCGCCGGAACGCGCGCACGCCCTCCGACACCGCCTTGAAAAACGCGGTGCGCTCCGCGCAATTGGTCGGGGAATAAGCCGCGTTTTCGATGTTGCAGCCCAGAAACACCCGTCCGTCGGCCGCTTCCAGCGCAGCCCCGGTCGCAAATCCCGAATACGGGGAGTAGGAACGCTTCTGCGCCGCAAAGGCCAGGCGCACCAGTTCTTCCAGGTGTGCGCGTTCGCATCCCGATTCCTTGTCTTGTTTTTCACGTTCCGCGCCGCATTTTCCGCGCTGTTCTTCCTTTTTCACACCGCTCATTCCGCGCTGCTCTTCCTTTTCTGCGCTGCTCATTCCGCGCTGCTCTTCTTTTTCTGCGCTGCTCATTTTGCGCTGTTCTTCCTTTTCCGCACCGCTCATTTTGCTTTGCCCTTCGCTTTCCGTGCCGTTCATTCCGCTTTTGCTCCGCCTTTCGCCTTCCGTGCGTTTATTCCGCTTTCACTTCGTCCCAGAAGCTCGTTCCGTCCAGAGCTTCCTCAATCCCGAACATCGCCAGCACCGTGGAAGCGATGTCGGCAAAACTCGCCCGTGTGCCGATGGAAACGCCCGCGCGCACCGGCGCGCCGTAGATCAGCATCGGCGTATACTCGCGCGTGTGATCGGTGCCCGGAAATCCGGGGTCGCAGCCGTGGTCGGCCGTGATGATGACCACGTCGTCCTCCCGCATCTTTTTCATCATCTCTCCGAGCTGGCGGTCAAACAACGTGGCCGCGGCCGCATAGCCGTCGATGTCGTTGCGGTGCCCGTACACCATGTCAAAGTCGACGAGGTTGACAAAGCAGAGTCCGCGAAAATCCTCGTCCATCAGGGCCAGCGTCTTGTTCATGCCGTCCTCATTGCCGGAAATCGGCGTCGTGTGCGCGATCGCCTGCCCCGCAAAAATATCATAAATCTTGCCCACGCCGTAGGTGTCGAAGCCGTGCTCCTGCAGGCTTACGAGCATCGTCCGCCGCGGCGGCAGCAGAGAAAAGTCGTGGCGGTTGCGCGTGCGCTCGAAATTGGGCTCCTGCCCGATAAACGGCCGGGCGATCACGCGGCCCACCGCATGCCGGCCGGTAAGAATCGCGCGCGCCTTGCGGCAGCAGTCGTACAGCTCCTCCAGCGGCACGACCTCCTCGTGCGCTGCAATCTGAAACACGCTGTCGGCGGACGTGTAGACGATCAGGTCACCGGTCCGCATGTGCTCCCCGCCGTAATCCCGGATTACCTCCGTACCGGAATACGGGCGGTTGCACAGGACGCCGCGCCCCGTCTGCTCGCGAAACGGCGCCAGCACCTCCTCCGGAAAACCGTCCGGGTAAAGCGGCATCGGCTCCGGCGAAATCACGCCCGCGATTTCCCAGTGTCCGATCGTGGTGTCCTTTCCCATGGACGCCTCCGCCATCCGTCCGTAGCTGCCCGCCGGCCGGCCGACGCCGGGCCGGCAGGTCACGCCGTCGATGTTGAACAGTCCCATTTCTCTCATATTCGGCGTGTCGTACTGTCCGGAGCCGACGATGGACGCCAGCGTGTTGGCGCCCGCATCCCCGAAGCGCTCCGCATCCGGCAGGCTGCCGATGCCGTAGCTGTCCAGTACGATCACAAAAACACGTTTTACGCTCATATGCCCTCCAATCATGCGATCTCCAGCGCGATCCGCATCATGTCGTGGAAGCTCGACTGGCGCTCCTCCGCCGTCGTCACCTCGCCCGTCACCATGCTGTCCGAAATCGTGCAGATCGCCAGCGCATGCTTGCCGCAGCGCGCCGCGTTCATGTACAGTCCCGCTGCTTCCATCTCCACCGCCAGCACGCCCATCTTCATCCACAGGGCCGTCGTCTGGTCGTTGTCATTGTAGAAAACGTCGGAGGAAAGCAGGTTTCCGACCTTATAATTGACACTGCCCAGCGCTTTCGCCGCCGCCACCGCCTTCTCCAGCAGTTCGTAGGAAGCGATCGGCGCGTAGGTGCCCGGCAGCTGGTACTGCTCCGCGAAATTGGAATTGGTGCACGCGCCCATCCCGAACACCACGTCGCGGATGTGCAGGTCCGGGTGCATGGAGCCGGCCGTGCCAATGCGGATGATATTGTCCACATCATAAAAATGATACAGCTCATAGGAATAAATGCCGATCGACGGAATGCCCATGCCGCTCGCCATCACCGAAACCTTTTTCCCATGGTAGGTGCCCGTGTAGCCGTTCACGCCGCGCACGTTGTTGACCAGCACCGGATTCTCCAGATAGGTCTCCGCCACAAATTTCGCCCGCAGCGGATCGCCCGGCATCAAAACAGTTTTCGCAAAATCCCCCGGTTTTGCCCCGATGTGCGGGGTCGGTGTATTTCCATTACTCATCTCTTTGTCCTCCTTTATAAAATGTATGGCTCCCGCAGCCCTTACGCGGCCTGTCCGCGTACGCAGTCCGGGAGCTTTCCCTTTATTTTACTACAGTTGCCGGATAAAAGAAACCAATTTTTGCATGTAAATCGGGCAGTTCTTGTAATTTCTGACAGAAATACCGATCCCGCCGCGAAAATCAGCCTGTGCATTTCGGATAAAAACAGAACGGTTTAAAATATTTTTTTGTTTATTTTACTGATTTTTTATTGTTTGTTCACATTTCGTTCACATTTCACTGCTATAGTGTAGATAGTTCTTGAGAGAGATATTCTCAAACCAACTTGATAAATTTTTTCATAATAGCCTCCGGTGTACCAGACGCCGGGGGCACTCCTCACGTTTCGCGAAAGCAATGAGCCGTGCCAATCAAATGGAGTTACAGATATGGGCTTGCCCATATATCTGTGACTCCACTTTGATTGATAGGGCGAATGCCCGCGACCGAAAGAGCGCAGCTCTTGAGGTGCACGGCTCATTGCGTTGATTTTACCCCTCCTCCAGCACCTGAATCTCCAGATAATCAAAATCAATCTCTTCTATAAAACTGTCCGCGTAAAAGCGCGCCTTGCTGCGCCGCTGAAATTCCGTCACCGTCGCATCCAGCCAGATCGGCCGGCCAAGGTCAAATTCACGGCAGATTTCCTCCAGCCCGCGGAAGATTTTGTGCGTGCGCGTATCGTCGCTGGCTTCCTCGTAAACAGTATCCCGGACCAGCCGGCTGTCCTTCCAGATTTTTCCCCACAAACGGAACATGCTGCCTCCTCCGTGAACCCACTAATTCAAATATTCATACACCATTCCGGACAGGGACTTGATGCGCGAAACCGCCTCGTCCTTGCTGTTCCAGTCGCTGGAAAGCACGACCAGTATGTAATCGCAGTTCTCCGCATAGACGATCGCCGCGTCGTTTTCGGTCGTGTCCATCTCACCGGTCTTGTTGCCACAGAGCACGCCCTCCGGCAGCCCGGCCGGAATCTTGTAGCGGGTCTGCTGGTTCAGCAGCATCTCCTCCATCTCGTTGCTCACCGAACGGTTCGCCCAACTGCGGCGGTAAATATCCTCCAGGAGCTTTCCGCAGTCTTTCGCCGACACCTGGTTGGAGTGGCCGGAATCAATCACCGTCTCCGAATTGTTGAAGCCGTTGTACTCCACCGTCATGTCGCTGAAGCCGTATTCCTGAATAAATTCGTCCACTTTGGCGATGCCGTCCGCATAACTGCCCTCTCCCAACAGCTGCAGCAGCCGGTTGGAAGCCTCGTTGTCGCTGACCGTGATCATGCTGTTCATCAGGGACATCACTTCCTCCGTCCGCTCCAGCTCGCCGGACTCGAACGCCTTGTAAACCGTGCCCATGATAAACAGCTTCATGACGCTCGCCGATTTCATCGGCACGTCGTTGAGCACAAGGCTCTCCTCCGTCTCCAGATTTTTGACGTAGACGGACCAGTCCCCGTCGTAACCGGAAATGCGGTTCGACAGCATCTCCTCAAGCACAGAAAAGGAGCGCCCGGCCGGATAAATTTCTTTCGCCTGGTACTCCGCCAGCTCCTGCTCGGTAAGTCCCATCCGCTCCGCTACTTCCTGCTCCCGGATGCCCAGACGCTCCATCTGCTCCTGCGACAACAGCCGCCGGTAGCCCCGCATCTCCCTGGTATCCACAAGCTCCCGCAGCGTTTCGGTTTCCTGTGTCTCCTGTGCAAACGGAGCAGGCCGGTACACCACCAGCTCATATCCATTCCGCATATCGCTGACCCTGATCTCGCCGGAAGCGGTGATTTCCGAGCTGCCTTCCGCGTCGTCGGGGCTTCCGCTCTCCGTACTGCCCGCGTCGCCGTTTTCACTATCTGCGTTGTCGTTTTCACTATCCGTGTTGTCGGACGCGGATGTTCCGTCTTTGGCATCCGCGGAATCCTTTTTCGACGCGCCGCCGTCTTCATCCTCTGTGTTGTCGTTTTCGTTATCTACGTTGTCGGATGCGGACGTTCCGGCTTTGGCATCTGCGGAGTCCTTCTTCGTTGCGCTGCCGTTTTCATCATCCGCGTTGTCGGACGCGGATGTTCCGTCTTTGGCATCCGCAGAATCCTTTTTCGATGCGCCGCCATCCTCACCATCCGCAGAATCCTTCTTCGACATACTATCGTCTTCACCATCCGTATTGTCGGACGCGGATGTTCCGGCTTTGGCATCCGCAGAATCCTTCTTCGATGTACCGCCATCCTGACCATCCGCAGAATCCTTCTTCGACATACTATCGTCTTCACCATCCGCGTTGTCGGACGCGGATGTTCCGTCTTTGGCACCTGCGGAATCTTTCTTCGACGCGCCGCCGTCTTCACCCTCTGCGTTGCCGGCCCCCTGCCCTGCTCCCGCGGCCTCCACTGCTTCTGCGCGATCGCCGGATACCGGAGCAAACACCTCCTGCGCGATCTGCCCGCCGTTTAACGCAAAAAACACGCAGACAAACGCCGCCGTCAGCAATATCTCAACCCGAATATTCCAATATTCTCTTATTATTTTTTTCAGCCGTTCTTTCATGGTCATCCTCCATGAATCCATTATACTTCATGTACCGCGGTTTTTCCAGCTTTCCTTTTTTTCCCTGTTGTGCTAACATAGCATCAGTGCAGCAATTCGCCTGCGGCGCTGTTTCACTGCCGGCTGCCGCACGGCAAAATCACCTGCAAAAGAAAGGACTTTTCCCATGACAAACGAAACCAGAACCGGCCTCATCCACATTTACTGCGGAGACGGCAAAGGCAAAACCACCACAGGAATGGGGCTGTGTGCGCGCGCGGCGGGGTATGGGTACCGCGTGCTGATTTATCAGTTTATGAAAGACAACTCCACGAGCGAGCGAAAGGTGCTCTCGCTCTCCGAAAATATCACGATCGTCGACGGCCTGGAACAGGAAAAATTCAGCTTCCGCATGACGCCGGAGGAAAAGGCGCAGCGGCTGGCCTTTTACACGAAACAATTTCAATATGTGACTCAGAAGGCCTGCCGGGAGGATTACGATGTGCTCTTCCTCGACGAAATCATCTACACCATCCGCGCCGGGCTTCTGGAGGAAGGCCCGCTGCTCGATTTTCTTAAAAACAAGCCGCAGAAACTCGAGGTCATTCTCACCGGGCAGAACCCCGGCGAAAAGCTGATCGGGGCCGCCGACTATGTCTCCGAAATCCGCAAGGTGAAGCATCCGTTTGACCGCGGGATTCCGGCGCGAAAGGGAATTGAGCGCTAAGGACGCCGCCCTGGCTGCATTCGCTCCGTCCGGCTGCGCCTGCTCGCTTGGCTTTATTCGCTTTGCCCGGATGTCCCGCCTCGCCTGGCTTTATTCTCCTTGCCCGGATGTACCGCCTCGCCTGACTGTATCGCCTTGCCCGAATGTCCGCCTCGCCTGGCTTTATTCTCCTTGCCCTGACTGTATCCATCCTGCCCGGATACGCCTCCCTCATTTAATTGCCGGCGCTCCCGCGCAGGTTGAACAGCTCCAGGCAGCGGTGTTTTTTACCGAATATATGATTATATTCTAATATGTGATATTCATTGACTTTGTCGAAATATGGCGATTCCTCGTCGTTCAGCGCATAAAATGCGCCGTCTTTCGTCCAGTATCCGCCTGCCGCCAGCACCGGCAGTTCCTCGCTCAGCTGCAGAAGATAATTCTGGTATCCGGTCATCGGCAGGTTCAGGCGGTCGGCCAGGACGCTGTACAGATAGTTGATGCTCGTCTTTTCGATAGTCTCCTCCTCAATATCGTAGTTCGCCCAGGCGATGAACGGCACCTTGTATTTCTCCATCTGCTCCTCGATGGTCAGCTCCGACTCGTTCCCCAGCAGGTATTCGTAGGTCGCTTCCCCGAGATTCGGCTGGTGGTCGCCGAACATGATTACCACCGTCGGTTCCTCCTGAGTGGAAAAATATTCAATCAGATGCTCAAACGCCTCGTCCGTGGCATGGATCAGATTGGCGTGAATCTGCGTCTCCGGCTCGTCGATTCCCGGCGTCAGCACGTGGATTACCTCTTTCAGATTTTTTGTATTGGAACGGCTGTAGCCGCCGTGGTTCTGCACCGTCACGTTGTAACTGAACAGCGGTTTCCCGGTTTCCAGATTTTTTTCATACTCCTCGATGATGCGGTCCACCAGCTCCTGATCCGAGATATAATTGCGGATATAGTCGGGGTGGTGAAAATCAAGCCGCGTATAATAAGTGTCAAATCCGATCTGCGGATAGACGATATTCCTGCGGTAATTGGTGCCTCGGTAAGGGTGTATCGCCAGCGTATTGTAGCCCGCGCTTTTCAGCTCCGAGGCCAGCGAGGGCATGGCTCCGCGCACAAACAAATGAAAGCCGACCGAGGACTGCGGCAGGAAGCCCATTGTATTTCCGGTTAGAAATTCATACTCGGAATTGGGCGTGTTGGCCCCGAAAATGGAGGCGTACGCCGTCCCCTTGATCGTGTTTTCCGTGAGCCCGTGGATGAACGGCATGCAGTCCTCCATAAACGCAATGCCTTTGCCCACGTCTGTATAATCCGCAAAGGACTCGTTCATCAGCACGATGAGGTTCGGCGTCTCATAGCCTGCATTTGTTCCCGTCTCCGCATTCGCTGTCCCTGCTGTACTCTGCTCCGTCCCCGTATCCAATTCCGCCGCATCCTGTACCGTTCCTATATCCGGTTCCGCTGCATTCTGCACCGTTCCTATATCTGGTTCCGCTGCATTCTGCACCGTTCCTGTATCGGATCCCGCCGCATCCTCATCCGGGTCTGCCTGTGCTGCCGCGTCCCCCAGCGGGATGTAGTCCGCCGCGATCTCCTCCACGCGCTCCGCGGAATACCCCTCCGGCTTGTCCGCCGCCAGATAAAAGCAGGTGCACAGCGTCGTGAAAATCATGTCGTATTTGCGGTAGCGGAGCTGATGCGTGAAGCCCTCCGAGCGGATGTCGTGATCCTCCAGAAAGCTCGTCCTGCAGCATATGTGATAAAACGTGCCCGCAAACGCCAGCCACACGCACAGCACGGCCGCCCGCGCTTTCCAGCCGAACACGCGGAAGGGGCGGATTTTCATACTGAGCATGCACAGCGTCAGGGTCAGGTATATTTCCGCATAAATATACCAGTCAATTTCGTATTCATAGGACGAGGCGACCGTCAGCGCCGTCCGCAGGGAAAACAGGTCGCCGGCCGAGAGCGCCATGCCGCGGAATGCGACGACAAAGCAGTTGACGATGCCAAGCAGCGCCACCTGCACCGCCAGCAAAATCACCGACCAGCGGACGCTCCCGGTGACCAGCAGCAGGAAAAACAGCACCAGATACAAAAACCAGAACGTAAACGCCAGGGCGATGCGGTTGAGCTGCGAAAATACGATCTGAAACCGCACCGCATTCAGATAAAACAAGGAAAAATATACCATCAGCGGGGCCAGGGCAAACCAGAACGTCCCGAACAGGCGGTTCGCCCGCCCGGAAAGCCGGTTCGGCGCAAGGCTCGCGGCGATCAGAACCGTGGTGCCCGCAATCATCAGCCACGACCGCGGACTGGAAAACAGCGCCGCCAGGCCCCCGCCGCCGTAGTAATCAGGGTGCGAACAGTACCAGAACAGCAGCAGCGCATAAGCCGCCGCTGCCGCCCATCTTCCGGCCGTGCAGGCTAATTGTCTCATATTATCCTGCATGCTTTTCGCCTGATTTTCTTCCGCTTCCGGAACTTTGTCTTTTTCCGCTTCTGAATTATTTCTTTGTTCCGTTTCCGGATTTTTACTTTCTTCCGTTTCCAGATTTTTGCTTTCTTCTGTTTCCGGAGCTTTGTTTTCTCCGGCTTTTATTTCCGACATACGTTTCTCTCTTTTCCGTTTCTGTATGCATTCAGATTCAGCCACACCTCGTCAAGCAGGCGGGTTCTGGCCTCGACCGCCGCCCATGCAATATGAGGCGTGATCAGCAGCCGGTCGTCGTCGTCCAGCTTGCGCAGCGGGCAGTCCTTATCCATGGGCTCCTGCTCCAGCACATCGAGCCCTGCCGCCGCGATTTTCTCCTTGTGCAGCGCCTTGTACAGATCTTTTTCGTCCACAATCGGGCCACGTTGATGAAGATGGCGCTCTCTTTCATTTTGCAGAAAGCGTCGTAATCCATCATATGATACGTTTTCTCCGTCAGGGGCGTATGTACCGACACGATATCCGACTCCGCCAGCAGCGTGTCGAAATCCACCTGCTCATAGTCGGCGTTGTTGTTTTTCCCGGACGGGGAGCAGTAAATGACGCGGCAGCCGAAAGCCCCGGCAATAGCGGCCACCTTTTTGCCGATCGCGCCCAGCCCGATGATGCCCCAGGTCTTGCCCGCGAGCTCGCAGAAGCGGCGGTCCATGTGACAGAACGATTTGCTGTGGCAGTAGTCGCCCGAACGCACGTAATCGTCGTAGTAGCGCAGATTTTCCAGAAGATACAGCACCATCGCAAACGTGTGCTGCGCCACCACGTCGGTGGAATACCCGGCCACGTTTGTCACCGTGATGCCGCGTTTTTTCATATATTCATAGTCGATGTTGTTGGTGCCTGTGGCCGTGACGCCGATGTATTTCACAAACTCCGCACCGCCCAGCGTGGACTCGTTCATCGGCAGCTTGTTGACCAGCACCGCATCCGCCTGCGCGACGCGCTCGGCGATCTTGTCCTCCGGCGTCTGCGTGTACACCTGCACCTCGCCCAGCTCAAAAAAGCGGTCGAACCGCATGTCGTCTCCCAGGTTGCCCGCCTCCAGAAATACAATATTCATGCATATTCCTCCCTGCAAACAATACCGTGAACCAGAAATCCTCTGCTCTGCCACAGGACAGGGGCTTTCCGTTCCGGTATCTTTCAACGTTACAAAGATACAGGGATGCCATGAAGCGAAATCAGGCTTCGCCCCATGACACCCCACACTTTGAAAATCTTATGTGACTTTTGTCCCGCCCGCAGGCTCACGCCGCCGCGGCAGAACAGTTCCCCGCCTCAGCGCTTACAGCCGCTTCAGCAGTTCTTCTCTTTCCTTTTCGTATCCGGGCTTGCCGAGCAGCGCAAACATGTTTCTCTTGTAGCTCTCGACGCCCGGCTGGTTGAACGGGTTCACGCCCAGAATATATCCGCTCACGCCGCAGGCAAACTCAAAGAGATAGAACAGCTCGCCCAGGCAGAACTCGTCCTGTCTCGGGATGCGGATCAGAAGATTCGGCACATTGCCGTCGGTGTGCGCAAGAATCGTCCCGTTCATTGCATTTTTATTCACAAAATCCATGGTCTTGCCCGCCAGATAATTCAGGCCGTCGAGGTCCGTCGGCTCCTCGCCGATCGTCAGCGTGCACCTGGATTCCTCTACGCTCAGAACCGTCTCGAAAAGCGTACGGCTGCCGTCCTGGATATACTGACCCATAGAATGGAGATCCGTCGTCAGATCTACCGCCGCAGGGAAGATGCCCTTCTGGTCTTTTCCTTCGCTCTCGCCGTAAAGCTGTTTCCACCATTCCGATACATAGTGCAGGCTCGGCTCGTAGTTCGCCAGAACCTCGATGGATTTTCCTTTTCTGTGCAGGATGTTGCGGATCGCCGCATACTGGAGCGCGTCGTTTTCCTCAAAGTCCGCTTCCAGCGCGCGCTTTCTGCCGGAGGCAGCGCCCTCCATCAGCCGGTCGATGTCCGCGCCGCTGACCGCAATCGGCAGAAGTCCGACCGCCGTCAGCACGGAAAAGCGTCCGCCCACGTCGTCCGGAACCACGAACGTCTCGTAGCCCTCCGCCGTCGCCAGGCTCTTGAGCGCGCCTCTCGCCTTGTCTGTCGTGGCGTAAATCCGCTTCGCCGCCTCTGCCTTGCCGTATTTCTGCTCCAGCATCGCCTTGAAAATGCGGAACGCGATAGCCGGCTCTGTCGTCGTGCCAGACTTGGAGATCACATTCACGGAAAAATCCCGCTCCCCGATGACATCCATCAGTTCCTGCAGATACGTGCTGCTGATGCTGTTGCCCACGAAGTAGATTTCCGGCGTCCTGCGGACTTCTTTCGGTACGACATTGTAGAAGCTGTGGCGCAGGAACTCAATCGCCGCTCTCGCCCCGAGGTAGGAGCCGCCGATGCCGATCACCAGCAGTACCTCGCTGTCACCCTGAATCTTTGCTGCCGCTTTTTTAATCCTGGCAAATTCTTCCTTGTCATAATCGACCGGGAGGTCGATCCAGCCCAGAAAATCATTGCCCGCGCCTGTCCTGGCCAGCAACAGGTCTTTCGCGTCCGCAGCAATCTTCTTCATGGATGCCACTTCGGACTCCGCGACGAATCCGGACACTTTTGAATAATCAAACGTTACTTTGTTTCCCATAACCACCACATCTCCTTACCTTGTATTTCCCCGCAAAATCCTGCAGGATTCGCGGATTTTCTTACTGATAATCTATTTTAGCAGACACCTTTTGCTTGTGCAAGAGATTTTATGTTAAGAATTCTTTCAACACTTCCCGCAGAATCCGTTCCTGCTCCTGCGGATCCATCTGCCGCAAAAGCTCCGCGTTCCGCTCCCGCCCGGCGGCGGTCTCCTGCATTCCCGTTTTCATACGGGCCAGATTCTCCTTTAGGTCGTTTTTCTCCTTCTGCGCCCGGGAGGAGGCGGCCGCGGTTTCCGCGCGCATGCGCCGCTTGACCCTGCGCCCCGATTCCACCGGGACGATGGAGCCCCCGGAGGCGCTCTCCGACGCAAATTCTTCGGCGGCGTTTTCGCTGTAGTCGCGCACGGCCCCGCTGTTTTCCAGATAATCCACGAGCCGCACCTCCAGCGACCGCCGGCGAAAGCCCGTATCCGCAATGCCGTAGGCCAGCGCCGTCAACGCGGCCGCCAGCAGGCCCATCCAGAAATACATGTTGCCTGTCACCAAAGCACCGCCGCCGCGCACCACCGAAAGACTGCCCGCAAACGCGCACGCCAGGCTCACCGTCAGGCACCAGAGGCCCAGCCGCTTCCAGCGGTGCAGGCTCATGCCCCAGAACCGGTACTCCATCAGCCCCTTCCGAATCAGCGCGTGCACGTCCCCGACCTTTTCATTCAAATGCCTGCAGTACTGAAACCGCTGCCGGAGCTGCTGCATAAATTTACTGTCCGGCTCGCCCGTATTCTTCGTGTCTCTTATCAATCCGTCGTATATTTGTTTCAAAATCATCTGGCTGGCCACCCCTGCCAGGCAGGCGGCCGCAAGCACGTAGAGCAGCAGATTTCGATCCATGATAAACTGTAGCATATGGAATCCCCCTTTTGATCATTGTCTGAGCGATGCAATCCTTTCGGACGGATTCAGTCATCCGCGACGGCGCCAGTCGCCGCAAACACTCAAGCATCGCCATTATAGCCGCAAAAATCGTATTTGCAAAGCAAAATCGTTCGACAAATGTCAGAGTTTTTTGCTGTTTTGCTACATCACAATCAATATCCGCGACCGTCAGATTTTTTCTTCGCTTCTGTTTTTCAAAAGGGATTCCAATTCAGTTTCTTTCTGAACGCTCAGATTTCCGTCACCAAACGCTCCACCAGACGGATGCAGTGCTGCGCCGCCTTGCGCTCAAAAGCCGGATAATCTTCCGAAGCGCTGTCGTCCGCCTTGTCGGAGATTGCCCGTATAATTACAAACGGAATTTGATTTAAATACGCCGTCTGCGCGATCGCCGCGCCCTCCATCTCCGTGCAGTAACCGTGAAACAGCCCGGTGATGCGCTCTTTTACGGCTTTGTCGGCCACAAACTGGTCTCCGCTGACCACGCGCCCGCGGAATACCTGAATCTCAGGATTGACCTCATGGCACACGCGCTCCGCGCAGTCCGCCAGCTCCCTGTCCGCCTCAAACGAAAAAACGTCCATCTGCGGAATCTGGCCCGGTTCATATCCAAAGTTCACCGCGTCCATGTCGTGATGCACCACGTCGGTGGAAATCACGATGTCGCCGATATTGATCTGCGCGTTCAGCGAACCGGCGATGCCTGTGTTGATCACCGCATCCGCCTGAAATTCATCGACCAGAATCTGCGTGCAGACCGCCGCATTCACTTTGCCGATTCCGCTGCGCACCACCACGGCCGGCCGGCCGTTCAGCAGGCCCTCGCAGAAATCCATTCCGGCCTTCCTGACCTCACGCTGAATCTCCATGTCCTGCTTCAGCTGCGCCACCTCAATCTCCATCGCTCCGATAATTCCTGTTTTCTTCATATTTAAATAGCCTCTCTTTCGCTTTTCTCCACAGTAAACCGTAACCAGTTTATCACATCCCGCGCGCGTTATCTACGATTTATCTTGAATCTGCGCAAAAAAGACGTTATACTTTTAAAAAATATCAAACAAAAACGGCCCTCCGGGGCACGGACAGGAGGAATTTACAATGCTGGTATACAAAACAAAAGATGTCTGTTCACAGGAAATCCGTTTTGAGCTGGACGGAGATGTCATCAAGCACGTGGAATTTATCGGCGGCTGCTCCGGCAATACGCAGGGCGTCGCGCGCCTCGTGGAGGGTATGAAAGTAACCGACGCGATCGCACGCCTGGAAGGCATTCACTGCGGTCCGCGCCCGACTTCCTGCCCGGATCAGCTCGCCAGGGCTTTGAAGCTGGCAATGGCGCAGTAAAACGCGCCCTATGGCAAATGCGGTCGGGGCGGTTTCGCCCGATACCGCAAAAAAGGATGGATGAGAAGAAGTCATGAAGCAATATATCGTCGACGCGTTCACAGATACGGTGTTCCACGGAAATCCTGCGGCCGTCTGCGTCATGGACCGATGGCCTGAGGAGCAATGGATGATGCAGGTCGCCGGGGAAAACAATCTGTCAGAAACGGCATTTATCGTAAAGGAAGAGCAGGGTTATCGCCTGCGCTGGTTCACGCCCGGCACGGAAGTCGAGTTGTGCGGCCACGCCACTTTAGCGTCCGCTTTCGTCATCCTCAATTATTACGACCGGGATTCCGACAGGGTGGAATTTGACACCCTGAGCGGCAGGCTTACGGTCACCCGCAGAAAAAATCTGTATGAGATGGATTTTCCGACTTACGAGTTGAAGGAGATTCCGATCACGGACGATATGGAAGCCGCTTTCGGCATCCGCCCGGTCAGGGCGGTTCTGGGGCTCGATCTGATCTGTGTCTTTGAAAAGGAAGAAATCGTCCGTAACATGGTTCCGGATCAGAATCTTCTTATGAAAATAGAAGGGCGGATACAAAATGTGACATCTCCGGGAACGGATGCCGACTGCGTATCGCGCAGCTTTTGTCCTAAGCTGTCCATACCGGAGGATCCGGTCTGCGGCTCCGCCCACTGCCAGATCGCAGATTACTGGTCGAAGGTATTAAATAAGAAAGAAATCACAGCCTGCCAGGCGTCAAAGCGGGGCGGCACGCTTCACTGCCGCCTGTCAGGCAACGGCAGGATCACGATCAGCGGAGAAGCGGTGTTGTTTGCCGTCTCTGAAATACAGTGACCGTTTATTTTCAGTCGGGGAGCTGCCGCAAAATACCGGCTTATGGCAAACTTATCGCCTGTCGTATTTTGCGGCAGCCTCTGACGTATCAGAGAAACAGTTCGTTTTGTTTCGGCACGGAACAGGCTTTCTTAATCGCCAGCGCCGCAGCGGATACCATGACTCCGTTGACCTTCCTCGCTTTCTGCGGACAGTTGGAAACACAGCGCATACAGGAGATGCACTTTTTTCCGTCGGCCGTTTTGAGCGCCTGCCGATCGATTGCCTGTACAGGGCACTGTTTTGCACACAGACCGCATTCCGTGCAGGCGGAGCCGGCTTTTGGCACAAGGCCGACGGCTCCGGCTTTTTTGTACGGCCGGTTCCCGGGAATTGCAGGCTTTGTCAAATCGCCGCTTTGGAGCTTTCTGTTAATCTGGTCCGCAAAACCGGCGAGCTGTTCGCAGTCCGCGCGATTTGGCCGCCCCGCAGCGTACTGGTGCATGATGGAGTGCTCGGCAACGGCGGAAACGGCGGCGATAACCTGAAACCCGCAGCGCTCAGCGGCGTCTTCCATCTGAACGAGGGTATCCTCATAGGCGCGGTTCCCGTAAACAGCCGCGAGTACGCATTTTGCTCCGTTTCCTTTTATTTTCCCCAGCCTTTCCAGCGCGATCTGCGGCGCAAGTCCCCCAAACGACGGCATGGCGATCAGGGCCACGTCTTCCGGCCCGAAAACGATCTGCGAACCGTCCCCGCCCGGGGCAGACAAATCGACGGTCTCCACGGACGGCCAGTTCTTTGCGACCGCTTTGGAAACCTTTTCCGTTCCTCCTGTGGGGCTGAAAATAATCTGAACATATTTCATATACGTATCCCTCCCATGATGTAAAATTTAAATTTACATCTTTGTTTTATTATACAGCTGGAATGGTGTAGTGTCAATATTTACACCTGAGCGAAACTCTGTTAAAATCCGGTCTTTAACAGTTGTGTAAGTAGAAAATCGCCGCAACCGCCGAATCTAAGCGGCTTGCAGCGATTTGAATC